>JAYSTY010000383.1:0-14866 GCA_043719385.1 Blastocatellia bacterium | reverse complement strand
GTGAACGCTTTGAGCATCAGTTCAAAGTGGAATTTTTCAATGCTTTCAATCACGCGCAATTCGCAGCGCCGGGAACCACTATCGGTACTGCCAGCGCAGGCGTAATTTCCAGCTTGTTATTCGGCGCCACAGGGCGTCAGATTCAAGCGGCGATGAAGCTCAGCTTTTAATCGCAACACGCGATGAAAGCTTGCTAATGTTGGAGTGCAGGATGTATTTTTTACATTTTGCACTCCATTTTTATTGTTATGAACAATTCACTTTTTATTGCGGTTGACCTGGGCGCAGGCAGCGGTCGCGTCTTTCTTGCGGGCTTAGCAGAAGGCGAATTTTTGCTCGAACAAATTCGTCGCTTTCAATATCCACCGCGTCAATTGGACGGACATTTGCGCTGGGACTTCGCGCATATTTTTTCAGAAATTAAAGTGGGATTAGCCGCTGCTGCAAAACGTGCAGAAGTGCTCGGACGCCCTGTTCACAGCCTCGGTGTAGACAGTTGGGCAGTTGATTACGGCTTGCTTGACGTGCAGGGAAATTTGATTGAAGACCCGATTTGTTACCGCGATGAACGAACGGCAAATATTTTCGAGAAACTTTTTTCAAACATGCCGCGTGAGGAAATTTATGCCAGAACGGGCATTCAATTTTTGACACTGAACACCAGTTCGCAACTTTGCGCCCACGCGCACGAAGGCGTTGCGACCAATGCTGACAGGCTTTTGCTGATACCTGACCTGATAAATTTTTTCCTGACGGGAAAAGCTGTCACAGAATATACGAACGCGACGACGATGCAGATGGTGAATGCGGAAAGTCGTTCATGGGATGAAAAAATTATTGCTGCGCTCAACTTGCCGCAACATTTATTCACGGAAATTATTTCAGCCGGAGACGAAGTTGGATTTCTGAGACCCGAACTTGCTGAAGAATTGAATTTGCAAAATGTGAAAGTGATTGCTCCGGCTACACACGACACAGGCAGCGCAGTCGCAGGCGCGCCGCTCCAGGAAAATTGGGCGTACATTTCTTCGGGTACGTGGTCACTGGTTGGCGTCGAGCTTGCTGCGCCCCTCATCAATGAAGAAACGGCACAGCACAATTTCACCAATGAAGGCGGCGCGTTCGGGACAATTCGTTTCCTGAAAAATGTGATGGGATTGTGGTTACTGGAATCGTGCCGCAAGGAATGGCAGGCGCAGGGCTTAGCAGTGGATTATGATATTTTGCTGAGCGAAGTCGCGTCACTTTCAAATTCATCAGTAACATTTTTCCCTGATGATGCGCGGCTTTTTAATCCTCCAAGCATGCTCGCCGCCATCAAGGAAATGCTGGTTGAAGCCGGACAGCAGAGCAGTGATGAACCCGCAGTCATTGCCAAAATTATTCTTGATTCGCTTGCGCTGCGTTACGCTTCTGTTATTGAGACGATTGAAAAGCTTACCGGAAAAAAAATCAACGGCGTACAAATTGTCGGCGGCGGTTCGTTGAATAATTATTTGAATCAAGCGACAGCGAACGCGACGGGAAAGCCTGTTTTAGCTGGCCCTGTTGAAGCGACAGTGATTGGCAATGTTTTGGTGCAGGCAGTGGCGGCGGGACAATTTAAGTCTCTTACGGAAGCACGAACTTATGTTGCCGCGAATCTGAGTCTGCGTAAATATGGGCCACAGCATTTCCGGGAGACTAATTAGGCTGTAAATTAAATTTTCGAGTACGAATAAAATGTCCAACAAACTTCAGTTTGTTGCAGCTTCGCACCAGAGACACAGTGCTCGAAAGGCACAACAAACTGAAGTTGATTGGACACCTGAAAACTTAATTTTTCGTGTACTAACAGCCGGGAACTTTTATCGGCACACTGATGCGGTAATCGCTCGCATAGGTCAGAGCGCGTAAGGTTGTTCCGCTGGTGTACGAGCCGCTGTTAAATTGTGCGCCCAGCAACGGCCCATTATCATTCGCGGAAATCTTTATCCAGCCTGTTTTCCCAAGTGAAATCAGCGTATTCAATTGTGGGTTGAAACGCAGGGATGACAAGCGCAATTCTCCATAACAGCCAATGACCTGGCTCCCGACAGCCGTACTCACTGCATTGTTATACGCCATAAAATCTACGCGCGGATTAATACTCCCGCCACTCAAATCCGGGATTGGACGATAAAGCATCAGCATTGTCGCGTTTGCGTTGCTGCCTGCGCCAGCCTGGCTCGGCACATTGTCCGCCGCCAGTTGTCCCGGCAACCGATCATATGTTACATCGTCAAAAGCCATTTCCGCTTTGTTATTGCTGACCGCAACTGAGCCGGTGCTGCGTTTGGCAAGGGCGATGGCGCTCAGGCTGGCGTCGTAAAATTGATTGTTGGCCGGGCTGGTTTGTCTGATTTGCGCATTGCCAATCAACCAGTTGAACTGGGCTGGGCGGCCCTCTGCATCACAGGCGAAAGCCATGCAATAGCCGGTACTGAGCGGGTCAAAATCCCTCATCGAAAAACTAAGTGTCTGCCCGGACGCCAGGCAAACTCCCTGTTCAAAGGACGAGCAATCGGCGATATTGATGAAAAACATCCGCACTCTGGCGCTGTCAACGGGCGAGGTGTTCGTGATGCTGATGGTCGTGTTGTTGCCGTTGAGGCTGGTCAGGCTGGAAAGATAGCGATGATAAAAAAGGACTGAACCAGGTTTCTGATCGCTTTGCCGGGACGCGGCGGCAATGGAATTTAACTTGAGGTCTACGAAAGAAAAGTTGGCATTTGCGGTCGCCAGGATTTTATCTTTGGGAGCGAGGTAGCCCTCCGACAACTCATAAAAAAAGCTGTAATTTTGCGGATTGGCAGCGACATCATTCAGATCGGCAGTTCCGGTATACAAGGTTGCGCCGGGGAAATTTTCGCCCGGTGAATCAGTGGAACCAGTTGGGCGAAAGGTGGCAACGGCGACGCCGGTAAAAATGGAGAGGTTTTTATAGGCGGCAGTAAACACAGTGCGGCTGGTGGCAACGACCTGTGCTCCTTTCAGCAAATGCAGTGAAAAGGTTGTGTTTGCTGGCACCTCAATTTGTGATGCTCGCAACACCAGACTGATGGGGTTGGTGGGCAACTGGCTGGGCGTTTGAAACCCATAATAACCCGCTTCGTAAGCATTTGCCGGGAGCGTAAAAACCGCCGGAATGAGTAGTAAAAAAACGAGCGACAGGAAGCGAGATTGAAAACAGGCAACCTGAGTAAAGGGGGGAAAAGATGATGACATAATATCTCCAGGCCAGATTTGTAGCACAGAACGGAGTCAAAGAATGATTGCAAAATTAGTTGTAGCCAACTCTTAATTGCGAGGATTTTGCTGCCGACGCATGCAGTTTAACATGCGCTGAGGGGCGGTCAAGAGCCAGGCTTTAATCGGCTTGGGCTTGCGAGTGGCAATAACGGTGAAAATTATTTTTCGTGGCTGATGAAAATTTTCAGGTCTGCCTCAGCAATTTTGAATTTTGCGCGTGTCCCAAACGGAAAATCGTAAATCGTGCGTGCGCCGTCCACATAGAGATGGGCTTTCTGCATTTTCGAGGCGACGATGATTTCTTCGTTTGCCGCAATAAACCCGCGTGTCAGGGTGTAAGTGCGCTGCGGCTCACGATAAAGCTCACGCACCAAGTATTGCAGCCGTTTTGAGTTGAGCGGCATGACTTTTCCACCCGCAGATTTGATGCCCGCCGTTGAGCCAGCCGGAGTCGAAATCCAGATGCCGGAACTGCGTTGCTCTTCGCTGCTCGCGCCCGTCTGAATAATGTAACGCGTCGTCGCGGCGGGACAATCCTGCGCAATCAAAACATCATTCAGCGCCAGTTCGGGAAGGGCTTTGTCATCCAGCGTAATTGCCAGCCGTGCCAGGGCTGTGGGTTGCCAGCGCCCCTGCAAAATATCCGCAAATTTCGCCGCGAAGTTTTGGCGATAGGTATGACAGAAATGTCCAATGCTGTCACCGGGGGCCGAATTCACACCGAGCATCATGCCATTGGTGATGTAATGCGAAGTCCCCAGCGCCGTGCCATCGCCACCAATGGAGATGACCAAATCTGCGGCCTTGATTTTACGTTTTTCGGCGGCGGAAAAATTGTGCGCTGAAAATTCGGTGAAGTTAATTTTGTGCCGGGTCAGCGTTTTGCGCACGACAGCAATCGTCCGTTGTTGTTCGGCATCCGCTTTAATTAATCGGAGCGCAGTTGCGTCTCCCTGATGCGCGAGAGCCGTGGCGCGTCCGCCGCGTGCCAGAATCGTTTGTTTGATAGTGATGACACAGTTACTGATTAGCATGCGATTTATTCCAAAATTATTTTTACCTTTTTTCAGGCTACTATTTTATAGCATTTTTGACCGAGGTATTTATTAATTTCCATCCCTCTTTTTTCTGCAAATTGTATCTCTCTAAAAAGATAGTGCAGCGGTTTCGTGGCAGGCCTTCCTGCCAACTTCTGTAATAAATAATCTGCGTTTTACCTAACGGCGCGTTATGCTTGTTTTTTAGTACCTTCAAAATTTTCACTTTAACTGAACAATATTTATCACATCCATATTGCTTTAACAGTTGCACCCTCAGAACAAGTTCAGCACGTTGAAATGCTGTTTCCTCTGGTAGTGATGGCGTTTGCCCCAGCGATAGAGATGGCACTAAAAACAAAACAAAGATTAATTTTGTAATCATTCTTTTAATTGCTATTTTGAGGATTGGTATTCACTTAACCTTTCTTTACACGATCAAGCGCCCAATCCAGTAAATCTCTGGCGCGTTCAGGATCGTCAGATTCGGCAATGATCCGCAGCATGGATTCCGTGTTTGAGGCGCGAATATGCACCCAGCCATCAGCCCATGAAAGCTTGATGCCATCGCTGAAATCAATGTTCTCAGCGCCTGCGTCCTCGACTTCTTTTCGCACGTCGTTAAGTTTTGAAAATAACAATTGCGGCTCAACCGGAACGTAGCGTTTGAGCATCACTGAGGTTGGAATTGCGGCGGCAATTTCTGAAATTTGCTGACCGGTTTTTGCCATGTGCGCAAGAATTAAGCCAATTGCCGCCGCGCTGTCATTGGTGTATTGAACTGCGGGGATCACGACTGCGCCGTTGCCTTCGCCGCCAATCACGGCGTTGTGTTCCAGCATCGCTTCGGAAATATACGCCTGCCCAACCGGCGTGCGGATCACCGTTGAGTTGTAACGCTGCGCGATTTTTTCAATGACTGAACTGGTCGAAAGATGCGTGACTACGACGCCAGGGTTTTGGCTGAGCCTGATTTCGGTGGCTATCGCCAGCGTCATTTCTTCGGACAAAACTTCGCCAGTTTCTGTCACAATTCCCAAGCGCTCGCCATTGGCATCGTGCGCGAATCCGATGTCTGCTTTGCCTGCTTTCACGACGGCACGAAGCTGCGCCATTGTTTCGCGTTTGGGTTCCGGGTTGTGCGGGAAGGGTAGCGTAATATCATCGTTGATTGCCAGCATGGTACAACCCAAAATTTCCAGCCAGCGCGGACTCAGCAACGCACAGGCTCCGTTACAACAATCAATGGCGACGGTTAATTTTCTGGCTTGAATGGCCTCGACCGCAAAAGTTTTTTGCAAAATGGAAAGGTGATTTTCCAGTGCATCGCGGCTGGCAACTTTGGTGTGAATTCCGCTCCACTGCGCTTTTTCAAATTCGCCCTGATGATAAATGTCGAGTAGCTCTTCCGCCTGCGTAGCGTTCAAATACAAACCATCGCGGCGCACAAATTTCAACGCGTTCCAGTTGGCGGGATTGTGACCAGCCGTAATCGAAATTCCACCCTGCGCGTCAAAATGTTTGACGGCCAATTGCAGGCTGGGAGTCGGGCAAATTCCTAAATCAATTACTTCGCAACCCGCCGCCAGCAATCCGGCCTGCACTGCTGAGAGCACCATCAAGCCTGAAGGTCGCGTGTCACGACCAACTACAATTCGCCCTGCATCAAGATACGTCCCGAAGGCCTGGGCAAATTCGACGATGAGTTCCGGCGTCAGAGTTTCGCCGACGATGCCGCGCACGCCTGTGATGCCGATTTTCAGGGGCTTCATGTTAGTAAATCTCCTGCTCGCCTGCCGGTCTTGTCCGCCACCGGCGATGAATCCACAACCATTGATCGGGGTAGCGACGAATCACGTTTTCCAGAACTTTTGTATAACGCGCCGTGTTCGTTATCACGTCTTCTTTTTGGTTGCCTGTATTGATCGTTTCCAGCGCTGGTTCAAAGCACAGACGATGAATTTTCGCTGCGTCGTCCCAGATGATGTAACCAGGTAAAACGGCTGCGCCTGTCCGCATTGCCAGCGTTGCCACGCCTGCTGTGGTACAAGCCGGAACGCCAAAAAAGTCAACAAAGACGCCTTCTTCGCGTGTCGCATTCAAATCGGCGAGGATGCCGACGACGCCACCGGACTTTAAAGTTTTCAGGACTTCGCGCAACGATCCTTTTTTATCAATGCTACGATTGCCGAAACGCGTGCGATTGTCTTCGGCTAATTTTTCGACAAGGGGATTGTCCACACGCCGCGCCAAAAACGACATCGGATGTCCATAAATCGAATGCGCAAAAACCGACAATTCCCACGCGCCAAGATGCCCTGTCAGCAAGATCACGCCGCGTCCCCGGGCTTTGGCGTTGAGGTAATTTTCGAGGCCTTCGTAAACGACTACCGATGCGATGTTGTCGCGGTTAAGTTTGGGAAATTGTGTCGTTTCGCCCAGCAGTCGCCCTAAATTGCGAAACACGCCGCGCTCAATTTTTTCTCTGGCCTGCGCGTCGAGTTCGGGAAAAGCTAATTGCAAATTGACTGCGGCGTGACGACGCAAACGCGGGACTGCCAAACGAGCCAGCGAGCCAACCGCCATCCCCGCCGCCAATGCGAAGCGGCGCGGCAATATCCCGCTGCCTTTAAAAATCATCCACGCGATCACGAATTCGAGATAAGTGCGAAACGCGCCGCGCGGTTTCAGGCGGGCGGAGTGGTTGAGCGCAGGAGCCGGATTGTTAATAATTTCTTCGGTCAAGCCTCGCAAGTTACTATGCCGCTTGCGCGACTGTCAATTTGGCGAAGGCGCAACTTGACAGAGTTTGCGGGCGCAGGCTAAGATTGCCCCGCAAGTTTGGGCCTGTAGCTCAGTTTGGCAGAGCGCTGCGTTCGCAATGCAGAGGTCAGGAGTTCGACCCTCCTCAGGTCCACCAATTAATTCAATCACTTAGCGGCGGGCTTCATTAGCCCGCTTTCTTCATTCCAACGATTTTCCAACGATCTCCCGTCAAAAACTTTCGCCGGAGCATCAAAGAGCTTCCTCGCGTCCGCCGCTCGTTGCGCGGCTTCTGCGAGATGGACGTACTGCTGCGAAGTTCGAATATCACTGTGTCCCAACTCCGCCGCAATCTGAAACGCGTTCATCCCGCGCAAGGCTAAGCGCGTGCCGCGAGTGTGTCGCAGCCCGTGCCAGTCAATGCACTTGATTCCCGCCAATGCAGCCGCTTTTTTAATTCCCTTTTTAGGATCGTAAAAACGGTCGCCTGTTTTTGGATTAATGAAGACAAAATCTTCGGGTTGTTTGTTGACGCAGAGTTTTTTCAACTCCGCATGCACTTCCGGCTCCATCGCGACATATCGCCACGTTCCGGTTTTGACGGCGTACACATGCAGAATTCCATTCTCAAAATCACAGTGCGAAATTTTGAGCGACAGAAATTCTTCGCGGCGCAGTCCGGTATTAATCGCGACGATCACCAGGGAACGCAGATGACCGCGCTCGTTAGTGAGAAAAGGCATCACCTTCGCTTCCTCCGCTTCCGTCCAGTACATCAGACGTGACGGCGGTTTTTTATGACGCTTGATGCGACCGCAGGGATTCTCAGTTAAAATTTCTTCCGTGACAGCCAGGCTGAACACGGAAGAAATAATTGAGTGCTCGCGGTTGAGCGTTCCCTTTGATCGAACCTTCCCTGTCTGGACTGGCACAGTGCCGCGATGCGTGAGGAATTCGCGGATGTGGGTTGCTTTGAACTCATCTATTCGCCAGTTCGGATAGCGAGTGAGAAAATCCGCGACCACTTCATGCTCACGTTTGGCATCGGCTTTCTGCAAAGTCGCGTATGGCCAATAAGTTTTCGTGAGAAATTCATCCATCGTGGGAGCTTTATTTGCCAGGCCGCGTTCAGCTTTTTTTACTGCGTCGCGGTCAGCTTTCTTTGTCGCGGCGTAAGTGTTTTTTTCACCGACGCCCTGGTAATGCCGACCCTTAAAGTCAAACTTGAAAAAGTAATAGGTTTGGCGCTTGCCAGACTTTAGTTTCTTCTTGCGTTTGTAGACTGCCATTGGGATTCCTCCAGCAGCCGCTTTTGCAGGCGGCGGCAGTCTACGCAACTTTCTTCGGCTTGGTAAAGCGCAACACCGAAGATGATGTTGCCGTGGTCGGTTCTGCGACCGTCAAATTGCCTAAATCGAAGCGCAGCAAACGGCTGCCGGGCAAGCGCACCGCGCGCAATTTCTTTTGCTGCACAAGCGCATAAATTCGCTTCACTGAAATTTTGTACTGGGCGGCTAATTCTTCCGGGGTCAATAAAGAAGCCATACATTTCACCTGATTCGCAAATGCGTTCCGCGTTCCGCAAACTCGCAGCCCTCAATCGGTTCCTGACTCGCTTCCAGCGCCGTGCGGATGGCGTCTTTGTCGAGTTCGATTATGATTTTATGGAACTGTTCGGGTGCGTTGGCTGGTGCTGCAATCCATTCCGGTGTAATCGTGATCGGTTGCGGCCCGCCATTTTTTGCGACCGTGAATTTGTGGCGCGTCGTCTCGAATTTCGTGATGCCGCGAGAATCGAAAAATACTTTCAGCCGCTGCCGCAATTTCCCTGTCTTGCGCAAGTCCGTATTCGCCAGCCCAACCAGTCGCTTCCCTTCTCGCACGCGCAAGTCAGCCAGTGCTTCGCGTTCATCAATCACCGCACAGTAGCCATCCAACTTTTCGGCAAGATGTGCCTCATTCTCTTGCAACCAGGCATCAATGGCTGACTCTACAAGCTCGTCAGTAATTTCGCCGTCGAGTTCAAACAGCAACTCATCCAGCGATTGCATGTCTGCGCTAATTTCCCAAAGTGATTTCATATTCATTGCTCCCATTTATAAAAATTCTTGTTCCCAGTCGTCCGGCATCAGTGCCCGTCACGCTCTCCCCGCTGGTGGAAGCATTAAGAGCGGCTTGCCGTACAAAGCCACTTGCTCCAATTGCGGCAACAAACGGTCACCAACGGTCGTGCCATCGCTGCATACAATGAATGGCAGAAATTCTTGTTCGATAGTGGTGATTCCTGCATCAACGCATTCCAGCTTAGCTTTAACGACGAGTAAGAGCGCACGCCAGCGTTGGCGCTCAATTTGTTCGTATTGCGATTGGTTGCGGAATTGAGAGCGAGAGGGAAGTTTTAAGATAAACTTGATCTGCCACTTCTGAATTTTGAATTGAATAAGAGACTGAATGCCTTCGGTCGCATAACCAAAAGCATCGGCGCCGTAGCGCTTCAAGGTCTTTTCAATTTCCAACCGTGTCTTTTCCGGCGCAACAGTAGTTTTCGCGGCAAATTTCATAAATTCCCTTCGATGAATGGTCAGGAGGTCGGAATCGAACCGACATTGCACTATTCAAAGTGTCGTCTTTACGATCCCGCGTCCGAGAATGCAGCGTGATTTTTCGTTCCAGCTTCGACAGCCAATCTACTTTCACGCGCCATTAGACGATCTCCCGATAAACCTAAGCAGTTTGCTCAAGCTTTGCCTTGCCCTTCTTCGGGCGCTGCGAGTCAAAATCAAGCAACAGCGGTCGTTGCAATTCTTGTGGTGTTAACGCTCGTGTACGAACAGATTCGCCCGTGTCCAGACGGATCGTGTACGCCTGTTTTTTGTCGTAGTCTTTCTCTTCAGTCACTTCAACGTCCCGGACTTCGGATTTTGTATTAATTTCCTCGGTCACGTCGTCGGCTCGCGTGACCAAAGTGATGATCTGCGATTTGAAGTTTTCCGCAGTGTTCTTCTTCGTGGCTTCGACTTCGGCGATTTGTTTGCGCAGGTCGGCTAACTGCTCGCCACGTTCGCGGATTTCGGTATCAGTCAGCTTGCAACTCAATCGTTCGGTTTTCATAAAAGTAGTCTCAGGGGCTGGTTTGTGCTTTTTCGATCAATGGTTGGGCAACCTGTTCACATTTCCCGGTGTTGACGATGCCCCGCACGTGCGGATCGCCAGACAGGTTGCCCCATAAACCTAAGCTGCCATCTGGTCAGCGGCGCTGCGCTCCAGTTCGGCTTGCGCTGCCGTCCAGTCGGTTTGCTTGTCCTTCGTCCATTTATTAATCAGCGTGACCCCAAACTCGCGTCCGACTTGTAATTCGCCCACTCGCTTCCAAAAGGTGGTGGACGTTTTGCGTTCGGCGGCCCGCTGTTCTTTCTCAATAAAGAACCGGGACTCGTCATTAAGCTTCTGAATCATCGGCCCGCGATCCCGCTCAATAGCATCCAGTTCATCGTCCGGCTGGTAGTCTTCCACCATAACAAATTCCTGCACGACCTCGCGGAAGCGCCAGCCCGGCAGCTTCGGCTTGACGATCTCAAGCGCCGTTTTGAATTCTGCGAGTCCCATTTCGGCTGGCAGGTTTGGAACGCCCACGGGCTTCGTAGTCGCGAGCGTTGGCGCTTCCTCGACCGGACGGATCGGCGTCATTGGTTGATGGACGCTCCCAGCGCGGCGCTTCATAGTTAGCTGATCGCTTGTTCCAGCGATGATCCCTTTCAAGTGGTCAATGAAGCTGGATGCGCCTTTACGTGAAAGTTCACCCACGCAGATTTGCTGCTTCGCAAATAAAGCAGTCTCGGCGTCGGGGTCAAGCTCCAATTCGTGCGCCATCGCGCGAATCATTGAGAGCTGCTTGGGTGTCGCTAATTCCGCCACGCTCTTTGCGATGGACGTCATTGGCGTGACGTTGCGCGGCTGTGGATCGGGCGTGTGGCCGCTGCTGGATTGCTGCTGTGCTGGGCGTCCGCCGTCCGTGCCAGTGGGAGGCTCGTGATTGAAATCCTCAATGTCCTGGGTGAAAAATTCCGAAGCGTTCACCGCCAGCAACGTCGTGCCGATCAGGGCGCGTTTCTGCCCCATCTTCTGGATCGTGTTGATTTGATCCGCGATGTCGGGATTCACTACGCGTCCAACTTGCTGCGCGGTGATCGCCGGATCGTTGATGCCAAATTTTGCGCCGCAGCCGCCTTTGTTTTTGTAGCACAGCCAGCCGCCGCCCCATTCTTCCTTGCCGCGAATGATGCTCGGCTGGGCGCAGTCGGGGCAAAGCCGGTCGGCTTTGCGATACCGATACTTGCTCTCGAAGCTGTTGCAGCTTCCATCCGACTCGGCAATCAGGAGGTCGCCTTTCCACAGCGAGCAACGATAAATGTAATAAAAAAATGGCTCGCCATTGTGCTGGCTGCCGTCCCAGTCTTCGGTGGCTTGCACAATGGCAAACCGCTTGGTCAAACCAAAGATCGTGGTGAGTTTCTCCGCGCCCGGTTTCAGTAGCGAAGGCTTGGAACCAGTGCCAGGAATCACGCCAAAGTCGTGGCCTTCGGTCAGCATCTGCGACACGTACTGTTTGAGCATGGCGTGATTGGCCAGCGCCCGTTCGAGCGATATGACCGGCGAAATATAGGCCGATGGCATCGGCTCAAGGGCTTCGGTCGGGGCGATAATTAAGGCTTCATTCATAAAAACTCTCACTTTCTTCCACGAATTCACGTGCGTTCCATTCGTCCACGGCGGGATTAATGTTCGCCTCGTGGATTTGCGCCGGTGGCATTTCGCACGGCTCGTGCAAATACCACCGGCACAACATCACGCACAATAAATAGGTGAATAATTCAAACATAAATAATAAACAACCAGCGCAGCAGCACGAGCGCCGCGAGGATTGTCAGGAATCCTAAAATGGTTTCGATGGTACGTGCTGTCATAGTTCCTCCCCATCAACTTCATTCAAAAGCTTGCGCGTGATTTTGATTGCCATCGGGAAACAGGCAGGCTTGGGATTGATCGCGTCAAAATTCCAATCCAGGTGCGCGAGGCGTTCATGTAAATCGCGCAGCGCTGCCAGCGATAGAGGATAAGCAGTCACGCGAAAAGTGGTGCGGAGATGGGTCAGCGAATACTCGCCATTCGGGCTTTTCGTGATCGCAAAAAAATCATCAAGCAATTCGATGATCTCGACTTCAAAGTTAGAATCATCCTCGGTTTTTATTTGTAGCTTTATCATTTCGCCCCCTGATTGAAGAGCCGAATAAATTCATCCGCCGCCCCCTGTGTCTCAAACCATTTCGTCTGATTGATTCGATTGTAGGAGCTGTCCGAGTTCGGGCGCATGTCTCCATAGATCAATTTGAACCGCTTCCCGACTTTGTAAATCTTCACAGTAAAAAGATAAGCGTCAGCCAAAGTAGCGTAGCGAATTTCCGAGACAAATGCTTCGCCTGCCATCACGCCACCTGCCTTTCGGCTTGTCGCTCGGTACGTTGCAATTCACGGCTCACGAGGATGCCGTTGATGCGTTTCAGATGTTTCGTGAATTTGATGATCGCGGCGGGATTGAATTCAGTCTTTGCGGCGGCGAGTTTCGTTTCGCAGATGGCCTTTTCGATCAGAGAGCGGCTGGCCACCATGTCGAAATAGCCGCCTGTGGTGACGGCTTCGGTTAGTGCCGAAATCGCGGAGAACTGCGCCGCCTGCGTCATGGCGCATTCCGGCCCAGTCCCTCTGGCGATGGATTCCGGGTCGGTTAATTCTTGTCCACAACGTTCACAACTCACTACTGTCCGTTTCTTGAATTTCAATAGATTCATGATGCTCCTTTTGTTGGATGTGGGGCGGAGCGATTGCTTTTTCGGCAGCAGCGGTGTAGTTTCTATCTGTTTGTTCAGATACACCGCGGACTCGTTCCGCTTCCGACGCCTGATCGCTTCTAACGGTCAGGCGTTTTGGTTTTTAGGGTGGGCAGGTTGTCCTAACACAATAGAACCCCAATCAAACAACTTGTTCGCGCCGTGCGAGAAGCCATCTGACCTGCCCATAATTCAAAGATCAAAAATGCCAGTCGCAGTGAGGCAGTCTACAAACGTATCACTGCGACTGGCTTGCCAGCGTTGGTGCAGGCCTTGTTCCTTCCCTCACACCAACGCTGAAGGCACGGGGCGGGCGGCGCGGGGAATGCTTTCGCTCGCCGCCCAGATGCGCCGGGATCTGCCACGATGCCCCAGCGCACAAACTCACGATGCCATTGCCAGTTCAACCAGCCGCTTCACTTACGTCATCGGCTTTGACGATTGTATAGGTCACGTCTTTTTTGAAATACACAACCTTCAGCAGAGGTTCCAGCATGGCGTATGATTCCGGGGTCAATTCGCAGGTGCTGCCGTCTGAGAGGTACATGTTATAGTTGTTATTACAAGGCTCAATACGGGTTATCTGATCTATATTGAGAATGCGGCTGCTTCCGTCGCTATACATGATTCCAGTAAACATAAAATCTCCTTCTTTGTGGGGCTGGTTAATGTGCCATTGCCAACTCAACCAAACGTTGCGCCGCGCGATGCCAGCAGGGTTGCTTCGCCGCAAACGCCTTGCACTGGCACACGCCATTCGCTTCGTAAAACTCGCCTGACGTAGACAAAATCAACAACGCGTGGCCGTCGTGATGCAGGTAGGGATTCGTCACCAATTCCTCTGCCGCACGCCGCACCGCGTTCGCCCACCGTTTGTTGCCACCGCATTTGCTGATTGCTTCGTTTGCCACTGTGTCGAGTACCGTTTGGTTGATTTGCATATTGCCTCCGTTTGTTTGAGTACGGAGACAGTTTATGTTAACGAAAATTACTTGTCAAGGTTTTTGTTAACGTAAATGGAAAATATTACGCAAGCTCATAAACCTTTACAAAATGATCTTTTACGGTAGTTTCTATTTGCTGTCGGATGTCAGCAAGCGTCTCGGCTCTTGCCTCGCGCGGCAAGGCTTGGAATTTAGCCTTTACGTGCGGCATAACGCGAATTCCAAGCGAAACCATCTTTTCAGAATCGTTTTTGCTGGGTCTTCCGCCTCTTTGCTTAATCTCAAGTTTGCCTGATTTATTTGTCATAGCAGACAAACTATAACGTTAACGAAAATGAAATAGCAAGCAGGAAGTTAATTAAAACTCAACCCGTTAACTTTTTGCTAAACTTCTTTTATGGCTAGACCAAAAAAGCCAGAGAACGAATTAAAAGAAAATGTTGGTGTAAGAGCTTCTCTGACAACGATTAAAGAGCTTGAAGATTTAGCCGCCAGTTATGGTGAAACTAAAGCTTGGGTAGCAAGAAAATTACTTCTGTTTGGGTTAACAACGATTAAATCAATGGCTCAAAGTGGAGTAGAGATTAACTTGTCGAAAATCATTGAAGAAGGCGAAACGCAAACACAAACACAAAACGAACAAATCGCGGCGTAGCAGACACACCGCGATCCAACGTTCTGCGGATAGACGAATGGCGCAAACGATATTTGCAGCGTGAGAATGAAACGTGAGCGGAGAGAATCTGGGTATCTACTGAGTGAAGATGAAGAAATGACGCACATGTTACCACCGGGGAAAAATAAATCCGGTGCGGTTGGTGAAAGTATTGAAGGAGGGCAAAAAGACGTGAAAACTTTGGGGAAGCTTTGTTTATTGCTCATTGTTGCAGCAATTATTTATCCGTATATTCGTACTAATCCACCCACTCCACCTGAGCCTAAGCCAGTCGCAACTGTAGCAACAAAA
>JAYSTY010000382.1:0-6115 GCA_043719385.1 Blastocatellia bacterium | reverse complement strand
AAAAGGCAAATATCAAAAATAAAAAAGGGGCGGCACTTTATTTTTGATATTTGCCTTTTGCAATTTGATTTTCACAGTTTCCCCTTGGTAGACATCACTCCCTGAATACGCTCATCCAATCTGACCGCCTGTGACAGAGCGCGTGTTGTCGCTTTGAAAACTGCTTCGATAATGTGATGCTGATTGCGTCCGTATAAAAGCTCAATGTGCAGATTGCATTTGCAATGCTCCGCAAACGAATGCCAGAAATGTTCGGCGAGTTCGACGGAAAATGTTCCGACTTGCGGTCGCGTATTTTCGACGTTGTAGACTAAAAAATATCGCCCCGAAAGATCAACGACCGCACGCGCCAGCGTCTCATCCATCGGCACATAAGCGTGACCGTAGCGCACAATTCCCTGCTTATCTCCAAGCGCTTGCAGGAACGCCTGCCCTAAACAAATAGCAATGTCTTCGACCGAATGATGATCGTCAATTTGCGTATCACCATTGCAGGTGACTTCTAAATCAAACAAACCGTGACGCGCAAATAAATCCAGCATGTGATCGAGAAATGGAATGCCGGAATTGATCTTGCTCACGCCGGAGCCATCAAGGTTCAGCGCGACACGTATGTCGGTTTCTTTGGTGGTGCGAATGATTTCTGAAGTTCGTTTCATTGGTCTTAATTTATCACATCTTGAAAATCTGTTTGAGTGCAGAAATCAACTGATCGTTTTCGCTTGGAGTCCCAACGCTAATCCGCACATAATCACTCAACATCGGAGCGCTGCTCACATCACGAATTAATAATCCAAATTCGACCAACGCGGCAACCAATTCAGCCGGAGGAATTTTCGTTCTAACGATGAAGAAATTCGCCGCCGAAGGCACAGGTCGGAGTCCTTGAATCAATTGCAATTCATTGAATAACCGGTCGCGCTCAGATTGAATTTTCTGAATTAACGGAGCCAAAATTTCAGTATTTTCCAGCGCCACTTCCGCCGTCAGCATCGAAAAGAAATTCAGGCTGTACGGCATCTTACACTTCATGAATTCGCGGATTAATTCCGGCGCAGCCAGACAATACCCAACGCGCAAGCCTCCCATCGCCATTGCTTTGGAAAAGGTTCTGAGAATCACCAGATTTTTGAATTCATTGAGCAATGGCACAAAATCTTCGCCGCCAATTTCAAGGTACGCCTGATCTACGACAACAATACCTTCGGAGTTGCGCAGAATCGTTTGCAGGTCACGATTGCTGATAAGACTCCCCGTTGGATTATTCGGAGAGCAAATAATTGTCAGCGCAGGTTTCAGTGAAGCGACGCGGCTGGCGAGGCGCGGAATATTAAACGAAAAATCATCATTGAGCGGGACGGAAATAATCTCTCCGTTAATGACTTTGATGACCTGACTGTAGACGGAAAAGGTTGGCTCCGGCAGGACGACTTTTGTCCCGGCTTCGACGATGGCGTTCACGACCGACTGAATCATTTCATTGGAGCCGTTGCCCGCCATTACGCCGTCTTCACGCCAGCCGGTGTATTCAGCTAATTTTCTTAATAACCGCGTCGGAACAAAATCAGGATAACGCGCCCAGTCCAGCACGGAAGCACGCAGCAAAACTTCGTCCTTAATCGCGGCAGGCATCCCGAACGGATTTTCGTTCTGATTAATTTTGATCGGCGTCTCAATCGGATCAAGCGTGTAGGCTTTGATAGCGCGGACGTTAGGTTTAATTTTATCTACAGCCATAGTGGTTTGGAATTCTCTCCCTCGCCACTATAGTAAAGATTGTGAATGATGGCAAAACGATGATGCGCAGGAAATTTCGCCGCCATTGTCATTGATGAAAAAAGTGATAAAATCCCCGTGTGTTATGCAACAGTCGTATAACATTCTGAGCCTGTCGCCTACTACCTTAAGATTTGTTGATTTGTAAAGCATTCGCTGATTACAGGTCAGATTAAATTGACGAAAAGCCGTGATGTTTTACGACTTTTCAGTCGTAGAATTACATGTTCGGTAACCACGTGTAAGGTAAGCGAGCTAGTAACTTACGTGGTGATAGAAAAAAACGAGAATACAGGGAGCAAGTTGTACTTTTGCTGCGGCATTCTTTCGCGCCGAGTTTTATCGGCATAACAAATCAACAAAATCATTTCAAAGGAGTTCCCCATGAAACAGATACTTTTGGCACTGGCTGTTCTGTTCGTGCTCACACCAGGAATCTACGCACAGTCAAACATTGAGAAGGAATTACAGGCACTCGATCAAAAGATCGAAATTGCCATTGAGAAAAACGATACAGCTACGCTGAATAAATTAACTGATCCAGACGGTTTTTATACGCTAGGCAATCCCCCAAGATTATTGAAGAAGGAAGAACTGACACGACGAAGTGCTGCGCGGCAAGCCGGCACGATGGGCAAGGAGGTAGAGAGTGATGTGCAAACAAAGGTCTTCGCACGGGAAGTTTTAAGAGAGTTGACAAAACGGCGGACGGGAAAGAGCGTATTCTTGAAGGCCGATTTACGCGTGTTTATGCGAAAGTCAACGGGAACTGGAAGCGAGTTGCTGGTCACGGTTCTCCTAAGGTTGAAGTCAAATAACAACATAGGTTCTTTTACAGATCGTTATCGAACATCTGTTCAACCGTAGCCGCGCCAACGAGGGTGTGGTTAATACAAGGGGGTAAACGGATTATCAGGCCTCAATTCCGAGGCAAACTCAAAACAGTAGTATCTGACCCAAAGGAGTACACAGATGAAAAACACATTCTTTTCTCTTATCTTGTTGGCGGTAGGCGTCGTCGCTGCCATACCTTCACCCAGCTTCAGCCAAAAGACGAAGCCAAAAGGACAAAACAGCATTGAGCAGGAAATCTTAAAACTGGAGAAGGAATGGTTTGAGGCCTACAATAAGACTGATGCTAACACTGTAGATCGTATCGAAGCGGATGACTATATCCTTGCTAGTAGAACGCGCGGAGAATTTGGCACCAAGGAAACACAAATCCCCAATATCAGAAATCGCGATGAAGCGACGCGAAAGCGGATGGCCGCCACGACGCGTACCCTTGAGCAAGCCAAGGTTCGCATTTATGGAAATGTCGTGATCGTGAATGCCATCAGTGTCTCAACTCGGCGTGACGAGGTAACCCCGTTTGTTAGTAAGTTGTTATACACAGGAGTGTGGGTGAAGCGAGAGGGCCGCTGGCGTATCGTCAATGCACAATTTACGGACTTGCCAGCGCCGAAGCCACAAAGTGGGAACTGAGTCAAAAACACTCTCGCGCAACAGTCTGCTGACGATGAAACCGGCCCAACACTCATTGCACCGAGACGCTGCCCACAGGTGTTGCGGTTACTGCCAAATCAACAGGCCGAGCCGGGTGAAAGAGTAGTTAAGCGGCCAGTCCTCTACTATGAATATTATGAAGTCATCCGTTATTATTCGTTGGAATTGGCTTCTTGTTGGTATGGTCGTTGGCTTTGTAGCTTGGATCGCGGTCGGCGGGGCTGGCTTCCTCTTTCTGCGTACCGCTTGGTCTGATTACGCGCGTGCGGAGCCAACCAAGTCTTATACTCTTCTGATGTTGTTCTCAAGGCTCGCAGTCGGTGTCGTCTGCACGATGACGGCAGGCGCGGTTTCGGCGATGGTGGCAAAGAGTTCACGTGCGGCGTGGTGGCTTGGCAGCGTACTCGTTGTGATTTCCGCGCCTATTCACCTGCCGATTCACCTTTGGAGCGGTTTGAGCGTGTGGGACAACTACCCGACCTGGTATCACTTCGTTTATCTGTTGTATCTTGTACCCATCGCGGGGTTGACCGTGCGGGTCTTTCGAGCCTCAACAAAGAACTACTGATTGAGAAATGCTATGAGGGCGCTGCAGCCGACGCGCAAAGCGCGTGGCTGACCGTCGCCGTTTGGTCACGTTCGGTCTTTGAAAATTGACACATTGACGTAGTTGCATTGTGTAACTACAATATGGCTTATGAAATTCGAGTGGGATGAAAGTAAACGCCAAATAAATCTTTCCAAACACAGCATTGATTTTGCTGATTTGCCGCCTTTGTTCGACGGGATCACGGTTTTACTGGTGGACGACCGTTTTGATTATGGCGAGACTCGTTTCACTACACTTGGTTTACTCAATGGCATTGTATTTCTGGTTGTCCACACTGAAACAGATGAAACAATCCGCTTGATCTCCGCCCGCAAAGCATCCAAATATGAAGAAGAATATTATTTCCAGGAAATCGCAAACTGATTGGTCGCGGCTGAAAACGATGAAAGACAGCGAGATTGACTTTTCAGACAGTCCAGAATTAACGCCTGACCAATTTGCGCGTGCCATCGTGCGACGTGGGTTGCAGACAGTGCCGCGCAAATCGCAATTAACGCTGCGACTGGATCAGGATGTGCTGGAATGGTTCCGGCAACAAGGACAAGGGTATCAAACCCAAATCAATGCGTTGTTGCGTGCCTATATGAATGCACATAAACAAAAAATGTGACCCAACATTTATTAGGGCGACAAATTTCCCTCTATACCACGCAGGATGAATCTGTCGCTGAGCGGCTGTCTTATTTCTCAAAATAGTGAAAGGCGAACCGCTTTCAGAAAGTATTATCAAGGAGCGTTCCAACCGCCTAAGCTGAGGGATTAACTCCATAAGGAACAGCAAAGGGAATATTTTTTGTGAGATGCAAAATTGAAAACGTCATCACTCGCCATAGGTGCTTCTTGTATGGAAGACTGGTTCAGCTTACTTAGTAACGATGAATATCTATTGCATGGGAGTGCGTGACCTTGCAATTCTACAACGTGACCTGTGAATAGTAATGAGCGAAAACGAATATAAGCAATTAGTCGAGCGGATGCTGGAACACGACGCAGCCAGTCCCATGATTTCCAGCGAGACTGGTGTGAAAGCGGCAAGGAAGGCAGGCAAGCTGGCCACCCAGGAAGAGATAGAGTGGGCGGTTGCTGGTGGGCTGGCCATGCATTTTTATGGCAGCCCCCGAATGACAAAAGATGTGGATATTATTGCCTCCAACGACATCTCGCTGACGCCGAAGCACCCGTTAACTTTTGGGGGTAGTAGTTACATCCTGAAAGTTGGCAAAAATAATGTCCAGATTGACTGGATTGTCCGCAGCGATGGCTATCACGAGCTATACCGTAAGGCCTTGCAAGAGTCCATCAGCTTGCCAAATGGTTTGCGGATTGTGAGGCCGGAATGGTTAGTCATTCTCAAATTTAATGCGGGGCGACAAAAAGACCTGGACGACATCGTATTCCTGCTTAAACAAAAGAAACTGGTTGATCGTTCCCTGATCAAACATAAGATCGTCGAAACAGGTGGTGAGTGGGCCTGGTTGACGATGATGTCAGGGTTCCGCCGCTTATGCGACTTAGCCGATGGCAGCTCCAAAGAACCGGGCAAATAATACGATCAGGATTAGCTTCCCCACCCCAGACCGCCTGCGCCATAGGCTATTTTGTCGGTCGCCGTTGGCGACGCTAGGAACTCTTGATTCGAATGGTCGCAGCCCTGGCGTGTGCCTGAAGCCCTTCTGCCTGCGCAATCAAATCAATACTCTTTGCCGTGCGCTGCAATTCTGCTTTTGTATAACGAATAATGCTCGTGCGTTTGAGGAAATCGTAGACGCCGAGCGCGGATGAAAATCGCGCCGTCCCACCAGTCGGCAATACATGATTTGTCCCGGCAAAATAATCTCCCACGGATTCGGCAGAATAATCGCCAATAAAAATTGCTCCGGCGTGAAGAATTTTTTCTGCGGTCGCCTCACTGTCTGCGGTCATCACTTCGACGTGTTCCGGTGCGAGGCGATTGACCAGTGAACATGCGGCTTCCAGCGATTCAACGACAATTAGCGCGCCAAAATCTGCGAGAGATTTTTCGATGATTTCACGACGTGGCAGCGTAACCATTTGCCTAACAATTTCAGCTTTGACGTTGACCGCGAGGGCTTCGCTGTTCGTAACTAAAATTGCGGCGGCATCTTCGGAATGCTCCGCCTGTGAAAGTAAATCAGCGGCAATAAAATCAGGTCGCGCCGTGTCATCGGCAATGACTACGATTTCGCTGGGGCCGGCGATGGA
>JAYSTY010000381.1:0-37084 GCA_043719385.1 Blastocatellia bacterium | reverse complement strand
AGCATTTATTCCGGCGACCCCAATTTTGTCCGCGAAGAATTGCCTTCACCTGGACAATTTAATCATTGCATTATTGCGATCAAAGTCAGCGATGAAACCAAAGCGCCAACCATCATCACCCACCCGAAATTAGGGCGTTTGATGATTTTCGATGCAACGGATGATGACACTCCCGTCGGCGATTTGCCGGATCACGAACAAGGAAGCTGGGCCTTGATTGCCGCCGGCAGCGAGGGCAGTTTGATACGCATGCCGGTGACCGCGCCAGAGATAAATAAACTTGTCCGTCAGACCGAAATTACGCTCACGCCGGAAGGTGCAATGACCGCCAAATTCAATGAACGCTCCATCGGACAATCCGCCGTCAACGAACGTCGCATGTTTCGCGCTCTGGCTCGTCCTGAATATTCTAAAATGATCGAAAGCTGGATCACACGCGGCGTCACCGGAGCGAAGTTTGCCAAAATCGAACCGACAGACAGCCCGGTTGAAGGCAAATTTAATTTGGACGTTGAATTTTCGGCGAATGAATTTGCGCAATCCATGCGCGGCAAATTACTGGTTTTCAAACCCGCCTTCGTCTCCCAGCGAATCCGCCTTGATTTGACTGAGCCAAAACGCAAACACCCTGTAGTGCTTGAGTCTCAGGCATTTTCCGAAACCATTCGCGTCGAGTTGCCCATTGGTTTTGAAGTAGATGAAATGCCCGAAGCCGCTAAATTTGAGTTGCCCTTTGGCAAGTTTCAGACAAGCTATGAAGTCAAAGACGGCTACCTGATTTTCACGCGCAACCTGGAAATCAAAACCATTACGATTCCGGCGGAGCAATATATTTTAGTGCGAGAATTTTTCGGCAGAGTTCGCGGCCTGGAGATGTCGCCCGTGGTGCTGGCAAAAAAATAATAATTCAGTTAGGCAAGCAAAACTTGAAATTTTTATAGCGCGTGATTTGGATCAGATAGCCTAAAACAGAAGATGGAACTTCTGTGCGGTTGGGCAGTCATTCCCTAAAGCTCTGATACTTCTTCGGGCTACGCCCACATTTCCCCCAATGTTCACCATCTCCAGAGACACCCAAGCCCTCTACATCACAGCCGTAGCTAACCATCGCCTCCCCGTTTTTCAAAAAGGTGAACTCAAACGCATCACCTGCGAAGCCATCGCACTCCACACGCTCCGCGCTTTACAGGATTGACTGACATTCAAACTTCAATTTGTAGAAGAGATGAATGACTATCGCTGGTCAAGTACGCGGATTTGGAGGAAGCGCGAAATTGATGATGAGCCGTTGCAGGTTGACCTTGATAAAATTAAGTGGCATCAGGTTGATTAACGGGCGTAGCCCAAAAGAGTCGCATCGTAGAGGGAAAGGCGGAGCCATTCCCCACATCAGGCGGCACAGCCGCGATTCAGTTTCGAGTTTCGTGTTTCGAGAAACCAAGTCATTAGTTTTCCTCGAAACCCAAAACCCGAAACTCGAAACTATTAATGAAACTCGAAACCCATTTTTCCCATTGAAGGAAATCAAAAAACTGCTAAGATGTGACTTCAGCAAAATCTCATAGCCCCGTACTGGTTTGATCCTGTATAGCAACTAAGAATCAGTTGATTTGTGAAGCTTAGCTTTTCACAGATTAGATTATATTGGCTAAGAGTCATGAAGTTTTACAACTTTTCGGTCATAAAATTACATATTAGGGGCAAACCTAGGTGACTAAAGTTAATGTCTCAACGAAAACAAAAAAAGAAGCCTCTCGCTCATTGCCAGATGTGATAACAGAAAGCTTACAGAATGCGGACGTAAAGCCAGATTCTCTAGGCGAGCAGGTACTCCCCTCATCGGCGAGTGTAGAGTTGCCAGAAAAATCTTTGGATCAGTCAAGTGAGATTCTCCAACGGGCTCGGGATGAGTACAAAGATTTGAGTGATAATATCAGGCATTACAACACGCATATTCTCGCGGTGCTTACACTGTTCTCGGCAATAGAAGCAGGTTTGATTCGAATATTTTTCGGAGAGGAAAAGGCAGCGAGAGGTATTGATATGGTTTTTGTAGTTGTCATAGGTCTCATTGTTACGGCTTCATGTTGGATTCAGTCAGAAATATATCTTAGCCGGCAGATTTCTTTTGAGCGTCGGCTTATCGAATTAGAAGGGGTTCTGGATTATCGTCAGTACTCATTGCTTGCCGAAAATAAAAACCGCCAAAAATTCAAACCTCCTCGGATTGGACGTTGGTCTTGGCGAAGCTTGTTTTTATCTTTAGTTATCTTGTGGCTTTATGCTTTGGTACGCAACGATTGGCATCTACTTTCTATGTTTGGAAAGTGAGCGGACACCTAACGCCCATTGCATCGGAGAGCAACCAATGGGCGTTGTGGTTAGTTCTAACACTACAATACGTGGTTCGATTGCATAGCCAAAGTCTCATGAATATCCAGCCTTGAGATCACCCTTCAGCCTTTAACGCTCACAATCTCTGCACCAACCGCACACAATTTTTCTTCAATTTTTTCGTAGCTGCGATCAATGTGATACACGCGGGCAAGGCAGGTTTCCACCAACTAAAAGTTTATGCTGTAGCGAGCAGATGCTGGACAATTCTCTCGCTCGCTTTACCGTCACCATAAGGATTTACGGCTTGCGACATTTTTTCGTAGGCAGCTTTGTTCTCCAACAAAATCATTGTTTCCTGCACGATTTTTTCTTTGTCTGTGCTGACGAGTTTTACTGTGCCTGCCGTGACGCCTTCGGGTCGCTCGGTGACTTCGCGCAAGACCAGCACGGGTTTGCCCAGCCCTGGCGCTTCTTCCTGAATGCCGCCGGAATCAGTGATAACCAAATATGACTGCTTCAGCAATTGCACGAGGGGTAAATATTCCAGCGGCTCCAGCAGCGTGATGTTCGTAATTTTCCCCAGCAATTCATGCACGACCGTTTGCACGTTCGGGTTGAGGTGAACGGGATAGACGATGTGAACATCAGGGCGACGCTCCGCGATTTCGCGCAGGGCTGCACAAATATTATGCAATGGCGCACCATGATTTTCGCGGCGATGAGCGGTGACTAAAATAATTTTTTTGTCGCGTGGAATGGCGGCGAGCGGTGACGTTTCCCAGGCATAAGGTTTTTCGGCAACCTGCAACAAAGCGTCAATCACAGTATTGCCGGTGACAATAATCTGCGCTTCGTTCACACCTTCGCGCAGGAGATTTTGTTGGGAAACTTCCGTGGGCGCAAAATGTAAATCGCTAATGCTCGTGGCAATCTTGCGATTAATTTCTTCAGGAAAGGGCTGGTATTTGTCGAAGGAGCGTAAGCCCGCTTCGACGTGACCGACTTTGATTTTGTGATAAAAGGCAGCGAGCGCGGCAACCATTGCGGTAGTCGTATCGCCCTGCACCAAAACCCAGTCCGGTTTTTCTCTTTGCAGGACTTCATCAAGCTTCGTCAACGCGTGCGCGGTAATCATCGCCAACGTTTGCTGTGGTTGCATAATGTCCAAATCGTAATCGGGCTGCAGTGCAAAAAGTGTCAAAACCTGATCCAGCATTTCGCGGTGCTGGGCGGTGACACAAACTACGGAAGTAAGTTTTTCCTGATGTTTATTTAGTTCTGCAATGACCGGAGCCAGCTTGATCGCTTCGGGACGTGTGCCAAAAACAGAGAGAATTTTCATAATGACGCTTGCAACCTAAAACCGTAAGCTTTACACTTCCAGCGGTTCTGCCGGGGTGGCGGAATTGGTAGACGCAACGGACTTATTAATTTGAGCACCGGGAGCGAAATCTCCCGTGTGAATGGAGTCAAATTCGGTGAACCCTTTTATCTGGCAACACCGAGCTAAGTTTGGAGTAACAGCTCCAAAAAAGTGTAGAGACTAGACGGCTCCCACCTGACTGCTGCATAAACGGTAAAAGGTGAAGGTATAGTCCAGACCACAAACTGGCAACTGTCAGGCGGCGAAAGTCGAAGTGGTAAGAAAATCCGTTGGAGCTTGTCTCCGTGCGGGTTCGATTCCCGCCCTCGGCACCAAATTCCAAAATCAAAGCCTTGAGGAGTTACACAACTCTTCAAGGCTTTGATTTTTTTATCAGATATTTTTCTGAGGCTTACTTTGGCTTTTGCTCTTCAACTTCTCCGCCTGCATCTTTCCAGGCATTCAGCCCACCTAACAACGCGCTCACATTTGTATAACCAGCTTTCATCAAAATAGCAGCCGAACCGGCGCTTGTATGTTCGCTTGGTCAGGTACAATAAAAAATCAGCTTTTTATCTTTGGGCAGCTTCGGGTTTTTCCCGTCCTGGAAATCCTTATACGGGATATTCAAAGCGCCTTTGATGTGCATCGTGACGAAACTCGATTCATCACGAGTATCAATTATCACCGCCTCCTTTGCCTGCCTCGCCTTGATTGCCTCCTCAGCTTTAATACGCGGCACGTTATCGTCCTGAGTGACGGGTGCGGGGCTGGACAAATCGCTCTGCGTCAGCGCAACCGTCGCCGCCTGATCCCTGGCAGCGACAGTTTGTGAGGAGCCAGCACAGCCGACAGTCCAAAGCAGGAAAGTTGCCAACAGGCTTCCATAAATAAAAATGACCATTTTTCTCATCATAGTTCTCAATCCTTTGTGGCGTTCTCGTATGTAAACGAGTAAGTTTTTATTTTTGCATTCAGCAGAAACATAGTCTAGCGCAAATGTGACAAAAACATAACTTGAATTTTCACTTCGGCTCAGCCAGAATCATTAGTTGATTGCGAGCAACCCGAAAGCCTATTGATGAATCAGATTTCTCTTCCCTGTTAGAAGGTCTGAACCAGGTGGCTGAGCGGAGTCTGAAAATGATGAAGATAAAAAATAAAATAAAAGCTACTACTACCATAATATTTTTCCTGAGCGCGATCTGCCTGTGGACAGGTATGCGTCTTTGGGCGCAACCAGGCAGCCCCTCTCCATCGCCTGATCCTTCGCTCACGAAGCCAAAACAGCAAATCTCTTATCTCAAAGAGGGAGCGTTGTGGTTGATGAAAGAAGATGGCACGGAAAATCGGCAAATTGTCCCGGCCCCGGAAGAATCTAGTGTGGCCAATCAAATCTGGGCTAAAGATGGGAAGAGGATTTATTTCAATATTGGCCTGAATGTTTATGCCTATGTTTTGCAGGAGCAAAAAGTCGAAACGCTGGGCGCAGTACAATTACCAGAAGGAATTTCCATTGATCGGGTAGAGTTGGGAAATGATAATAAAACGCTGCTCTTCCAGACAATTGATAGCAGCGATGTCATGAGTTCCGTATCAAGGGTTTATGCGCTGTCAGTAACGACGCCTGAAACCCGTGAACTCAGCGTGGACGAATATCACGCCCTGGCTCCGGCCCAATCCACCATTGTTAGAAATGCAGGTGAGTTGTCAGTTTCGCCCGATGGTCGTTTTGTGTTGTTTGCGGAAGCGAATGAAAAAGATATTCAGCTTTTTATTTCCGACATCGAAACCGGCAACCGCCACCAGATTACAGACCTCAGTTCCATTAGTGATTTTGAGCCTGCCGCGATGTCCGATGGTGGACGCCGCATTATTGAAGCCACCTGGTCACCCGATGGTCATCACGTAGTCTTTGTTCCGGCGCAATCCTGTTCTGAGGGCGGTTTATGTGCGGGGAAAATGTATCTGGTGGACACCTGGGGTGGAGCGCAATTGCAACTCGCGTTAGAAATGACCGCGAATCTGGCGCAGGAATGGAATCACGAAAAGAATTTGCTGGTTTATGATGATGGCGGCAAAATTTTAATTTCGGACCCGCTGGGACAGGTGAAGCAACTGGCAGAGGGAAATCTGCCGAAGTGGCAACCTGCGGTTTAAGAAAATAGCTGGCAAAATCAAACCTGTGAGTTTCCTCTTTAGCCTAATTGCTTAATTTGGGCATCGCCAGTTTGTTGCGCTCAAAAGCAATCGCGGCTCCGGTGTTGCCTTCGGAGTGATGCACAGTTTCCGTTCTGACGACTTTTCCGCGAAAATAAGTCGCCACGCCTTTGTACGGATCGTTACTTTCCAAAATTACAATCAATTCAATCGGTTGATCTATAATCAATAAATCGTCGGTCAGCACATAAGCGCCGCCGCCGCTCAGGTTCCATAATCGGGCATCACGTTCAATGATTCCGCCCAGCGAATCTTTCCAGCGGATTTTCGCCGGAATGTCCAACTGAACACGATTTTCGCCTCTTCTCTCAATTGCTTCGATGGTCATATTAGGATGATTAGTATTTTGATAACGCAGGGGAAAAATGAGTTGACCTTTTTTAGGGGCGTGTATTTTCTGTGGGGCGGCATAGTAACTAACTGAAAATTGTTAAAAATGCAACTACTCTCTGAATAACTTTGCATTACTTTTCAGATTCGTGCGGTATAAATCAGAATTTATGCTAGTATTGCCCGGCCAGTTGCTTAAATTTTTCTGCTCCGACCTTGCTCTAAATTGATTGGTAAATAGCCGAACTTAAATCTGTCGGCAATACGATTTTTGCGGGGGTGATCATGCTTAAGACAGTTTTTTCCCGTTCCGTATTTTGCGTTTTACTCTGGCTGTGTGTAGTAGGGATATTTGCTCAGCAAAAGCAACCCGATAAACCAGCCCCCAAACCACCAGAACGACAACCTGTGGCTAAACCTGTGCCACAAGCTGAAAAGAAAGAAGAATTTCAGCAATCCAAACAGCAGTCGCAGGGGCCTATCGTTAAAGTACCCACTGAAGTAGTAACGATGTCCGTAACCGTGACTGATCCATATAATCGTCTGGTTACGGGATTGGATCGCCAGCATTTTGAAGTGTTCGAGGATAAAGTGAAACAAGGCATCGAATTCTTCAAAGACGAGGATGTTCCGGTTAGCGTAGGTATTATTTTTGATGTTTCCGGTAGTATGAAAGGCAAGCTTGAGCGTGCCCGCGAAGCGCTCAAGGCCTTCATTCAAACTTGCCACGATCAGGATGATTTTTTTCTCGTGGGATTCAACCAGCGCGCCAACCTCATCGCCGAATTTACTGATGGTGAGTCCCTGACGAACAAGCTCACCTTAATTAATCCGACAGGACAAACTGCGCTTTACGATGCAGCGTTTTTGGGGATCGAAAAAGTCAAACAAGGTCGCCACAATAAGCGGGCCATTCTTCTGATTTCTGACGGACAGGATAATTCTTCGCGTTACACTTACGGCGAATTGCGCAAATTACTAAAGGAAGCTAACGTCCAGATTTACAGTATTGGAATTGTTGAGATGGGCGGCGGCGCAGGCAGTTCGCTTGATATGCAGGGGCAGGGTATTCTGGAAGAAGTTTCGCAAACAACAGGTGGCAAAGCATTCTTTCCCCGTTCGGCGGCTGAATTAGAAGACGCAACCACACGGATTGCGCTGGAACTAAGGCATCAATACAGCATTGGCTATATCCCAACCAATGAAAACCGCGATGGGAAGTGGCGTAAAATTAGTGTCAAAGTGAATCCGCCACGCGGCTTGCCAAAATTAAACGTCAGGTCAAAAGAAGGTTATTACGCGATTCCCTGACACTTAGATAAGCTGGTAAATTCTGGATAACCAGAGTTTGCTAGGTTACTCACCTATTCATAATGTCTTTCCCAATCAGTCAGCCCTAAAAGTTTAAGCGTGTGTGCAGTTGCATATCCGGTAACATCAATTTTGTGGTCTTCCTGAAATTTCCTCATCGCACTAAGAGTCTGGTCATCATAAATCCCTGTCGTCGCCCCTAAATAATAGCCTTTCCGTGCTAAGGCTTCCTGAATTTGGGAAATCCGCTCTGCATCCATTTTCTTCAAATCCATTCTTTTGTTAGAAACATTGGGAATGTTGGAAAACTGTAGCGCCTTGACTTCCTGACGATATAACTCGTCCAATTTACGGGCTTCCAGAGAATTCTCTTCGATGACTTCAATAATGTCCGGGCCGGTTTCGCGGGGTGGCGGCGGATCAAATGAATTGGCAGCTAAGGCTTTCGCAATACTGAACTTCAACTCGACTTTGGGAATAATTTTGGCAATTGGGCGCAGCGTAAATTTAGCGGAGGGTAATTCTTTGATTTTTTCTTCAGCCAAAGCTTTGGCTTGATAATTTGTTTTGGCGGGAAAAGTTGCCTTCAATTGCGCCTTTGCTAATAATTTTGTCGCGTTCGCCTCTTTTGCAATTTCATTCGCTGACTTTCTTTCTTTTTCGACTTTTACTTTCGCTTCGTGTTTATCGGGACTGGCCTTACGCTCAGATTTATTTTCGGACTTAACCTCAGACTTAACAAACGATTTAGCTAATTTGTCTTTCGTCGCTGATGTTTTTTTCACCGCCAATTCCTGCTTCTTTTTATCGCGTTCAGACTCGCGTTTAGCGGTTTTATCCTTTTTATCTTTTACCTTTTCTACCTTATCTTTTTGCTGTTTGGATTTTTCTTCGTGTTGTTTGGCAGCATTAACCTCGGCCTTGCTTAAGCGTTTATTACGCTTGTTTTTTTCGTCCTCATCCTGGAATTTTTTATTTTTGGCAAGCTGTTGTTTATTTTTAGAGTCTTTCTCTTTGGCAGCTTTGGCTAATTGTTTGGGGTCGGATTTTTGCGCGGTCTTTGCTTTATCTTTAGTATTTTCTTCGGCTTTGCGTTTTTTATCTGTGGCAAAGGCAAGTGAAGCAAGCGATAAAATTAAAACAAGCGTCAGGGGAAGTTGCAAAGGTCTAAAGTTGGGACACATATCTTTCCTTTAGTTGGGGGTTTATTTGCCAGCACCAGTCTCTGCACCCACACCGTCTGTGGCAATTGGAATTTTTCATTATGCCTTAAATCTGTTCTAAAAACAAAACGGAGGTAAAGCGCTTAACCCACTTCACCTCCGCTCAACTTATTCTAAATAACTAATCGGTCAGTTTTTCTTTTTACCCGTAGTCGCTTTTCCGCCGCCACCAGCATCTTTCTTCATCGCATTAATCGCGTCTTTCGAGGGTTTGAGTTTCATTTGCTCAATGACGCCTTTTGCCTCCGCCACACGTGGATCGCCGGCAGGAGCTTTATCTATGAAAAACTGAAGATAGTTTGCGCCATCCTGAAAAGTTTTTTCATCGCTAAAATAGGCGAGTCCCATTCCGTAATAAGCTTCTGCATAGTTAGGATCAAGATCAATCAGGGCTTTATACGCCGCTAACGCAGCAGGATTACCAGAATCACGGAGTGTTTCTGCACCATTGAACATATTTTTCTTTTTCTGGATCGGATCGTCCGCTAACTCTGCCATTGCCAGATAGTCTTTGTTTGCAGCTTCAGCCATTTCCTTGTCAGAAAAGCGCTTGCCCAGCAATGAGGAAGAATCAGCTCTGACTTTGATATAAGCGGATTTATTAGCTTTATTTGCCGCCGCCTTGGCTGGATCGGCAGCCGTCGAGGCATCTAACAAGGTAATTGATTTAGTTGCGGCAGAGACTGCTTCGGTAAAATCCGCCTTAGCTGGGTCACGCTGCGCCGGGTCTTTCAAACTGTCATTCAGTTTGCCAACTCCGCGATTGTAAAGTGACAAGCCTTTGAAATACCAAAAAACGTTTTGTTCCGCGTCAATCGTAATTCCCTTCTCGAACTCCACCAAAGCGCCACTGTAATCTTTGTTATTAAACAGCGCCTTGCCCGCCGTCAAAGAATCGTTCATCGCTTTGTTATCGCCTTCGATTTTTTTATTTTTATTCTCAACTTCAGCTTTCTTTTTATTGAATTCTTCCTCGGCTTTTTTATCCACCTTGGCCGGAGCGCCACCGCCAGCCGCAGGTGCAGCGCCACCCGATTTCAGATTGGCTCTGACCTCATCTATCGTCAGACGCTTGCCATCACCAGGCGCAAGCTTGTATGCGGGAATTGGCTGATCGGGCTTGTGTCCGGTCGAGTAACCCGGTGCAAAACCATCCGCGCCCACGATGATCGTATAGGTTCCGCCATACTGAATTCCGGCGTGAATAAATTTACCTTTTTTATCGGTTTTTAGTATTCCGCTGCTCCATTTGATGTCGTTACGATGAATTTGCACCTCAGCACCGGCAAGAGGTGCGCCATCAACAGTCGTGACTTCGCCTTCCATGCGTCCGACCTGAGCCAGCGCACTGACGGTTGAAAAGGCCAGCAGAAGTAGAGCCGGAATAATTTGTTTGATCTTCATAAGTGTCCTCCGTTTCGGTGGTGGAAATAACAAAACTTTTTTTAGCGCCGCAACTTTCGTTCGGAATTGTCCCAACGCGCCGCTTAGATGTATGCCTGAATAAAATTGGTTGCGTGAAATGTAAGCCCGATTGTAATTCAGTCCTGAACCAGATTTCAAATGCCACGCAAATTTATCCGATAAAGTTTTCCTCTTTTATCAGACATAGCCGTTCGCCTTGAACCAGTTAACAGCTTTTTCAATCGCGCCTTCAATCGGGCTGGCGGGTAAACCCAATTCGCGTTGGGCTTTTGACGAATCGTAATACATTGCGTGGCGCGACATCTGAACCGAATAATACGAAACCTGCGGCGTCTTGGCAAAGTAACGCGCCAAAATCATTTCGTCTATCACTGCCACAGCCAATGGAAGAATATGTGGCACGGCGAATTTCGGCGCGGGCTTGCCCGTCACTGACGCAAGAATCTGCAACATCTCTTTCAATGTCAAATTGCGATTGCCAAGAATGTACCGCTCGCCTGTTCGTCCTTTTTGCCAGGCCAGAAGATGACCGCGTACAACGTCTTCGACAGCAATTAAATTCAAGCCAGTATGCACATAAGCCGGCATTCGATCCTGCAAAAATCGCAGGACGATTTCACCTGTTGGAGTCGGCTTTACATCATAGGCTCCAATCGGAGTCGAAGGATTGACGATCACGACATCAAGTCCATTTTGCGCGGCTTTGAGAGCAGCTTGCTCGGCCAGGAATTTTGATTTCTTGTAATCGCTGACTAACGCATCAACTGTCGTCAGCGTTTCTTCCGTCGCCAAACTCCCTGCTGGCGGCACGCCGATGGCGGCAACTGAACTGGTGTGAACAAATCGTTTGACGCCGGCAATTTTTGCCGCCGCCAGAATATTTTCAGTGCCGCTGACATTCGCACGATAAATTGCAGCACGATCTTTGACCCATAATGAATAATGTGCGGCCACGTGAAAAACTACCTCGCAGCCGGAAATTTGCGCGGCGAGTTGGGCTTGCTGATCAAGCTCACCTTCGACTAATTCGACAGGCAAGCCAGCCAGGTTGCGGCGATCACTGTTGGGGCGCACCAGAGCGCGGACTTCGTGACCATCAGCTAACAGGGCGCGGACTAAATTTCCACCGATGAAGCCAGTCGCGCCAGTGATAAAAGCTTTCATAATTATTTAAGCACAAATTTTCTGTACTAAAACCAGGGCGGAAGAGCTTCGTTCAATTCCCTGTCCAGTACTCAGCGTCAGCTTCGCAACTTTTCGCAAGGCGTTCATGGCTTTCCACAGGCTAAGCAAAAACCGAACAGCGGCAATCGGACGCAACAGCATGGCCAGACAGGATTTCAGATTGTTCATTTTGCCATCAGCCATAATTGCCAGATTAAAATCCGGCGTCGTCTGATTCGCTTCGTCAATAATTACACGCAGCACGACTGCTGGAAGGCTCAGCCGTGTACAAATATCAAGGATGTCGTAACTTTCCATATCCACCGCTGCCGCGCCATAGGATTCGCCCAGCGCCAGTTTTTCCTGCGCCTTCGTCACCATAAAATCCAATGTCAGGCCCGCACCAAAAACACAATTCCAGCCATCCTCAACCAGCATCCGCCGCAATGACGAAGCCAATTGAAAATTACAACCCGCTGTGCCATCCGATTGCAGGGCTTGATCATCTTCAGCGGTAGTAACAAATTCTGGTCTGAAAACGAAACAAGTGTCGTAAAAAATAACGTCGCCGGTTTTTAGCTCAGGTGACAAGGCACCCGCCAAACCAATCACCAAAAGCGCGTCATATTTTGTCTCGTACAAATGAGCAATCAGCTTTTTCCTGAACCCTCCCGCGCCGATTTGTGATTGCAGGACGGTAATTTGATTTCTGTCCGCCCGCCCCTGACAGATTCTTATCCCTTCAGAATGCGCAAACGAACATTCCTTAAGTTGTCGAATAATTGCATTGAATTCGATATCCGCAGCCGTCACTACACATAGGTGAGGGATAGGGATAGACGTGACTTTGGTTTCCATTTCAAGCACCTGATTCTGAGCAATGTCTGGCGAGCAGGCCGCCAGTTATCATTGAAAATTCAATAACACCTTCAGCGTTCCGATTCGTGCGGCGTGTTCCAGTGCAGCAATTCCATCTGTCAGCGAATATTCAGCCGCAATCAAAGGCTCAACATTTACTTTGCCAGAAGTAAGCAAGTCCAGCGCTTTATCAAATCTTCCGCAACGTGATCCGATCACACTAATTTCATCTACGACAATGCGCGAAGTATCCAGTTGCACCGCGCCATGAAAAGTTGATTTCAGCACAATTGTGCCGCGCGGCTTCACTAAATCAAGAGCCAGCCGTAACCCCGATGCCGAACCGCTGGCCTCAACTACACAATCAAAGCGCTTTGCAGGATCAACCGACAATTTATGTAGTTCGATGGTTTTAATTCCTGCCTCAATTGCAAGCTGGAGCTTATCCGCATGCTTACCAATCAAAATTAAATCGCACTCCGTAGTCGCAATAACACGCGCAATCAACTGCCCCAGTTTCCCATCGCCGATCACAGCGACACGGTGATTTTTGGTAATGGTAATTTGCGCAAGAATTTCGCAGGCTGCCGCCAAAGGTTCGGTAAACACTGCCTGCTGATCACTGACGGAAGCGGGTACTGGCAACAAATTCACGGCGGGCAAACTCAGATATTCCGCAAATGCTCCATCGCGCCCGACAATGCCCAGCACTGAACGATTCGCACAATGACGGCTGTCACCAGCCCGGCATAATTCGCAACCGCCACAACCAGCGTTGATTTCGCCGACGACACGAGCGCCGATTTGCGCCGGATCAGGCGACGCCGCGACGACGCCGACGAATTCGTGTCCGAGTGTGCCGCTAAAATTTGCATAGCCGCGCACGATTTCCAGGTCAGTGTTACAAATTCCCGCCGTCGTCACCCGCACCAGGGCTTCTCCGTCACGTTGCGGAATGGCAATGTCAGATAAATTTAATTGCTGGTTTTCAAACCGGAGAGCTTTCATATTTTTCATTTATTCAGCAATTGCTTTGCTTCGTCCTGGGCGGCGCGCTGAATCCGTGTCGTGGGCTGCGCCTTGATCACCTCTTCCAGCAAGCGCCGCGCATCGTCATGGCGTTTGGCATCAGTATAGGCTTTGGCCAAAGATACTTTGGTGTCCAAATTGTCGGGAGCGATTTTTATCCCTTCTTGAAAATAGGAAATCGCCCGTTTCTTATCGCCTCCGGCAATAGTCGGCAATTCGCGGTCAATTTCGCCGAGTGCAAGGTAAGCATTTCCCATCTCATAACTCGCATCCAGTTTCAGCACCATCAGCATTTCATTGCGGATTTTTTTCACCGTGGAAAGAGCTTTTAACGATCCGACCAGTTCCGCTTTCCCCCCATAATTTGCCGCCAGCCAGAAATGACCTTCGACCGCATCAGGCTTCAGAGCTACGGCACGCAAAGCCACAATAATTCCTTTTTCAAAGTACTTCATTTTCTCAGGTTTTCCCCCGAAATCGCCAACATAGTAAAAAGCTCGTGCCGCACGCCAAACGAAGTCGTAATTATTACTGTTTGTCGGCAAGGCGCTCTCAAGCATGGTTAACGCCTGACGATCTTTAACCGGATCGTCGCCGCGTGTAAGTAAACGGTCGGCATCTCCAATCGGGTCTTTTGAAGCAGAAGCAGAACCGGTCGGCTTTACATTGCCATTCGGAGCTGTACCAACTGCTTTTGCCTTACTTTGTGCTGTGGTTGCCAGCGATAGCCCGCAAGTAAAAACGATGCTGAGAAGAATTAAAGTCAGTTTTCGCATGTCGTAAAATTAGCAATCCGGTCTGATTTTCGCAAGTCACGCGTAATGAAAAGCTTTGCCTGCTTGCTTTCGCGCCTGCTCTCAGTTAGGATGTTCGGCTTAATGGAGTGGGCACAACGCCCACTTTTTCTATATGGGCTATCGGTTAGTTCATTTGATAATTCTTAAGCCGTGGTCAGGATAGTGAGCTTAAATTCAAGTATTCAGGAAATTATCGAACGAGTAACGACCCGCGAGGGATTAGAATTGGTGCACGCCGAAATAGTTGGCGGACGTGCCAATGCAGTCTTAAGGATTTATATTGATAAACCAGATGGTGTCAATCACGAAGATTGTGTAACCGTGAGCGAGCAGGTTGGTTTGATTCTGGAAGTGGAAGAGTTGATCCCGTATCAATATGTACTGGAAGTTTCCTCCCCGGGTCTGGATCGCGGACTATATAAGCCCGCTGATTATGAGCGCTTTGCTGGCTTGCCAGCGCATATTAAATTAGCTACGCCGCTCAACGGGCAGCGTAATTTTCATGGCACCTTGATAGGGTTAGAGCAGACCGACGCACCGGAAGCGTTGCTGGACGACGAGAAAGGCACTCGGCATCGGCTACCTCTCAACCAGATCATCAAGGCGAATGTTGAAATTGAACCGTAATGATAAAAAGCGGAGAGCAGGTATCGCTGAATTTCCAGTGACCGCCAGCCCGCCGCTCATCACCGACTACTGACAATGAATTCATCTACTTCAATTGCACAAAATATCGAGTTGCTGAGCAAAGAGAAAAATATTGACCCGCAGGTCATTTTCAGCGCTATCGAAGACGCGGTCGTGACGGCGGCTCGCAAACAATTTAAAACCGGCGAAGATTTACGGGCGCGGTACAATGCCGAGTCTGGAAATATTGACCTTTACGCCATCAAAACAGTAGTCGAAGAGATTGAGAACCCGGCGCTGGAAATGTCTGTCGAAGAAGCTTTCGCGGAAGTCGGCGAAGGCGTCGAACCCGGTGACATGCTCGAAATGCCGCGCCCGATGGAAGATTTAGGCCGTATCGCCGCACAAACCGCCAAGCAAATTATTTTGCAGAAAGTGCGCGAAGCGGAGCGCAACAATGTTTATGAAGAATACATTGGCAAAGTCGGCGAATTAATCAATGGCTTCGTCAAACGCTTTGAAGGTGGTCGGATGATTGTGGACATCGGCACCGGACTCGAAGCCGTGATGCCGAAAAATCAGCAGTCGCGTAACGAAAATTTCACCCAGGGCGAGCGCATTCGCTGTGTCATTCACGACGTTCACCGCGAAGCCAAAGGCCCGCAAATTGAAGTTTCGCGCACCAATCCCGAATTGATCAAACGGTTATTTGAAATGGAAGTGCCTGAAATTTATGACGGTACTGTAGTCATTAAAGCCGCAGTCCGCGAACCTGGTGACCGCGCTAAAATCGCCGTCGTTTCCAATGAACGAGACGTTGATCCGGTGGGCGCGTGCGTCGGGATGAAAGGCTCACGCGTGCAATCCATTATTCGTGAATTGCGCGGCGAAAAAATTGACATCATCGAATGGTCAGAAGACCCTGCAATTTTTGCCGCCAATGCCTTATCCCCGGCCAAAGTCAGTAAAGTAGCGGTGCTTGATTTTGAGGATAAGAAATTACAAGTCACGGTTGACACTGAACAACAAAGCCTCGCTATCGGTAAGCGCGGTCAAAATGTCCGTCTGGCTGCCAGGTTAGTTGGATGGGATATTGATATTCGCAGCGAAGAAGACATGAAGCGTGAGATTGCGCAGCAGATGGAAGAAATGCTGACGGCAGAGGTCGTTCCGGTTTCTTTCCTTGAAGGGATCACGCCGGCGGATTCGGCGATTCTGGCTGAACACGGCATCGAAACTATCGAACAACTGGCGGCTGCCAACGTGGACGACCTGTGCGATTGGCTGGACCTCAGCTACGACGAAGCGCAGGAACGAATTGATATCGTGCGTGAAATTGTCGCTGTGCGTGAAGCGGCACTGGCGCAGGAACAGTATCCTGACGAAGAAGAAAGCAGCGCCGAGGACGGCACAGAAGCAGTAGAGGAAACAGAAGAACTGACGACTTCAACGCCTGAGAGCATAGATGAAGTCGCCGCAGACAACTTAGCCGACGCTCCCGACGAGCAGGCAACAACCAGTAAGCAAAGCAACGATCATCAGGATGATTAAGTTGGCGTTTGCTGGAAGGCCGAAAAGGCCAAAGGTAATTGGAAATCATCAATGGGTAAAGTCAGAATTTACGAGTTAGCTCGTGAGCTAAAATTAGAAAGTAAGAAAGTCCTTGATGACGCGCGCCGTATGGGTGTGGACGTCAGTGTGCCGTCTAATACGCTGGAAGAACCTATCGCGAATAAAATTCGGGAAATGTACTTTCCGGCTAAAAAAGAGGTGGCTGCTCCTCCCCGCACCGCCCGCCTGGTCAAAGCGCCAAAACCTTCACACGCAACCGATGCCCAGACAGATGAAACCGCTTCAGCTCAGGATTTAGAGCCGGCTCCGAAACTTGTGCCACTGACAACACCCGGGTCGCAGTCTCAACCAGCGCCAGTTATTGCAGAAACACCCAAACCTCGCGTAGTAAGATTAGCGACTCCCGCTCCAATAGAAGCGCCTGTTCAGCCAGAAGAAGTCCAGGCGGAAGAAGAAGAGGCAGAAGAAACGGTTGCGACAGCCCCCGAAATTACGACGGAAGAGGTTGAAAGAGTTGAAGTAGTCGAGGGGGTTGAAACTGCTCCTGCTCTGCCATCCGAGGGAGAAGTCAAATCGAAATTTACGGTCCGACAAATTGAGCGGCCAGTTCCTCCCCCACCTGTTCCAGCAGTTCCCAGAACGACCCCCAAACTGGTCGTCACGGCACCGCCCAAACTGGCACCAAATTTGGTCAGGCCGGGAACCACGAATGTTATTCGTTTAGCTACTCCAAAACCTCGTCCTGTTCCGCCACCCGTCCTTACGCCCAGGGCAAAAGAAGCTGGCAAGCCGGAAAAGGCAGCAGCGGGAGTTCACTTATTACCTTCCGGCGCACCGCAGCGCACTACCTACATTCCGCCCAAAGATACACGTCACAAAGGTCGCCACGGTGCGCGTCCAAAAATAGGTGAAAAGCAGGAAGGTAATTTACGCTTCCCTTCCCGTAAGTCAGTAATTCCTGCGGCTCCGACCCGCGTGATTCCGGTTGACCTCAAAGCTGTTCGCGTCATGGAAGGTTCCACCGTTCGTGAGTTTGCCGAAAAACTCGACATCAAACCGAAAGAGGTGGTGACGGAGTTGTTCCAGCGCGGTGTGATGGCGACCATCAATCAAACCATGAATTCCGAGATCGCCAGAGAAATAGGCAGAACTTTTGGCTTTGAAGTTTCCTTCGGTGCCTTCGAGGACATGATTGTCGAATCCGAATTCGAGATCACGCCCGAAGCGATGGAAGATACCGAAACTCGCGCCCCTGTTGTAACTGTGATGGGCCACGTGGATCACGGTAAGACCAGCCTGCTTGACGCCATTCGTCAGGCACGTGTGGCGGAAGGCGAAGCTGGCGGTATCACGCAACATATCGGTGCGTACTCCGTTCAAATTCCCAATCCTGAAAATCACGCCGAATTGCGCCGCATCGTTTTCCTCGACACGCCTGGTCACGAAGCGTTCACGTTGATGCGCGCACGCGGAGCCAAAGTCACGGATATAGTAATTCTTGTGGTAGCGGCGGATGATGGCGTGATGCCACAAACAGTTGAGGCCATCGAACACGCGAAGGCTGCCAATGTGCCAATCATTGTGGCGATCAACAAAATTGACAAACCAGATGCGAACACTGAGCGCGTGAAAAAAGAACTAGCAGATCGCGGTTTACTCTGGGATAACTGGGGCGGCTCAACCACTATGGTTGAAGTTTCTGCCAAGAAAAGACAGAACATTGATGGGTTGCTCGAAATGATCACCCTGACCGCCGACATCATGGACCTCAAAGCCAATTCTAATCGTCTGGCAACTGGAACTGTGCTGGAAGCTAAACTGGATCGCGGACGTGGCTCAGTCGCAACTGTCCTGATTCAAAATGGAACGCTTAAAGTTGGTGAGCCATTCATCGTCGGCAACTTCTTTGGTCGTGTCCGTGCGATGTTTGATGATCATCGGCAGCAACTTCAGGAAGCTGGCCCGGCCACCCCGGTTGAAGTCTTAGGATTGCAGGGTGTGCCATCAGCAGGAGATCAGTTCCAGTCTGTAGACGATGAGACCAAAGCACGTCAGATTTCAGAGTACCGCCAGTCCAAAGCGCGAATGAGTGCGCTGGCTCGCAGTGCGGCACGTGGCCTTGACCATTTGGCACAGCAACTTGAAACGGGTGAAATTAAAGAGTTACTCGTAATTCTCAAAGCTGATGTTCAGGGTTCAGTCGAAGTACTCAAAGATACGCTACTCAAACTCTCAACTGAAAAGGTCAAGGTTCGCATCATCCGCTCCGCCGTCGGCGCTATCACGTATGATGATGTGCTGCTGGCCAGTGCTTCGCAGGCCACGATCAGCGGTACGGCAACTGTAATTATTGGCTTCAACGTCCGGCCTGAAACACGCGCTGATGATATTGCGAAGCAGGAAAATGTGGATATTCGCCTGCACTCAATCATCTACAAGGTTGAAGAAGAAATTCGCAACGCAATGATCGGCATGATGGATGCCACAATCAAGGAAACAATCATCGGCAAAGCCACTGTCCGCGATGTCATTCGGGTTCCGAAAATTGGTGCTATTGCCGGTTGTTATGTCATAGATGGCTTCATCAAACGAACCGCCAAAGCGCGCCTGATCCGTGAAAATATGGTCATCTTTGATGCGCCACTCGGCAGTTTGCGCCGCTTCAAAGATGATGTAGCTGAAGTGCAACAGGGCTACGAATGCGGGATCACGATTGAGCGTTTCAATGATTACAAAATCGGTGATGTCGTGGAAGCTTATTTGACTGAAAAAGTCGCAGCGACAAGTTTGTAGTAGTTGTGTTATGCAATACCGACCCGATAGACTGGCGCAGCAATTAAAGACTGAAATCAGTTATATTCTTGCGCGTGAGCTGAAAGACCCACGCGTAGGATTTGTGACGATCACCACGGCGAAGGTCAGCCCCGATTTGCGGCAGGCTCAGGTTTATTTCAGTGTTTTCGGATCTCCGGTCAAGCAAAAAGAAACGCTTGCGATCTTAAATCGCTCCACCGGATTTATTCGTCGCCAGCTTGGTAGCCGGGTAAAATTGCGTCACACCCCTGAGTTACAATTTATTTTTGATGATTCAATTGAGTACGGTGCTAAGATGGACAACTTGCTGTCAGAGGTGAGAGAAGAATTGCCGGAAGCGGAAACTTCAATTGAGAACGACCCCCAATCCACGCAAGAAAGAAGTGATATTTGAATCATGCTGGGTGAAGTTACTGAACTAATTGAAAAACATCAAAGTTTTGCCATTACCTCCCACATCAGGCCAGACGGAGATGGATTAGGTTCGTCTCTGGCTTTGAACTGGATTCTGCAAAGCCTCAACAAAAATTCTGAAGTCATCATTTGCGATAATGTTCCCCACGCCTATCAGCAGCTTCCCGGAGCAGAGCAAATCCGCGTAATCCCTGATCTTGACCGTGATTATGATGCGGTCTTCGTCATCGAATGCAGCGATGTTACCCGCCCTGGCCTGCCCCGGCTCAAAGATCAACTGGTCGTCAACATTGACCATCACACCACCACCGAACTTTTTGGCAATTTAAACTGGATTGATTCGACCGCCGCTGCCGTGGGTGAAATGATTTACAATCTTGCCAAAGCCCTGGGAGTGCGAATTACGCCTGAGCTGGCAAGCTGCATTTATGCGGCGTTGCTGACCGACACCGGGTCATTTCATTTCTCTAACACCACCGAACGCACCTTCAAAATCGCCAGCGAATTAGTCAAATGCGGCGCGCAACCCGCCAAACTTTCACAGGCAATTTTCTATCAATATCCGTACGCAAAAATTAAGCTGACAGGCGCGGTGCTTTCGACTTTGCAACGCGATGAAACAGGTCGCATCGCGTGGATCAGAATGACGAAAGAGGCGTTGCAGGAATCTCTGGCCAGCGAAGAAGACACTGACGGAATCATCAATTATCCGCTGATGGTTGGCGATGTTGAAGCTGCCGCATTTTTCCGCGAACTAACGAATTCCGCCATTCGCGTCAGCCTCCGCTCAAAAAACCGCGTCAACGTCGCCCAAGTTGCAGAACATTTCGGCGGCGGCGGGCATAAAAATGCTGCCGGATTTACCATCAATTCGACCTTTGAAGACCTGAGTCGTGAGGTCCTGAAAAAATTACACGAAGCGGTCGAGACAGCACCCGATGCCAATGGCAGTTCAGGCGTCATCAAACCCAGTTAAGCCTCTACATTTCTATTAACTCGCTCATCGCTTTCACGCGCCGCACAGCTACTTTACCGTTAACTTCCTGTGGTTCGCGGACAAAAGTTCCCAGATGAAAATCACGTATCGCGGTGTTTTCTTTAATCGCTCGAATCATCTCATCTGTCATTCCTCCACCTGCCAGAATCTTAATTTCAGGCCGCGCTGCAAGCTCATAATTTTTTAGGTTTTGAATTTTTTGTCCCTGACTTCCCTGCCCGCCACTCGTCAAAATGTAATCAATTTGCGGATAATATTTGAGTTGATTGAGGGACTGAATTGGATTGCTGAGTTCTTCAAAGGCGCGATGAAAAGTAAATTTAAGCTGCGGGGCAATCGCCAGAATACGGGTCAGTAATGACTGGTCAATTGCATCACCACGCAAAAACCCACAAACGATTCCGTCTATCGGCAGTGCTGCTAATTTTTTAGCAGCTTCGCACAGTCGTTGTTTTTCGGCGTCATCTGTCACAGTAAAATTTTCCGTTTCCCGCAACATTACGCGCACGGGAATTTTGACCGCAGTGATAACTTCGCGCACTAAGGCAAACGGTGGCGTAAGTCCGCCAACGGCAAAATCAGCAATCAATTCAAGGCGATCCGCGCCACCTTGTTCAGCGGCGACCGCATCGGCAACCGAGCAGGCAATCACTTCAAACATATTTTGCAACCCTTGAGAGACTACACAGTTACCAAAAATCAGTTCCCTGAGCAAGGCTTGAAAATTATTGCGTGAGAATGAAGCTATTTTTAGCGCGTGCAATTTGGAGAAAGATTGCAAAAACAAAAAGGCGAAAACTATCACAAGTCCTCGCCTTTAGAATTTTTAGTTTTACTGGCAAATCAGAGTAGGTTGAAGCTGAATTCCAACTGCATTCTGACCGCGACTGGCTGCCCGTTTTTCACGGCGGGACGAAACTTGATTCGCCTGGCGGCTTCCAACGCCTTTTCAGTTAAGCCGTGCGGCAAGCCACGAATCGTCTGGATGCCATAAATTCGCCCGTCCGTGCCAAAAATTACGCTGAGGACGACTGAACCCTGCACCCTGTTTTCACGGGCTTCTTCGGTATATTTGGCTTTTTCTTTATAAAAAATCGTCGGTCTCAGGTTTTGTGTAGCGTCAGGAACGTCATAACCTGTGCCAGTCTCTAAACCCCTTCCGCCGCCACCTGGATAGTGGCCATTCTTACCGTAACTTTCACCTGGCCCAAGTCCGTCTCCATTACCCGGCCCTAACCCTTTGCCATTGCTGTTGCCCATTCCGCCGTTGTTGCCTGTGCCGCTGGAAGGGGGAGCGATTGGGCCATCTTCTAATCCAGTTCGACCAGGCATTGGGCGTGACAATTTTGGATCGCCAAGCAAAGTATCCGGCAACACCAGGGACGAATTACTTTTAGGCGGATATGGGTCAGGCAGCATAATTTGTCGCTGTGAAAATTGTGGCGTAACGCCCTGTGTCGCAGGTTTAATTTCATTGCGTCCGCCACCGCCACCACCGCCCGTATGCTCGATTTGCGGTTTTTCTCCGCTCGAAATTCCGCCGCTGCCTTTGGGGGCATATTCCGGCGGATTTTTCGGAATGGTTTCGGGCGGTGTTGGGGCGATTAGTTTGCCCAGAAATGTAAGTTTGTCTTCCTGCTGATTATTGGCTGGTTTGGAAATTCGCAAACCTCCCGCAATGATTAATGTCGCCACCAGTAAAACATAACTGGCCATTGCTGCCGCCGTTCCTTTTTGCAACAGGCGACGGCGGGCGGGATTATTTCTTTCGCTCCGCAAAACGTGATTGAGATAGGCCTGCGGATCACGTTTGAATTCCTGCCAGTTGGCAAGAAATTCGCGGCGCAACCGCGTCAACAAACCTGTTTGCGGCAAAAGAAATTGCAGTTCGCGTGAAGTATTCGGAAAGAACACAACCTGGCGAACATGGACAAAATCGGCAGCAAAATCAACGCCATGATTCGCTTTAAACCGTGTGAGTGCGCATTGAGCGGCAAACGCATCGGTGCGAAGCTCGCTCGCCATTGGCGCAAGCTCCGCAAATATTGCGCTCACGCTTTGGCTGCGAGCTAAAACTTTTTCGTAGGTGTGCAAACAATCATTGCACAGGTTCAGGTGGTGATTGACAGAAATGATTTCGTATTGTGTCAATTCGCCATCCAGATGGGCGCGTAAAATTCCTTCGTCAAGACAGATCATAACTTCTCCTGCAAAGCTTATTGCATTGCTCCGTGTATTGCGCGGAATCGTTGCTCGAATTCTGCTTCAGCGCGTGCCAGCAAAGTGCCGATGGAATTAGTTTTGACGCCAAAAACCTCGGCTAATTCCTGATAGGAAAGCCCGCTTTGTCGCAGCATTAACAACTGCGACTGCGCCGGTTTCATTGCGGCTAAAACGGCATGGACGCGACGGCGATTTTCGTCCCGCAACACATCGTCAAGCGGGTCGGCTTCTGTTGCGCCGGAATCGTAAGTAGATTGTCCTGCAGCTTGTTCATAGCGTTTCCGGCGCGCAGAAGCCCGCAAAGCGTCAATGCCTAACCGTGTGGCAACGCGATAAAGCCAGCCACCAACGTTGTGTTCGCGGTCAGGCAAATTCGTCGCCAGGTGCGGTTGGCGGTAAATTTTCCAGAACACATCACCCGCTAATTCTTCGGCTTGCGCACGGTCACCGACCAGGCGAAACAGCACGGCTACCACACGGGCATAGTGTTGCAGGAAAATCTGCTCGAATTCGGATTCAGCCCACACGTCCGTGTCCGTTTCACCAGGCGGTGCAAGGGACGCGACAGGGTGGAGCGCTTCTCTTAATTTTTCTTCCGTGACAACCATTCGGAGGTTCCTCCCAGCAGCATTAGCGTTGTCCATTTTTCAATGCGCCTCGGTTGAAGCTCTTGAGCAATCGTTGTTGCTGGTTCATAAACGCCTGCCGGAGAAAGTTTGTGACAGGAGTTAACTGAAATATTTAGCCACGAATTGAACTGAATTGACATTAATTTTTTGCGAGGATTGCCAGGATTAGTAGGATTTAGCCGAAAACTCCTGCTAATCTTCTTTTTCGCAAGTAGTAATAATCCCTTGTTAGCTCATTGCTGTCTTTTCAATTCGTGCTAATTCGCGTCAATTCGTGGCTCAAATAACATTTATGAAAATCACCAGAACACTCGCCGCACCAGTTATTTCTTTCCTCTTTGCCCAAATTATTTGGGCGCAAACGTTGCCGACCGCGACGCCGGAATCCGTTGGGATGTCGAGCGTACAACTCGCGTACATTGACGAAGCTGTGACCGCTGAAATCGCCAAAAAGCAATTACCGGGAGCCGTCGTTTTAGTCGGGCGACAGGGAAAAATTGTGTATCGCAAAGCTTTCGGAAATCGCGCCCTCGAACCAAATATCGAAGCCATAACACCAGACACAATTTTTGATCTGGCTTCGCTGACGAAGGTTGTTGCGACGGCGACTTCGGTCATGATTTTGGTGGAGCGGGGCAAGATTCGGCTCGGTGATCCGGTATCGCGCTACATTCCTGAATTCGGCGAGATAGGTAAGAAAAATATTACAGTCGAACAGCTCCTGACGCATCGTTCGGGATTGATGCCGGACAACGCGATTGAGGATTATCATCAGGGCGCAGACAAGGCATGGGAAAATATTTGGAAGCTCGCGCCGATTGCCGAAGTTGGCTCGAAATTTATTTACTCTGACGTAAATTTTGAAGTCCTCGGCGAACTCGTGCATCGCATCAGCGGCAAGCCCTTGAATGAATTCGCAGCGGATAATATTTATCGTCCGCTTGGCATGAAAGATACGGGATATTTACCCGCGAAGATTTTGCAAACACGTATCGCTCCGACGGAAAAATTTTATGATGCAGAGCGGATTGGCAGCAACACGACAAGCAATGAAATCAAGCGCGGCACCGTTCACGATCCACGCGCCTATCTGCTCGGTGGCGTAGCGGGACACGCCGGATTATTTTCAACCGCTGATGATTTGGCGATTTTCTGCCAGATGTTTTTGAATCATGGCGAGGTCAACAAAGCGCGAATTTTAAGCCCGATGGGCGTGGCGCGAATGACCGAAGGACGCGCTTCGGGCGGTAACGCGAGCGATGGCGATGTGCGCGGGTTGGGTTGGGATCTTTTCACCAGCTTTTCCGCCAATCGTGGCGATCTGTTTCCGGTTGGCAGCTTCGGACACACCGGATTTACAGGCACAGGATTATGGCTTGATCCAAACAGTCAAACGTTTGTAGTTTTCCTGAGCAATCGCGTTCATCCGAAACTTGATCCGAAGAAACCCGCCGATGTTGGCAGCCTGCGCGGACGTGTCGCGTCCATCGTCACCGCTTCGATCACTGCTGCACCGTTCGGAATCGCCACAGCATTCACGCCAGCAAATAACAAACCTTCCGACTACCGACTACCGACTACCGACTACCATTCACTCAACGGAATTGATGTTCTCGTTCGTGAGAATTTTTCAATGCTCAAGGGCAAGCGCGTCGGTCTCATCACCAATCAAACGGGCAAAGATCAAAACGGTAACAGCACAATTGACCTCTTATTCAAGGCTCCAAACGTAAAACTTACAACTTTATTTTCTCCCGAACATGGAATTCGCGGTGGACTGGATCAGGAAAAAATCTCTAATTCTACGGACGAAAAAACAGGGCTGCCGATTTTGAGTTTATACGGCGAAGCGCGGAAGCCGACAGACGAAATGCTGAAAAATATTGATGTGCTGGTGTTCGATATTCAGGACATCGGCGCACGTTTTTGGACGTATCCTTCGACGATGGTGTTAGCGATGGAAGCCGCCGCCAAAAACAAAATCAAATTCGTAGTCCTCGACCGCATCAATCCAATCAACGGCTCCGATACTGAAGGCCCGCTTGCCGATGCCGATAAATTATCCTTCATCGCGCACAATCAAATTCCGCTGCGGCACGGCATGACGATGGGAGAACTCGCGCAACTTTACAACGGCGAGCGCAACGTCAGCGCGGATTTGCAAATCGTGAAAGTTGAAAACTGGCGACGCGGCGCATGGTTCGATGAAACGGGGCTGACGTGGATTAATCCTTCGCCGAATATGCGCAGCCTGACCGAGGCGACGTTATATCCCGGCATTGCCTTGCTGGAGACGACGAACGTTTCTGTCGGACGCGGCACGGATACGCCATTTGAAATTCTCGGCGCACCGTACATTGATGGACGCAAATTAGCGGAGGCCTTGAATAACGCGAAACTGAGCGGCGTGCGGTTTGTGCCTGTCCGCTTCACGCCGAACGCGAGCACGAACAAAGGCGTGGAATGCGGCGGCGTGAATGTGTTTGTCACCAATCGAAATACGTTTGAGCCAGTATTGACGGGCTTGGAAGTGGCTTCACAAATTTTCAAATTGTATCCAAAAGAATTTAACGTCGAAAAATTTAATCGCCTGCTCGTGAATGACAAAATTTTTGCGGCCTTTAAGCAGGGCAGCGAAGCCAAAGCGTTACGGCAAATTTGGGAAAGCGATTTGGATAAATTCAAAGCGATGCGGCAGAAATATTTATTGTACTGATACGCTTTCCAGTTAAGAATTGTGCATTAGCGACTTATCAAGATGTTGCTCCAATCAGAACAAAGATTCGTAGGGGCTTGGCAAATTGCTCACTCAATGTCTTTTGCGGTTTTGGCTAATGCACAGTTTCTAACCGTAAAGCGTATGAGTATGTATAAAAGCTCAGTAGATTCAAATTTGGGTTGTCTTCGCGGCTCTGCCGCCCCGATGTGCGGAAAGGCTGTGCCTTTCCGAGTGTGCGCCCACAATCAGGGCTATGCCCGTTTGTAAACTATGGGCATAGCCCAAGACAAAAGATAAAGCCTACGGTTGGGCAGCAGCCCAACCGCACATCAGGCGGCAGAGCCGCAAATTTGGAACTACCACAGGCAGGGAAGTACTTTATGTCGAGCAAAATCGTTAGAACCTGGGAAGAACCTGAAGAGAATTCAACCGAAGAAGATGTCGAGGAAGAATTTCGCTTCAATCCCAAAAGTTGGGAGCGATTGCCCAAAGGCGTCCGAAAAGTTCGCGTCAACATCTGGCTGGACGATGATGTTGTCGCTGAATTCAAAACTCGTGCGGGACAGCCGAATGCGGCTCCGTATCAAACGCAAATCAATCAAACCCTGCGCGAAGCTTTGGGGAAAAACGCTTCGACCGCTCAGCAAAAAAATCCACCCGCTGTTGCCGCAATTGAGAATCCGCAATTCATCCAGCAATTATCTGAAAAAATTGGCGCATACATCATTGCGCATACCAGTAAAACAAAACCCAAACGTAAAGCGGCTTAGGGCGGAGCCTTTGGAGTGCGGCGACTCGGCGCAGCGTTACGTTCGAACCTGAAATACTGTGGCTTAACCTTGCTGTGCCAACCGCGAACACCAAAGCGGCGTCCAGCCGCCGCACTCCAAACGCTCCGCGCTTCCCACAGGATTGCTGCCAGGCAGTTTTTTTTATTTGTACACGCTTCGATTAAATAGCTTTCTCTAGCTCTCAGCCAGCAAATACTGTAAAGTTTCGCTTTCCTTTGTGTTTCCTCCCTTGCCCGTGCCCCAGGGTGAACAGATTTATGAAGCATCTCAAGCGCATTTTTATCGCGTTAATTATTGTCTCCGGTTTGTTGTTACTGGCGGTTATTCCGTTGCAGCAAATCGCGGCTCCGTCGCCGCTGGTGTCAAATATGGTGGCGCCGCCGCCGAACGAAGTCCGTGCCCTGTGGGTGGTGCGCGAAGCAATGACTTCACCCGAAGCGGTAAAGGAAATGGTGCGACGGGCCAACGAAGCGGGCTTTAATAATTTGCTGGTGCAGGTGCGTGGTCGTGGCGATGCTTATTATCAGGCGCGCTGGGAACCACGTGCGGCTTCCCTCAAAAATCAAGCCAATGATTTTGATCCGCTCGCTGTGACGATCAAAGAAGCGCATGCGGTTGGCATCAAAGTCCACGCCTGGATCAATACCTTTCTGGTTGCCGATGCCGGAATCCTGCCCGAAGCACCGGAACACGCGATGTACAAACATCCTGAATGGCTGGCTGTGCCGCTGGGCATTGCGAATGAGCTTTATCGCGGTGATCCGAAAGCACAAAATTATTCTGACACGCTCGTCAATTTTGCCCGCAACAACAAAGAGGAACTCGAAGGCATTTTCTTTTCCCCCGCGCATCCCGGCGTCAAAGAACAAATTTATAATCTGTGGATTGACATCACCGAACGCTACGACGTAGACGGACTGCATTTCGATTACATCCGTTATCCGAATCGCCAGTTTGATTACAGCCGCACCTCGCTGGATCGGTTTCGTGCGGAGCTGGAAAAAACAATGTCGCCCGAAGACCGCAAACGTTTCGCCGATGCCGCCGCCAATAATCCGCTGGCTTATGTGACAGCTTTTCCTGAGCGGTATTCACAATTTCAGCGCGATCAGGTCACTGACTTAGTCGAGCGTGTTTATCAGGGCGTCAAGGCGCGTAAGCCGAATGCAATCGTATCCGCCGCAGTTTTTGCGAACGACAAGGACGCGTATGAAGCGCGTTGTCAGGATTGGAAATTGTGGCTCAAGCGTGGAATTCTGGATGTCGTTTGCCCGATGGCATATTCGGGAGATACCGCGACATTCTCGCGCCAGATCGCCGTCGCAGTCGGCGCACGCGGGAATAATCAGGTGTGGGCCGGGATTGGAAGCTGGCAAATTCCAGTGGGCAGCACGCTCGAAAAAATCAGCGCCTCGCGGGAAAAAGGCGCCCAGGGATTTATCCTGTTTTCTTATAACGCCACGATTCAATCCTCCGAATTTAACCCTAAGGCTGATTACCTGACGCGTGTGCGCGATGCCTTGAATATGCACAGCGCCAGCGCGTCCTCGCGGTAATCACGCGTCCGATCACAAATTACAAATTCTGGTTCAATACTTTTGTCTTCAGTCTCTGACTGTGCGATTCTTCTGACTGTTCATCGCTAAATATTTTGGACAATCATTGTCGCAATTCATTCCAAACAAAATTCTGTAGTACAAAACTTAATAGTGAATCCAATGGCTGAGGAAAAATCACAACTTATTCGCGGTCTGACGCTGACCGACACGACGGCGCTGGTCATCGGCACAGTCATCGGCACCGGCGTATTTTTAAAAGCGGCTCCGATGGCGCAGGGAGTCGGAAGCCCGCTGCTCGTGTTGGCAGCGTGGGTTGCGGCGGGTTTACTCTCGCTCGCGGGAGCACTCACGTATGCGGAACTCGGCGCGATGTTGCCACACGCGGGAGGCGAGTATGTTTACCTGCGCCATTCGTATGGTGAGGCATCTGCGTTTTTGTTCGGATGGCAGCGGTTCATCGTCGCGGGCAGCGCTTCGATTGCGAGCCTGGGCGCAGGCTTTGCAATTTTTCTCTCAACATTTTTGCCGCTCAATGCAGTGTGGGCTGAACGAACATTTACAGTGTTGGGGCAAACTATCAACTGGCAATTTGGCGCGAAACAAATCGTCGCCGTCGCCGTGATTTTGTTGCTCACGGGGATCAACTGTCTGACGATTATTGTGGGCGGCAAGGTGCAATCGTTGCTCACCGTACTGAAAATTGCTGGCATCGCGTTTGTCATTGGCGGAGTTTTTTTCGCTTCCAATACAGCTTCATGGTCGCATCTGGCAACGCCCAATAATACTCCGCAATGGAGCGGTTTTGCCTTGTTTGGAACTGCGATGCTGGCGGCGTTATGGGGTTACGATGGATGGAATAATATGCCGATGGCGGCGGGTGAAGTGCGAGAGCCGGGGCGCAACATTCCCCTGGCATTAATTGCAGGCATGATTATCGTGATGGTGATTTATTGCCTGATGAATTTGTCTTACTTTTACGCGTTGCCGTTTGGCGAAGTCGTGAATGCGAACTCAACGCAATATCGCAATGCGTTGCCGGTTGCCGCCAAAGCCGCGCAAACTTTTTTGGGCGAATACGGGGGCAAATTAATTTCTATTGCGTTTGTGATTTCAGCTTTTGGCGCGTTGAATGGCTCAATCCTGTCGAATGCGCGTGTCCCATTTGCGATGGCGAAAGACGGACTTTTTTTTCCGCAGATGGCCAGGTTGAGCGCCAATACACGCGTACCAATTTTTTCGCTGGTTGTCCAGGCGCTCTGGGCCTGTGTGCTGGCGTTGTCGGGAACGTTCGATCAATTGACGGATTGTTTGTTGTTCGCTTCGTGGATATTTTATGGCCTGGTGACATCATCGGTTTTCGTGTTGCGCCGCAAAATGCCGGATGCGCCGCGACCTTACAAAACATTCGGCTATCCGTTGATCCCAATTGTGTTCGTGTTAGTAGCCTGCTGGTTAATCATCAACACACTTTTCACGAAGCCTGTTGAATCAATTTTTGGTTTAGTTCTTATCGCTATCGGCTGGCCAATTTATTTGTATTATCGAAAACGAAAAGCTTAGAAAATAGGCGTCAGGAGTTCAAGCTTTAGCTTGTAAGTCTTGGAGAAGATGCAACCTAAAGGTTGAACTCTTAACACCTCTTTTCAGCGGCTTAGTTTTTCAATTTACGCTACAAAATCAGGAGACTGCTCAATGAAAAAATCCGTTGCCCTTGTAGTTCTTTTCTGCTGCCTTTCGTTTGCTGCCTTCGCACAAAATTCCAAAATTGAAACAGGCGAAATCAACGGCGCTCTCTTCCGCATTGAAGTTCCGACGAATTGGAATAAGGGACTGGTGATGTACTGTCATGGTTATGAAACCGTCGGCGCGAAGACAAATCTTGCGGATACAAAACCGAATCCGCTGCGCGATGTATTTTTGCAGCGCGGCTATGCCATCGCGCAATCGGCTTACAGTACGCAGGGCTGGGCGGTCAAAGAAGGCGTGGAAGACACCGAAGCATTGCGCAAATATTTCGTCAAAAAATATGGACAACCCAACGAAAGCATTGTGCTGGGGCATTCGATGGGCGGCGTGATTACGGTCGCCACGATTGAAAAATATCCTGAAGTGTATGATGGAGCGTTGCCAATGTGCGGGCCGCTGAACGCTACGATCAATGGATTTCAGCGGCGTATTTTCGATATGCTGGTGACGTTTGAATTTTATTTTCCCGACACAGTTGGCGACGTTGGCAAAGTCGCTCCCGATGCCAAACTCGACACTGAAAAAGTAAAAGCCGCAATGCAGGCTGACCCAGCCAAAGCCGCGATGTTTGCCAAACGCTTCAGTTTGAAAACGCCGCTCGAAGTCATGGGTGTGCTGGATTTCTTTTACAAGATCAACAGTGAATTACAGCAACGCACAGGCGGCAATCCATTCGACAATCGCAACTCAATTTACGGCGGCTTTGAAGACGACGTAGCCCTCAATCGCGGCGTCAAACGCTACGCCGCCGACGCCAAAGCGCGCGAATACTTGCGCCAGCATTATTCGCCGACGGGACGCATCGCTGATCCGGTGCTGACCATGCACACGACCTACGATCAATTGGTGACGGCGGCAGATGTGCTGGATTATGAATCAACCGTGAAGCTGGCAGGCACACAGGATTTGTTCGTAGCGAAATTCGTCGTCGCCAACGGACATTGCAATTTCACTCCGTTGCAAACAGGAACCGCGTTTGATGAATTATTGCAGTGGATTCACAACAAGAAAAAACCAGAAGCGGGCGAAGTGAAGTAATAGTTGAATGACCTCTTTTTCTAAGTATTCCAATGGATGAAAACGCGGAATCATTTTGGCACGTCGTCTGGTGGACTTTTCTTGAGTGGCCACCGTGGGATGAGCGAGGATCATGGCAAGACCTTGCAGAGTTCTACCGCGAGCTGCGCAAACGTCAACCGTCAACCGAGCTTTCGGCACATTTTCCTGAGAACTACGCCTTGCGCCCTGCTCACCCGGATCGAATTGTACTTAACGAACTTGCCCGCGCTATGGTCAACCACGATCTGTTCAAGCTCGTGTACTCTGACCGCGTTGCTCAAAATACCGTGATCCACGCGGTGTCGGTTCGCCCAACGTCGGTTCACCTCGTTATTTCTGTAGAAGATGCTCTTCTCGTTCAAAAGATCGCTCGCCTCAAAAGTCGGTTAGCTACGCTTCTTTCCTTCAAGCCAGAGATGAGTGTTGGAGGTCAGAACACATGGGGAAAAGGAATCTGGAAAGCCCGACTGCGCGACTTGGAGAGTGTTGTCAGTGCAAAAGAATTTGTCAACCAAACTGCGAATCCCGTGAATATTGAGTAAATAGTACATCGTTGGCTTTACCCGACGGATAACCACGAAGTTAAGCGCCGTCATAAATTGCGAATTATAGCGGTTTTCAAGCGAATGAAGAGACTCTGCCTGACCACTGATCGCTGCCCACTGACCACTGACCCAAAATTGGCACGCGGCAGGACAGGACAATTTTTTGCCAGTAGCCAAGGAACAGTATGCAGTGGTCAGTCCTCGGTCTACTCGTTCAATTGCAAACCGCTATAATGTCAAAGTACCAAAGCAATCTGGTAAAATCTCGACTTTCCTTGTAATGGCTATCAAGCTTCGGATAAATAAGAATTGAACAAATAAAAAATAGTAAGAGGAATCACACATGGGATTTTCAGCAATTGATTACGCCGTATTATTTGTCTACCTCATCGGCATTACCGTATTCGGAACGCTGTTTCGCCGCTCGCAAAAAACTGTCAAAGATTATTTCGTCGGCGCAAAAAATATTAACTGGGTAGTCATCAGCCTTTCCATTGTCGCTACGGAAACCAGTACGCTGACACTTGTTGGAGTTCCTGCCATTGCCTACGCCAATTATGCGCGGCCTGAACAGGGTGGAAATTTGATGTACTTGCAAGTCGTGTTCGGCTACATCATTGCACGCGTGATCATCAGCCTGTTGTTCATCCCCGCGTATTTCAAAGGCGAAATGCTGACGGCGTATGAATTGCTGAAAAATCGTTTTGGTGTGAAAACAAAAAATTTCGCGGCTTCGTTGTTTTTAATTATGCGGGCGCTGGCAGAAGGCGTGCGAATTTTTGCGGCTTCGATTGTGCTGAAGGCGGTACTTGGTGCGAGCCTCCCAAACCTCCCGAATTTATCGTTGTGGTCAATTGTCATCGTCGGCGTATTGACGCTGATTTATACCTTTGAAGGCGGCATCGCGGCGGTCATCTGGACGGATTTGATTCAACTGATAATTTATATCGGCGGCTCGTTGGTAGCGGCTTATATGTTGATTTCTCTCGTGCCCGGAGGCTGGCCTGAAATCGCCGCGCAAGCTTCTGCCGCAGGCAAATTTGAGATGTTTTCCTTCTCGTGGGATTTCAGCGTACCGTTCACATTTTGGGCGGGATTATTCGGCGGAACATTTTTGACAATGGCTTCGCACGGGACGGATCAATTGTTGGTGCAGCGATTATTCACCTGTAAAAATCAACGGGACAGCCAGAAGGCTTTGGTGCTGAGCGGCTTCGTTGTGTTGTTTCAATTCACCTTATTTTTATTGATCGGCGTGATGTTGTTCGCGTACTACAAAGCCTATCCGATGGTGACGAAGCTCAACAGCAACGATGAAATTTTTCCCAAGTTTATTGTCGAGCGTTTGCCGCACGGAATTTCCGGCTTAGTCATCGCCGCAATCTTTGCCGCCGCGATGTCGAACCTCAGCGGATCACTGAATTCATTGGCTTCGACGACGGTGCTGGATTTTTATAAACCGCTCATTAACCCCAAAGCGAGCGATGAAAGTTTGCTAAAATTATCAAAATGGCTGACCGCAGCCTGGGGAATAATTTTGATTTTGATCGCATTCGTAGCGCGTGGCTGGGGATCAGTTTTTACGGTTGGACTAACCATCGCTTCGTTAGTTTACGGCACGATGTTAGGCGCATTTTTATTGGGAATTTTGACGAAACGCGCCAATCAAACAGGTGTCGTTGTAGGAATGCTGGCGTCGCTATCTACGATGACAGCGATTAAGTTTTATACGACGATTGCGTGGACCTGGTACGTTTTAATTGGGACGGTTATTTGTTTTGTGGTCGGGTATTTGGTGAGTATGATTGTTGGCGAAAATAAAGCGGAGGCTCTGTCAAAATGAAAACTCAATTTATGGGGCAGGATTCTTGCGGCTTCGCCGCCCGATGTGCGGAATGGCTACGCCTTTCCGTTCGCGATTATCTTTTATTTAAGGGGCTACGCCCTGGGCGTAGCCCCTTTTCCCTTGATAATTTTTCCGGGAAGTCAGAGACTCCCCGCACATCGGGCGGCGAAGCCGCAATTGCACTACTTATCTTTGCGTTACTTCTCCCTTCGCTTACCTTCGCGCAACCTTCAGCATATCAACCAACGAACCGCGAACTCACAAGAGATGAAACGAAGTGGGTACGCGACACTTTAAAAAACCTGACGCTCGAAGAAAAAATCGGGCAGATGTTTATGGCCGATGGCAACGCGATTTTTATGAACCGCGAAGCTGAAGCCTACAAACAACTGGAACATCAAATCAAAGATAACAAGGTCGGCGGAATGTTGTGGTTTCGCTCCGATGTCTGGGCAACGGCGGTTCTAACTAACCGTTTCCAGGAACTATCAAAGCTGCCGTTATTAGTTGCGGCTGATCTTGAAATGGGTTTGGGGATGCGCCTGAACGATACGCAATGGTGGCCGCCGAATATGGCCGTTGCCGCGACAGGCGAGCCGAAATACGCGCTCAATCAGGGCATGTGTACGGCCCGCGAAGCCCGCGCCATCGGCATCAACTGGCTGTTCGCTCCCGTCGTAGACGTGAATAATAACCCCGACAATCCCGTCATCAACGTTCGTTCGTACAGCGGAGACCCGAAGACTGTTTCGGATTTTGCAGCGGCTTTTATCAACGGCGCAACTACTGAAGGCGCTCTCACCTGCATCAAGCATTTTCCCGGTCACGGCAATACGGCAACGGATTCGCACATCGGCTTACCTGTCGTTGATGTCAGCAAAGACGCTTTGACTAAACTTGAACTTGTTCCGTTTCGCGCCTTGATTGGCACAGATCGTAAAAAGAATGAAGACGGCGTGAGAGTCGGCGCGGTGATGTCTGCACACATTTCTTTGCCGCAAATTGAAACCGAAAATGCGGCGGCGGTGCGCACGTTGAGTGCAGGCGAAAAAGCTTCCGCCGAGTTCACTTCGCAAACAGAAGCGAACGCTTTGAAAATCACCAAACCTGCCACGCTCTCCAATAAAATCCTGACCGGAATTTTGCGTGATGAATTGAAATTTAACGGTTTGATCGTGACTGATGCGATGAATATGGCGGGGATTGCGGCGCGTTACGACGCGGCTACGGCGGCCCTTGAAGCGATCAAAGCGGGCGTAGATGTGATCGAAAAATCGCCGGATATTGACGCCGCAATCAAAGGCATCAAAGCCGCCATCACCAAAAAAGAAATCACCGAAGACCGCATTAACACTTCCGTCGAGCGCATCCTTCGCGCCAAAGCTGCACTCGGTCTCCACGAAAAACGTACCGTAGACATTGACGAAGTTGACCGCATTATTTCCAGCCCCGGCTGCCAAATCGTAGCGCAGGACATCGCCGATCATTCGATCACTTTGGTGCGTGATGAAAAAAAATTATTACCGCTAAAAACGACTGCGAAGGTTCTGAATATTACCTTTGCCGATGACGATGGAGTCTTCAATTCGCAAACGTTCGTGACAGAATTACGCAATCGTAAATTAAATTTGGAAAGCGTCACGCTGGATTTTCGCGCTACGGATGCCGATTTACAAAAGCTGCTCACGCGCTTAGAAAAAGACAAATTCGACACCGTAATTTTTTCCAGCCTCGTCCGCGCACGAAGCGGCAAAGGCACTACGAATCTGCCACCTATCGGTTTGCGCTTAGCCGAAGAATTGACCAAACGTGATTTGCCCTTAGTCGTCATCTCATTCGGGAATCCGTATTTATTGACTACGATTCCGACCGCAAAAAATTACCTCGCGGCCTACAGCCCATATCCCTTCAGCCAACGTGCCGCCGCCAAAGCGATTCTCGGTATTACGGAAATTACCGGGAAATTGCCGGTGAGCTTGCCAGGGCTTTATCAGCGCGGACATGGATTAGAAATTAAACCAACCATGCAAAAAGCGGCTCCAATGAAGTAACATTGACCTTATGCTGAATTATGTAAAAAAAATAAATCAGGAGTTGAAAATTCCGCCAGCTTCAGACCTCACAGTACTTGATTTATTTGCTGGTTGTGGCGGTCTGGCTTTGGGCTTTGAAGCAGTTGGATTCGCAACGATTGGTTTTGAAAAGGACAAAGATGCGGTGGCAACATATTCGCTGAATTTGGAAGGGCAATGTTATGAAACAGAATTGACTCGTCAGACCGAATATCCAAAGGCACAAGTCATCATCGGCGGGCCTCCGTGTCAACCATTCAGCGTGGGCGGGCATCAGCGCGGCATTGAAGATGATCGCAATGGCTTCCCGATTTTTTTGGCAGCAATCAAACAGGTACAGCCGGAAATTGTATTGTTTGAAAATGTGCGTGGACTGCTTTACACCAACAAATGGTACTTTGAAGAAATTACGCGGGAGATTGCCAGACTTGGTTACATCGTTGATTACGCTTTGCTGAACGCGCTTGATTATGGCGTTCCGCAAAACCGCGAACGGCTTTTCGTGATTGGGCATAAAGGTAAATTCACTTTTCCAGCGCCGGAAAAAAAACGCTTTACAGTTGCTGAAGCAATTGGCGATTTAATGATTACAGTTCCGCCGGAATCAAAATTTCTGACATCTTCAATGGACGAATATGTGAAGAAATATGAAGTTGCTTCCAAGTGCATTAATCCGCGTGATCTTTATCCTGACAAACCTGCGCGAACTTTGACCTGTCGCAATATCGCTGCGCCAACTGGTGATATGCACCGCGTTAAATTGACCGATGGGCGCAGGCGCAGATTATTACTTCGTGAAGCGGCGCGCTTACAAAGTTTTCCTGATTGGTTTGAATTTACAGGCAATGAAACCAGCCAGTTTTATCAAATTGGCAACGCCGTGCCGCCAATGTTAGCAAAGCATTTGGCTAATAGCGTCAAGACTTATTTACTAAATGATTTAACTATTCCTCGTCTTGAAAATATCTTTCGTGAAAGCAAATCCGGCAATTGACAGAGCCACGAATCAGCGCCCGTCAACCGCCGTAAGAAAATAATTAATTGCCTCTGCCAAGCCTGACTTTTATTCCGGCAGAGAAATTCAAACGATACGCCGGATAGCCAAGTACTTCCTGATAATTTTGATTGAGCAGATTTTCGATGCGGGCAAAAGCTGTGACTCGTGGTGTGAAGGCGTAACTGCTCGCTACATCAACTTTCTGGTAGCCTTTACTATTGGCAAAACGTGAGAAAGTTACGGGGTCTACATCGCGTCTTTGCCCGATAAAAAATCCATCCAGATTCAGCGCAAATTTTTCCGCCGTCCATGCGACATTGATGGAGCCGGAATGTTTCGGACGACGCAGCAATGAAAAGCCGACTTCGGGATTTGGCACTAATTTAAGCGTTCCAAAATCTATGATTGCGGCGGCAG
>JAYSTY010000039.1:0-26400 GCA_043719385.1 Blastocatellia bacterium | reverse complement strand
ATTTTTACTTCAGGATTGCCGGGCGATTGAATCGTGAGCGACTCAGTGACTACGCGACCGCGCAAGGTGTCTCCATTTTTCAGCCGCACAAGATCAAGCGAACGATCCGCTGCATCGGCATAGCCGGGCATCAAGCGAGCGAACAAACGATACAGCGCATCCGGTTCGCGCAGGTCACGATCTTTGTAAGCTTTGAGTACGGGCGTAAGCGCAGGCAATCCAATGTCGGTTAATTCCGCAACTGCTGTGTCACGCCCTACGCGGTCAGTGCCTTGAACGGCGGCGAGTGCGGCGGTAATTCGCTCTGCTTCACGTGGGCTGGTATCAGCAGCCAGATTCATAGAGAGCAGTGTTTCAGCACTCACCGCGCGGGAAGATGTTCCGTTCAGCGTGAAGCCACCTACCACAAGGCGACCTTCCGATACTTTGCCATCGCGTGTCAGTAGACGAATCGTGCGGCTCCCCTTCGTCTTCTGGGCTTGGACAATATCTGTGGCAACCATCGCGCAGCAGGCGAGAGTCAAAAGTGTGAGAGCGCTGACGAGGTGACGCAGCTTGAAAATTTTTTTTACATCTACGGGGCTAATGTTATTCATTAAACATCCTGATTGTGATTCGATCTGTGAGTTATTTATTCCTAAATAGCTCACTCTCGATAATGAGTTGAATGAGCGATTTTACGCCATAGTTTTTTGTTGCGGCGCGATCAAGGATTGCTTCAACTTTCGGGTGGTCTCTGAATCGCACGCATCGCACCAGAGGAAAAACGATTCTCAACCAGTTCAGCTAACACTCTGTTGATCATCAATCCTCAGCGTGTCAGCGCAAACAGCGCGAAAGCTGTAAACGCCAGTAGAAGAAAAATGATACCAACGATGTCCGCTTTATGCATGGTGACTGCTGGAGCATTTGGCTCAAGCACTGCTAATTTACGCTCCCGGTGTATCAGGAACAGGGGCACAGCCAGGCTGATCGCAATAAAAAGGCCAAACACGACGTAAAGCCAGACGCCAGGGATTTTTAAGCGCCGTGCCTCCAAAACCATCCACACAACGACAGCCAAGCCAAGAAAGAGAATATCTATGGTGATAAAACGACTGGATTCGTTGACGAGTACGTCCTGCCAGAAAATTAAAGTGGCATTCCAAAACCCGCGCTGCTTTGCAAGACCAAGAACATTTCCCCAAGTGCCGACAAAGGCGAGTCCACCGATCAGGGCGTAAAGAGCACAAAGAGTTTTGCGAGAAATGGTCATTTAGATTCTCCGACGTCTTGGCTACTTATTCCGAAACAACTCGCTCTCAATAATCAGTTGAATGAGCGATTTCACGCCATAGCCTTTGGTCGCGGCACGATCAAGTATCGCTTCGACTTTTGGGCGGTCGCTAAATTGTACTGATGCACCTGTCGCAAAGACGATGAATTGATTGGTCAGGTTGCGCGCAATTTGCCGTTCGTCTTTGAGCAACAATTTTTTCAATTCGCGCACGTCTTGAAATTTCTGTCCATCGGGTAACGAACCGGAAGCGTCTATTGGTTGAATATAACGAAACGCAAATTTTTGCCCATTTTTGCCGATACCGAGAGCTTTTTCACCTTCAGCCAGGGCGCGGTATTTGTCGCGCCACGCGCCAAACACGTCAAAATTTTCGAGCGCAAAACCCGCCGGATCAATCTTCACATGACAGACATTACAGCTTGCATTATTGCGATGTTTGTCGAGGATTTGCCGCATTGTCGTCGCCCCGCGCACGTCCGGTTCGACGGCGGATACTCCGGCGGGCGGCGGCGGTACGGGTTTGCCGAGGATGCGTTCCATCATCCACGCGCCGCGCACTACGGGCGAAGTCGTTGTGCCGTTCGCGGTGACTTTCAGCACGCTGGCTTGCGTGAGCAATCCGCCGCGCACTGAATCAGGCGGCAGCGCTACGCGGCGAATCTGCGAACCTTGCACGCCGGACAAACCATAAAGGTTCGCAAGCCGTTCGTTAATCATCACGAAATCCGAAGCGATTATATTTCGTGCGGGCAAATCTCCGCGCACGAGTTCAGCAAAAAACTGGCGCGTTTCAGCGGCGGAAGATTCCACCAAATAATCATCAAGGTAGTAATCGCAATACAGCAATTCATCTGGCGAAGTGATATTCACCTTACGCAGATCGAGCCAGTAATCAAGAAACGAATTTATAAACCGCTGCGATTTTTTATCGCTAAGCAGGCGATCCACTTGCGAACGCAACGCGGCGGTTTTTTGCAATGAACTTTTTTGAGCAACTTCGTGCAACGAATCATCCGGCGCAGAATTCCAGAGGAAATACGACAGCCGCGCAGCCAATGCCTGATCGTCCAATCGTCCTGGCTTTTCTTCGAGCGTAGTGAATGCGGGCGAGCACAGCACGGCGGAATACGCCGTAATCATTGCTTCAGTAAAGCTGCCGCTGGTTTTGTGTGCGGCGTCAAAGATTTTCAGGAAGCGTTGTGTGTCTTCTTCGATGATCTGCGGTTGCGAATGACGATAGGCGTGAGTCAGAAAATTGCGCAGCAATTTTTCCGCGTCGGTGTGTGGCTGCGCGGATTTGACGCCGCAAACTTTCGTCAATTTTTTATTGGGATTTTTGGCTCGCATCGCCGCTTGCGTATCAGCAGTTTCTTCGTCTTCGACATCCAGCAAAGTTTCTCCGGCTACCGCAACTTTGCAATGAATCGGCAAATCGCCGAACAGGAAGCGATGACCTTTCGTCGGCCATTCATCTTGAATCGGGCCAGTGATTTCGAGCCAGCGAAAGGCTACACCGGGCTGTCCGTCTTTTTCTGCGAGCGGATTGCGCCAGTTCGGCGGACGCGAACGAAACAGGCGCACGGCATCAGGGCGAATCGTTTCGTCTTTCAGCAACCAGACTTCGACTTCCTGCACGGACGGTTCAGGCGCAACGTCTACGTTAGCGAGATAGCGCATCTGACGCGGCGGGATTTCGGCATAGAGTGTGATCGGTTCGCGTGTGCGTCCGGCGAAAGCTTCGGTGCGACTGGGATGAAACCACTTATCACCTGGTTGCGGCCCTGCCCAAAACGAATGCGCGTTGAGCCGCAGTTTGTATTTGCCTGGTGCAGGCGCTTTGAATTGATTGAAGCGAATTTCAAGTGGTTCGTAGGAACTCGCTACGACGCCCATGCTTTCCAGTTCGCGTTTGGCAGGGTCTTTATCGCCGACAGTCATCGGCGCTTTTTTATCCAGCACAGCGACATCTGATTCGTTGCCTACCAGCGGAAATGTAGAGCGTTCGGTTGACGTATTGAATTGCGAAAATTCGATGTGCGCGGTGAACCCTCTTTGTTCACGTGCGTAGTAACGTTTCGTAATTGTTTCCGGTTGTTTTTCGCTCCGCACGATGACTTCGCGGAGCGCGTGTTCCGCCGCCGATAAATAGCGACTGATTTGCACGTGCGATACACCAAGTGCCTCGCCGGATTTATTGAAGCGATACGCTTCGCCGTCTTCGGGCAACAATTCTTTGACCTGCAACCACGGTGCGCCGAGCAAATCGCGCAGTGTGTTTTCGTATTCGTAGCGATTCATTCGTCGCAACACGGCGCGGCCTTCCTGACGAATCCGTGCGGCATCGGCGGCAATCATTGGTTGCGATAGATTTTTGAGAAAAGCAGTGCGCATCGTGGCATCTGGTTGCGGCGCACTCTTCGGCGGCATCTCTAAATCACGCACACGGTCGTGTATTTTGACCCACGTAGCGAACGCGGCTTGATCGTTGTAATCATCTTTCAGTGCGGTCAGGTCAAGTCCGGCTTTTTTGTTCGTAGCGTTATGACAGACAACACAGTTTGCTTCCAAAAATGCGCGAGGAGTCACCGCGCTGATTGGTCGAGCTACATTGGCATCCACGTTGTACAAGTGCGGATGCGATAACCACCAGCCGCTTAACGCAGCCGTCAACACTACAATAAATTTGAATCGAGTTTTCATGACGTTGATCCGTTTGAAGAAATTTTTACGAATGAAAGGCAATTACATTTTACGATTTACAATTCTGAATGGCGAGACTTAACTGTTGATTTGGCTGGCTAACGATCAGATTTTCAAGAAATGTTGGGTTGAACTAACAGTCCGTATTGATCGGGTTGACGATCTTTCAGGCGATCAATTTCGTGTTCACCGGGGACTCTGACGATATGTTTTTCTCTGGCCAGCATCGGATTAATTTCAGCCAGAATCATCTGTTCAGAATCATCCGCTGATGCCAGCACTTTTCCGAATGGATCAACAATTGAAGACCGACCAATAAATTTTACGCCGCGTTCCGTGCCAACACGATTGACGGCGGCGTAATACAGTTTATTTTCCAATGCTCGCGTCGGTACGACAAAATCAGGCACTGCGCAACCACCACTCTCAGGCCAGTTCGTCGGCAGTGTAATCAGGTCTGCTCCATCCAGCATCATCACGCGTGCGCTTTCAGGAAACGAACAGTCATAACAAATATTGACGCCAATTCGTGCGAGTGGCGTGTCATACACGCGAAAGCCAGCTTGCCCGTGCGCAGTGAAACGATCCACACCAAGAAACGGCAGATGCACTTTGCGATAGCTGCCGATCAATCCATTGGGGCTGATGAAAACGGCTACGTTGAAAAGCTGATCGCCTGCACGTTCGATCATTCCCACGACTGAATGTAAGTTGAACTGTTTGGCAATCTCTTCCAGCTTTGCCGTCGCAGGGCCAGGAACCGATTCGGCAAATTCCAATGCTTCTTCGGCAGAATCAAAGCAATAACCCTGCACTGCGCATTCGGGAAAAATGGCAAGCGCAGCACCAGCCTGACTAGCCTGTGCTGCGCGTTCCCTGATCATTTTTAGATTGAAATCAGTGCGACCAATTTGCGGATCGCACTGAATGCCAGCGACAACAAAAGGAATTGGTTGTGACATCAATTGTCCTTGTTATTTTGCGTTCTTGATTTTGATAGTTTTCAAATTCGGATCAAACTGTTTTTTCCAAGATATGCAGGTACTCAAGTGTGTCTGTTGCCTTGTGTATTCGATTTTCAGTTTTGTCAGCCTTGAACCTCTGATACTTGGTCGTTATAAGATCGTACTTTCCAAACTGTTTCATTGTTTTCTCAACAGTTTCTTTCGACATTAATCCTTCATTGTTGTAACTCAGAAAAATATATTTGAAGTTGGCATTTTTTATTAAATTTGCAAAAGAGATTGCAACTTCATTTTTCTGACAATATTGAGATCGTTCATAGCTTCGCAACCCTGTTTTCCCATTCGGAGTAAACGAGTCATATTTCGCTATTGTATTCAAAAGATGATAATTAGAACCATATTGGCGGGCATTATATGGTGGGTCAAGATACAAAATATCTCCGCTTATTTGATTGATTAATGAATTAGCATCGGAATTGAAAACTTCGTGTTCATTTTCGTTTATTTCAAATAAGGCAGGTTTAATTATAAGGTATTTTTGTGCAGATTTCTTGAGGTGCTTCAGAAATGCACCATAAACGCTGGCTGTATTTGCAACCGCATCAGCATTTTCAAGCAGACTTGTTAATAGAAAATAATATTGGTTGTCATTAATCTCTCCGCTAACTTTCCAGGCTTCTATTTTTTGTCGAATTCCATCAACTCTTCTACCGTTTTCATCACTGAAATACTGTCGCCCACTCCCACTTCCGCTACAGTAATTTTTGTAAATGAAACCATCAACACCTTCGAGTTTATTCAATTCGTAAATATAGTCTTGGTAATCTAATTTTACGTGGTTTCCGATGTAGTTTTTATTTAAGACGTAACTATAAAACTCTAAATCATTGGCAATAACTTTTTTCGTCTCCCGCTTAAATACTCGCCCGATTGCACCTGTTCCAGCGAACAAATCGCAAAAGACTTTGTCTCTCAGATCACCGACAACATTTTTGATTTCGGATTTGATTAATTTTGATAGTTTGAATTTTGAACCGATGTAATTCATTTTATTTTGTTTCTTTATTTAACCCAAGAAGCAGAAAGAACGTATCAGCTAATTTTTTGAAAGCTACAATACCTGTTACGAATATTTCCCGAGTATTCTCTGGATTTTTTCTGAATCAGGCTCCTTCAAATACCTTCTAAATTCTAACGGGTCATACCAAAAACAACCAACACAGCCCAATGGTTTTTCATAGCTTATCGTGCCTACAATGTAAGAAATCGGGTAACCTAATTTCTTTGCATCATAACGGTGGTTGGTCGCTTTACAGTCTTTGCAAATTTGTCTTTTGGCATCATTTGCAGCTTTGCTCAAGGGTTGGAAATCTTCTAAAACTTGAGTTGCAACTGTCATTGCCCGCAAATCATCTTTTCTACCATTTTTATGGTCAGGTTCAGGATTAGAGGTCCCCAAAATAACACACCTTCTATTTTTAATTTCCTGTTTGATGTCTGCTCTGATTTGGTTAGTACCAGCTTCTTCTGTTCTGAAACCGTTTAGTCTTACTCTGTCAACGCTATTTCCACTTGTCTGAGTATTGTCACGTTGAAGAATATATCTTCTTGCTAAATTTCCGTCTGATCTAGCCCAATCTGCACCGTTTCCAAACTTCAAACTTGCATATTCATTAACAAATTCAGACACACTGACCCATCTTGAAACACCGTTTTCGTCAGGTCGTGCCAATTCAAGAAATAAGCTGTTTTTAGTTTCCTTTTTCATCAAAATTCTTTCTTAAAAACAAAAATATATTCGTGCTTGAAGATAAAGTAATCGCTGACCATTGCCCTATATTTCCAAATGTTATTTTGTCCGATTTTCCCTCTATTCCCTTCGATATTTTTAACTACAACACCTTTCAACTTTACGTTGAAATTACGTTTGATCATATCCATACAGTAAAAAGAAAGTGGAACAATTTCTCCCTTTTTATAAACATCTCCGATAACAATCGCAAAATAGCGATCCTTATCAAGGTACTTTAACGAAATATCACAGATCGTTTTGAATTTTTCGATAAACTCATTTAAGTCGCTAATCTTCGACAGATCATTTGGCTTATCTGTAAATTTTACAATATCTAAATACGGCGGATGCATCAAAATAAACTGCACGTTTTTTGTAAATGCGGAGTTAATGTTTTTATCAACTTGCTTGGCATTTAGGGAGTCACAGGTTTTGATAAATGTAGTTCCGTTGTTATCTGCTTTGTTGCTGACAAAGTCTACAATTTTTTCATTAATATCAAATCCGATATAGTTTCTATCGAGTTCTTCACAAACAAAAAGTGTCGTCCCGCTTCCCATAAATGGCTCAAAAACTGTTTCGCCTTTTTTGGTGTAACGTCTTATGAGTTGGTTCGGAATCTGTGGGATGAAATTTCCGTGATAAATGTTCTCGTGCTTCCCCTTTTTGTCGCGTTCGGAAATGAGCCACAACGAGTCAGTATTGATGCCAGAATCTCTCCAGTTCTCAATTTCTAAGTCGTTATATTTCATTCAAATGCCATTGTTGCATAATCATATATTCTTACCAGTGTTGATAATTAGTAGGATTATTTACCGTTCTTGATCCTGATAGTTTTCAAATTCGGATCGCTCTTAATCTCTGCTTCCGTGAACAAAATCTTGCGCCATTTTTTCTCAGAGTACAGTTGCGTCTGATCGTAAAATTGCGGTGAAGCCGGATCGCCGGATTGTGAATAGGTTAAGAATGCTTTGGCATTCGGCCCCTTCGCCGTGAATTCCAAAGCCATAATAAAACTGGAGCCGCGATTAATCAGGTAGCCTTCTTTGCTCAAGTAACGACTGCCCTGGATTTTCGTCGGAGAAAGCTCTGGCTCCAGTGTAGTTCGCCCCGCAGAATAATCAACCACATTCGCAATGCCTTCGTACGGGCCATCGCCGCCGTGAATGGGAATACGTCCGCCATTTTTATTGCTGTACTGAATTTTTCCGAGCGGCACATCAACTGCAAATCCAGCCTGTTGCAACCGCACGACGGCGCGCGCGAGCTTCAGCAACGATTCATTATTTTTATCCGGCGTCATCGTGTTCGGCGTGTTGACGGAATCTGCTGGATTAAAATCCGTCGCAAATAAATTTCCTTTTTTCGCGGTGTCGCCACCTTCGTATTGCGTAATGAATTCGCGCCATAACGCTGCGCCTACGCTGTCAGTGTTGTAACGCCCATCCCAATTCGACAGCACTTGCGCGGCTTTACTTAAATCAATATTTTGTCCATCAAGCGAGACCGATGGATTCGCCTGACAACGCTTAACCATTTCGGCGCGGAACAATTCTGCAGACATACTGCGATTGCTGAGCGCGGCGGCGGCTAATTCATCCAGCGTAAATTTCCCATCTTTTCCGGCAGGGCCGTTCGGACTGGTATCGTCGAGGATGACCGCGTTCATGCGGGTACGCAACGAACGTGCTGTGCCTTCTAATCCGTGCAACGGCGAGTATCCCGTCAACAACTGATGCGGATTCGCTAACCAAAAACTATCGTTCGCATTGAAGACAAAATCTTTGCGTTCGAGTTGTGGCATTTTTGAATAAGGAATTACTCCGGCGCGGGTCGAAGGATCATTCACCCATTCGTAAAGGGAGTCGCTGCCGTCGAGCAAAATGATGCCGCGATCCCACGCGGTCTTCGTCATCATGTCGCTGTCTTTGCGCTTCAATAACGCGGCGATGGCTTCGGGTTTTAGGTTCGGAGTCGCGGAAGTATCGGCGTACCACGCGCGTCCATCAGGGCTGGTCGCAATTGTATTAATCCACGGCATCGAATTAAATTTTGCGTGCGCCTGCTTGAATTCATCGAATGTCTTCGCCGCATTCATCGCCGTGCGCTGGGCATAAAATTGCGTGTTGTTCGCATTCGCGTCACGCACCGTAGCGACGCGTTTTGCATTCCATCCAACGCCGGGAAAATTAATAATCGGGCCGTAATGGCTAAAGAAAACACGTTGCTCTACCTGCTTCATCGCGCCATCTGTTTGACGAACAGACACGCTCACGACCTTGCTGGTCATCTCGCGTTCCTTGCCGTCGTACATATATTTCGTCGGATTCCCCGGCGCAAGATTCAGCGAATACATCGTGAAGCGTTTGCCCGCCGACACGGTATGCGTCCACGCGACGGCGTTATTAAATCCAATCGAAACGCCGGGTGAACCAAGCAGTCCAACCCCGTAAACATTGAGCTTGCCGGGGATCACCAAATGTTTTTCCCAAAATCGGTTGGAGCCAGTCCACGGATAATGCGGATTCGCAATCAACAATCCGCGTCCACTGGCAGAGCGTTCAGCGCCAATCGCCCAGCCGTTGCTCGCTCCTTCAAATTCAGGAAAATCCACGTTCACATTTTGCGCGGATTCATTTTTGGGAGGGTTCGCGGTTGCGATCATATCCGCAAAATTCGTAGTCGTGACGACGACGCTTTGATTGTACGCCAGCACGTCTACGGGCTTAATTTCAAAGACCCATTCTTTGCCGCGACACCAACCGCCGACGCCATTCGCCGTGACTTCGCGCAGGTATTGATTGTATCCGGCGGTGTATCCTTCAAGCTGCGCGCGCTGCTCTTTCGGCATCGCTTCCAGCATCGTCTGCGCCTGTTCATAAAGCCCCAACGCCTTCATCGTTACATCGCTGTTGAGATTTTTATTATTTTCCCCCGCGCCAAAAAATCGCGCTCGTTCGCCGCGTACTTTGATGACCTGATCGGCGAGCGTGCAAAGATGATCCTGCGCAAACGCGTAGCCTTCACCGAAGCCGAGGCTGCCGTAATCCTTCGCCGTAATGTGCGGAATGCCATTCGTAGTCCGGCGAATTTCAGCCGAATATTGCGGCTTCGCCTGTGCCAATGTTTCTGACACAAAAGCGAAAGTGAGAAGAAGTAAAAATAAACAAGCAAACGGAAAATTTCGTGACACGCGCATAATTGTGAGCCTCCAGAAAAGTTTGAGTATTGAAAGTGTGCTGAATATAAGGCAACAGAAGATTTGCCGCAATCAATCTGGTAAGGCTGGCTTCTTCAATCACAAAAAAACGATGACCTGAGGTTGAGGTGCTCAGGCATCAAATCGCACCCGCGTTTCAGCAGGCATCGTTGGGCAAACATCATTCGCTTTGCGTCCCAGGCGGTGACGATTTTTGGCGACCCATTCATACATTGCATCGCGCCAGCACAGCGGCATAATTTCTGCCACACACGCCAACAATCGCCACACGCCTCCTAACCGTTTAAGCAGATACAGCACTGCTGTTGAGTGCCATAATAATCTTTTATCATCCGTGATTATCACGATGCTGTCTGGTAAGGTTTGTCTTTGTAAGGTGGTCGTAGCGGAAATAAATGTTTTATTTTGTAACGGAGCAAAGCGAAATAATTTTCCGGTCGTATCTTCTGCCAGAAAAAAGCGGACTGCGCGATGGCATAAGCCACAATTACCATCATAAAAAATTGTTGCGGGTGCTTGGGCTGCTAACGGTTTAATCCACGCCGGATCAAACGTAAATAAATGTAGTAACACCATCCCAAAACTCAAATCAGCAAAATCAATCAGCACAATCAAGCCGCAATGCAGCAGCAACATCACGCTCCACAACAGGGGACGCAAACGACGAGACAACGCTAACGGCGCAAATAATAATTCAAGACACAATGCGGCCCACGTACAGCCGCGCAAAATTACCGGCGGCAGTGACAATAACCATTCGCGCAAGACACCAGGACGCGCTAATGGATTTTCCAGCACATAATGAAAAGCACTGCCATTCACCCACGAAGGGCTGATAAGTTTGGTGTAACCACTGTAACTGTACCCCAGCGCCATTAACGCCCAGACAACTAAATAAATGGCCGGCGGCATGTGCCAATCGCTGTGCGGAACGACAGCTTTGCGATGCACCCACGACCCATATGACGCAACAGGCAAACACGCATGTGCCAGCAACAATAACCCAACATACGGCAAGCTGGGATTGCCAATTAGTGGATTGCGCCCAAATAAACATGCCCACACATACCATAAAGCAAGGGCAGCGAGCCGATCATAAAATCCCAGCGCAAAGGCAAGACTGAACAGTGCTGACAACAGCAATAACAAAGTCACAAACAAAGGCGTGTCGCACAACGCTAAAATGTTTAGGAAGGCATATAAAATAGGGCTGGCAGCGGCATGTGGCAACATGCCTTGCGAGGAAAACAGTTCTTTGCCATAGGGGATCAATTGCACAAAATGACACAACAAATACACACCGAATATGATGCGAAAGAAACTGTACTGTCCGCCTGTCCAACCGTTTTGCTGTAAGGGCTTCGGTGCAAATTTCATTTGACCTCCAACGTTGCGGGCAATCCTTTCATCGCTGTCTTTGCGACAGGCTCATAACGAATACTGACAGCACCGGAAATTGTTTTGGGATCAATGCCAAGTTCACGCAAAACTACGGCGTCTCCGAGTAATGCGTATGCGCTGACATCGGTAAATAGCGGCTGCAATTTTTTGTCTGTGGTCAGCAGCGGGCCGCCAGCCAACACCGCGCCAAATACGTTGCGGCGATTGTAAGGGCCACGCAAGCGGCGATAATTTTCCGGTTTGATTTGTACCGAATGAAATTGTCCGGCACGATCATGCCACTCCAAAAAAAAGCGCGTTGAGTATGCTTCGTAACCACGGAGCGCCGTGAAAACTTTTGGTGCAGGTGAAGCCGCCGTCGCCGCGCCAATGCCTTTCAAAACAGGCGAATGCAACAAGTCTCCACTCATTTGTAAGATGCCGATGAAAAATAATACCAGGGCAAATTTATTCGTATGTTTGCTCATAAATTGTCTCGCTTTCGTTACGCGATGACCTTGCCGCGCAACATTGCCAGCAAGCGATATTCACCTGTGCCAAAGCCGCATTTTTGGTTCCAGCGACGCGGATTGTGAAATGTGCCGAACAGCATGTCCCAGAGTGGCAAATCAGAAAAATTGTAATGATGCACATCTGCCTGATGATGGACGCAATGGCTTTCAGGACGCTGAAAAATGAAACCCACCCAGTACGGTGTGTTGACGTTCCAGTGATAAAACAATTCTGCCAGTCCGCCCATAATCGAAACCAAAGTAGCGGCTTCAGGGTCAAGTCCGCACCAATACAACACCAAACTGGAAATCACACAGTTAGCGATTAATTCAAATGGATGTTTGTAAAAGCTGGTGATGATTTCGATACGTTGCGGGCTGTGATGGAGCTGATGAAACCAGCGCCACAAAAACGGAATTTCGTGCCGCCACCGATGCCACCAATAATACACAAACGTAATCACCAGATAGCCGAACAACGCGCTCCCCAGCGTCCCCCAATGATCCGAAGCCCAGGCGGGCTGATCGTTCGTCCATTTTTTCCAGGCCATCCCCGCAATCCAAATGGTCGCGGCCTGCATCACATTCAGTAACAGCACGCGCCACCACCACCCGGCTACCATTGGCCAATTGCGCCCCGGTGACATTTTTTCAATTGCTATCATTACTGCGGCAAAGGCTAAAACAATTAATGAAACTATCATCTTCATACCTCGCAAATTTCGGGTAGTGTTAGGTTGTACGAAGAAGATAGCGTGAATCGAGGATGCGTCGAACGGCGTTGTGACAGTAATTCAGGTGTCACAAGGATCCAGCTACGAGGAAGTAAGTAGAAAAGTTGAAGGTTGGGAAATTTTCAGGAATTCAAGTAATTCTAAATCAATCCGCAAAAGAAAATTCGTTCAGATTCAAAATCACGCGGCACAAATTCGGCAGCTAATTGCAGGGCGTTTTGTTTGAATTGCAGAATTTGCGCGTGTAGTTCTTCAATCTTTTGGCTCACTTGGAGCCGTTTTTCTATCTGGTCTTCGGGGAGAAAATTAAACAAATCTTTTGCGTTTCTAATTGGTTGGTCAGCTCTTTGTATTCGAGCGTTTTGCCGAGGTAGATATTGAAATTCGCGTCGTGAATATCCTGCCACGCAAAATTGTTTGAGCCTGATTGTGAGAGGTTGTTCGTCATGATGAGTAAAGATTTTATTGGGACAAATTCAATCTTGCGAACGGTACAGTACGGTGAGCGGTAGCGAGCTGGTGCAACGCTAACTAACTCGCTACCGCTCGTCGTACTGTACCGCTGAATTTCAATCGTCACTACGCGACACAATATTTTTCGCGTATATCTTACCGTGGGTTGAAACACCACGGCTACAATCAACCATCGCTACGCGATGAAGACGAGCGGGGACAAGTCGCCGCCCCTACTTGAAATTGATCGTGCTGCCGTGAATGTCCTGCGCTGCCTGATTATTATCTCCCGTTTGCGTCAACGTATTTTGTTTGATTTCAATCGTGGGCATTTGCTTCAGCAACTCTTCAATTTCTTTGGCGACTACGAGATTGGCTTCAAGGCGCGGCGTTAATTTTTCAGCGACCTCTTTTTGCATATCTTCGTTGGTTGGATATTTTTCCAATAAGTTTAGTGTAGTCAATTCTTCACCGACGAGAACACCGCGAACTTTTTCTAAAATAGCGCTGCGATTCTCAAAGGCTTTTTCGGCTGATTTTTCAGTAATTTTTTCTGCGCCTTTCATGGCAAGCGCGGTGATGACTCCTGTGACAATAGTTCCAATTGGCATAGCGTGCGATTCCTTTCGCTGAGTAAAAATAAAATGCGGATCGTGGAGCCGAAATATTACTCCACAATTTGCATTTCGTAAGCAGGAATTTTTGTTATGGTTGTCGTAAGTTCGCGCTCAATTGCAAAAATGGGCATAATCGTCAACAGTACAGTGAGCGGTAGCGAGTTGGTTGACTCATGCAAGATGACCAGCTCGCTACCGCTCACCGTACTGTACCGATCATCTTTCTCTGCAAACAAAAAGATGAAGAATAGCGACAGGTAAAAATTGCTCAAGCTGTTGATGTGGGTTGTTTTTCTTAGCTGCGAGGGAGCGCTTTTGCACAGAAAATACGACCTTGATGTTTGGTGACTTGGAAGAAATTCATGATCAAACTCTCAACCCATAATAATAAACTGGCGGGGGCAAAGGGCGGGCAGCCTCGCTTTTTCAGGCATTTCGTCGGCTTGATGCTGGTAGGTGCGATGATGTTTTTTGTCGCTTCCGAGGGACAGGCCTTAGACCCGCACAAAGCGGCAACGCAGTATGTCCACGATGTATGGACGACGGCGAACGGCTTGCCGCAAAATACCGTGACAGGTGTAGCGCAAACGCCCGACGGATATTTATGGCTCAGTACGTTTGATGGGCTGGCGCGGTTTGATGGCGTGCGGTTCACGATTTTTGATAGGAGTAACACCAAAGGCATCGTCAATAATCGCTTTGCGCGGCTTTTCGCCGACCGGGAAGGCACAGTTTATGCAGTTACGGAAAATAATGTAGTGGTCGTTTATCGCAATGGCGTTTTTCGTTCGTATGCAGATTTTGCAACTTCGGGTGATCCCATTGCTGCTATTACTGGTGATGCCAAAGGGAACGCGGTGTTTGAAACGGACAAAGGTTATTACGTGCTACAAGGCGACCGATTTGTGCTTACATCCGACCAAAAAGAACCGCGCGTCAAACAGATTTATTGGGGGCAATCCGGTACCAAATGGGTGATTGAGCGAAGCAAAACCGCGCAGCATAAAGACGGACAAGTCACCGCCTATCCACTCAAACTAACACAGGAAGAACTAGGCGCAAGTGGCAGCCTTGCACCCTATGAGGACGGTCGCGGTGCATTATGGGTGAGAAGAATATCTCCCGCTTTCGAACTCTGGCGCTTGCAAGATGGCAAGGTTACCATCTTTACGAAAAAGGAACTCCCTGCCTTAAAGGAACTCTATCCGAATCAGGTCAGGGAAGCCACTGACGGCGGCCTCTGGTTCCTTTTTTCAGGTCGTAATGTGCCCAAGCCGAGCCAGTATGTGCGCTTCAAAGACAATCAATTCACGTCGTATCAATTGAACGAAGCGGTCGGCGCGACCGCCAGCCTCATAGACCGCGAAGGCAACTTTTGGTTGGCGACTTCAACGGGATTGCGGCGGTTGCGGCGGACACTGATCACGACGCTCACCGTCAAAGACGGGCTGAACAGCAATGAAGTCTACCCACTGCTCCAAGCCACCAATGGGGATATTTTCATCGGCACGGTTCAGGGCGTGAATCGTTACGCGAGCGGGAAAATCACCAATCAGGGGCTGAAATATGCCAATACCTTACCGCTTTATATGCGAGGTTTCTGGGAAGATGACCGGGCGAGATTATGGCTAGGCTACCAGGGCGAAGGCGGATTCGGGCGCTTTGAAGAACCTTCGTCCGTAAAACGAATTGGTAAAAATGATCTTCCGAACGGAGCTACCGACTTCACCGCCGACCGCACAGGAAATATCTGGATCGCTACCGGCGAAGGGGTATACAAATACAAAGATGACAAAGAAATCGCACATTACACCACCAACGACGGCTTGCCGAGTAATAACGTGATCACCATTCACTTAGACCGCAATGACAAGCTTTGGGCGGGAACGTTTGATGGGTTGGCGCAATTCAAAGATGGCAGATTTATCAGCTACAACGCTCAGGCCGATAGTCCGAAGGGATTTGTCCGTGCGATTCACGAAGACACGGACGGTTTGATGTGGTTTGGCACATATGGCGACGGTTTGGTGCGCTATAAAAACGGCAAGTTTTTCAATTACCGTGTCGAACACGGGCTGTTCAATAACGGCGTCTTTGCCATTCTCGAAGACAAACGTGGTAACTTCTGGATGTCCAGCAATCGCGGCCTACATCGCGTCAGCAAGCAGGAACTCAACGATTTCGCGGAGCGCAAAATCACCCAACTCAACAGCGTTTCTTATGATGAAAAAGACGGCATGATCAGCGCCGAATGCAATGGTGGCAGGCTGCCTGCAGCCATCAAAGCCAAAGACGGCAAGTTTTGGTTTCCCACGATGGGCGGTGTTGCGATTGTTGACCCCGAAGCCGAGACCGTGAATCCCCAGCCGCCGCCGGTCGTGATTGAGAAGCTCGCCATTGACCGCGCAATAATTGACGCACCACTGCTGCAATCCAAACTCCGCAATCCAAGCTCCGCAATCGAACTGAACCCCGGTCAATCGCAGCTTGAAATCAATTACACAGCGCTGAGCCTGCTCAAATCGGCGCAGATCAAATTCAAATACAAACTCGAAGGGCTGGAAAATAATTGGACGGAAGCGAGCACGCAGCGCACCGCGCATTATTCTTATTTGCCCGCTGGCAGCTACACCTTTCACGTCATCGCCGCCAATGCCGACGGGGTTTGGAACAACGAGGGCGCAGTTCTAAAAATCGTTGTGCATCCCTATTTTTATCAAACGTGGTGGTTTCTCTGGCTGGCAGTGGCGGCGCTCACCGGGGCGATTTGGCTGATTGCTCAATATCGTCTGGTGCAGGTGCGGGGGATTGCCGAGGCCAAAACCGCGTTTTCGCGCCAGCTTATTACTTCGCAGGAAGCGGAACGAAAACGCATCGCGGCAGAATTGCACGACGGCTTAGGCCAGAGTCTGCTGGTGATCAAAAATCGCACAATCATCGGCAAACGCATGGCGAATGATAGTGAAAAAGTTGCAACACAACTAGATGAGATTTCCAAAGCCACCGGGCAGGCGTTGGAAGAAGTGCGCAGTATTGCCTACAACTTGCGTCCGTATCACCTGGAACGATTAGGATTGCGCGAATCCATCGAAGCGATGATTGAAAAAATCCGCGAAGCTACGGGACTGCAAATCAACGCCCGCGTCGCTTTATTTGACGAAGTTTTTTCCAAAGATAACGAAGTGACATTTTATCGCGTGATTCAGGAATGCTTGAATAACATCATCAAGCACGCACACGCGACCGTTGTTGACATCAGCATCGTCCAAAACGAAACGCAGGTGACCGTACACATACAAGACAATGGACGCGGCTTTGTGGCTACGTCTGAAAATCAAGGAAGCGGTTTTGGTTTGATCGGTATGTCGGAGCGCGTTCGCATGCTGGGCGGCGTGCATACCGTGGAATCGCAAGTCGGAAGAGGGACGACGGTGATGATCACAATTTCAAGAGAAGAGGGATGAATTGGGTTCACGCAAAGACGCTAAGAGGCAAAGGCTTTTGACGAGTTAGCAGTGTGATAATTTTTATCATACATGCGTGATTATGATGAATCGCCGTTTCACGCCATCTCCGTTGCTCTTATTCATTCTTTGCGTCTTTGCACTTTTGCGTGAGACTTATTTCAAAACCTATGTCTGACAAAATCAAAATCTTCATCGCCGATGACCATCCGATTTTTCGTGGTGGATTGCGAAACCTCATTGAAACTGAATCGCACCTTGAAGTCATCGGCGAAGCCAAAGACGGCGCGGAAGCGATTCAACGATTGCTGCACTGTCACGCGGATGTCGCGTTGCTGGATATTGATATGCCGAGGGCGAGCGGCTTTGAAGTGTTCACTACGCTGCGTGAAAAAGGAATTGCGCTACACATCATTTTTCTGACAATGCATAAGGACGAGCAGTTTTTGAATGCCGCACTGGATTTGGGCGTGAAAGGTTTTCTCGTCAAAGACAGCGCCGCCGAAGAAGTCATTGATTGCATTGAAGCCGTCGTGAACGGACAGGAATTTATCAGCCCACAATTAACCAGCTTCCTGCTCAAGCGGATGCGTCAGGTCAACTCTACGAAATCTTCTCAGCTAAATCATTTGACACCCACCGAACGCAAAGTCCTGCGCCTCATCGCCGAATTTAAAACCAACAAGGAAATCGCTGCTGAACTCATCATGGGAGTCCGTACCGTCGAGCAACACCGCCTCAACATCAGCGAAAAATTTGATCTCAAAGGTCGTCATGCGCTGATGAAATTTGCTACTGAGAATGCGGAGCAGATAAATAAAGCGAGTTGAGTATTCAGTGTGAATTTTGTGAATTGCCACTAACTTCAGCTAGTGGGGCGTGCATTTAAACTCACAGGCTTCAGCCGAATTTGAAAATATTCTCTTTCCGCACAGCTTCAGCTAAAGCTCATCGGAAAATGATTTTTCAGAAATTGGGCTGAAGCCTCTGCCTCTTGAGTCTCCGCTTCCACTAGCTGAAGCTAGTGGCAATTCAGCCGTGGCAATTCAGCCGCCCCATATTCAATTTGCCCCTTGTTAAATTTCCACCATCCGTACTACTACGGAGAAAATACCGTATTTCTACAGCCCACAAATCGTAATTCAACGGATTTTTATTTTCTCTCCAATCAACGAATATCCTCAGCGTCATGAACATTCTGATTGTGGAAGACAACTCAATGATGCGTGCGATGATCCGCGAAACGGTCAGCGAATTCGCCGAGGTCATCACCGAATGTGAAGACGGTGATGAAGCCTTTGTTGCGTATCAAACCAGTCTTCCGCAGTGGGTCTTGATGGATTTGCAAATGCCGCGCGTAGATGGTTTCACCGCGAGTCAGCAGATCAAAGCTGCTTACCCAAACGCGAACATTTGCATTGTCACGGATTACGGCGACGCCCGAACGCGAACTGCCGCGACGGAAGTTGGCGCAACGGCATTCGTACTCAAAGAAAACCTGGAAGAGTTGAGAGCGTTGCTTGCCGCAGGAATTTGATTCCGGCTGTAACTTTCTCAGCACAAAGATTCGCGGATATTCTCACACTGGAGGCACTGAAACTATGCAACTCGAACGAAAAGAAAAAGCAACCCGTCACTTCCTGGCCGCAAGTCAATTTATCAGGAATACAGTCGCAACAATGATTGTGCTGCTATTTGTGCAGGCGAGTAGCCACGCACAAGCTCCTCCTGCGGGGGCGGTCGAATGCGCGAAAGAAGGCGAACGCTGTAATTTTTCTGGCACAGGCGATGTTAGTTACGGGGCGGGTGATAAATGGATCACCAAGACCGCCACCGATGGCATTAACTGCGGGGTTGCGGCCTTTGGCAAAGACCCGGCTATGAACGTTTTGAAGACCTGCAAAATCGTGACCGTAGCGACGAAATGTGCAGAGGAAGGTGCGCCCTGTATATTTACAGGCACAAGAACGATTCGGTACGGAGCGAACGGCATTTGGGCGGAGAAGACCGCGACGGGTGCGATTTTCTGCGGAGTTGCTGGCTTTGGCAGAGACCCGGTAGAAAATGTTTTGAAGCAGTGCTACATCGTACCTCCAACTATCGCCAATAAACTATCCTCTTTCGGAATGATCTTCGCGTCAGACCCGCAATATCCATATTGCGACAATCCCCCTTGTAAGGCCGGTCCGAAAGACAGCAAGACGGCGAACCAATGGCATTCAATGGCGATTGGTAAATTGAACGTCTCCAATCCTGATACCCAGGGTGTGGTTATAAACGGCGACCTCACAAATACGATGCGGTGGGAACAAATAGATGTTTTTGAAAGCCTCTACGCCTCAAAATACATGATCTATCCGGGTCTCGGCAATCACGACTACCAAAACTACACTGCCGCAAGTAATGACACAATCTGGGGTATTTACGACGGAAACGCCACCAGCCCACACGGTACACTGTTGAATTTACTGCAATATTTCGCCAAAACCGTGCGCGCTAACAAAAACATTCAGGGCTTTGACTGGAACGACTCCGGTTACTGGGATAAATCGGGCAGCCTGGCCTATTACTGGGATGTCGGAGACTACCGTTTTGTTCAGCTTAATAACTTTCCCCCCTTTGCCTATAAGTTTTCCAATTATGCTTCAAGGAAAGCGGGGAATGAGAATTTCGATATTCAGAGTTCCTTACCGTGGCTCAAAACTCTCCTGAGTAAATCAAAAGATAAGAAAGTGATTCTCAATATGCATTCCATCAACTCTGGTGATGGTTTCGGTATGTTTGATGTGTCTCCGCATAAGGATAAGGAGGGGAACTATCCTTATCAAAAAGGAGCATATTCCCAGCTACAGTGGCTTGCGGGAGCCCTTGAATTTGGGCGACTGCTTGGGGAGAACTTAAATGTCGTAGCTATTTTCGCTGGTCACTTGCATAGCTACGTTGGGGATCAATACTTCGATGATGATGACGGTGCCTTAAAATCACTTCGTACATTGGCACAATATGATCGTCGAAATGCCAAAAATGAAGTAATGGCTGGTCAGGCTGTACCAGTGCTGTTTAGCGGGAGTGCCGAGTACAACCTGCTGCTCTCGGTTAAATTCGAGCCGACGAAAATAACCGCGCAGCCTTACCGCACCCTCAATGGAAATGCGACATCCATCGGTACTACAAAGGTGATAGCGGTCAAGTGAAAGAACTGACGATCCGCGATTGCACAGATAACAATTTCACACCGGAGGTGCTACGTTTATGAGACTCAAACAAAATGCAACCAATCACGCCCTAACCCGAAATCAATTACTTGGACGTTCGATAGTCAGATTGACTGTGTTGGCACTCGCCTTGTTGTTTATGCCGGGACTGGCGCAGGCGCAACAATCAAAAGTCCTGCAAGTCCTGTATGTAATCCCCAAAGGCCAAACCGCCAAGCCCGATGCAAATCAGGCGATTGCTGCGATTATGACGATCATTCAACGACATTACTATCAGCAACTCGGTGTGACGTTTGCGCTGAAAACGCCGCTTGTTACGACCGTCAACAGCCCGCAGGATGCAACAGGTGCGCTAGATTGGAATAACCATGTGAATTTAATCAAAACTACTCTCGCTAACGATTATCTGGTCAATCAAAATGTCGTGTTTGCGATTCTTGAAGGGACAGTTGGCGAGGCGGGCGGTAGTTGGAATACTGTGAAAATGACGGGCAACTTCTGGAATGAAGCCTATCAAGCCTATAAAACAAACCCGGCTTCACTTCCAACAAAATTACATGGCTGGTCGCATGAACTGGGGCATGCCTTTGGTTTGCTTCATACCTCTGATGCCAAAACCTGCTTTGCCAATCAAAAGGTTGATCTGGGGAATCTGCCCAGTTTAGTCATGCAGAAAAGCAACGATCTTGGCTCCGTCTATAACTATCCCTTTCTGGCGCAAGAGAAAAAGCTGCTGTTAGACCCGGCGTATTACCCGACGTGTCGTCCATTCCTGAGTGACCCCGCCGCCGGTAGTAAGCCGCGCCCGCACGCGAGCGAACACTTGCGACATCCTCTGCCCCCCGCTGTCAGGTCAATCACCTATAGCAATCAGGCTGGTTATGTAGCGAAAATGGTAGTCGTTTATTTTGTGCTGCAAAATATCGGTGGCGCACAAGTTCCGATAGCGAAAGCCCTGGAAACCCCCGCTATTCCGCTTGGGCAGTCAAGATCGCTGGAAATCCCTCGCGATAATGCCAAAGGTATGCCGATTAGCGTGGTCATTGAGGGCATCGGGACGACCAAGGGCAAAGTCCTGGAGACCACCGTCCCTGAAGGATTTACCGGGAATCTTTGTTTCAAATCCTGGGGCACGATTTTCGATGCAAAGGGCGGGCCTTGTCAGTAAGCCACTGTTACACCTGAACACGCGCGTAACAAGCTCACACCGGAGGAACTAAGTTTATGAAACTCGAACGAAAAGCAAATGCGACCAATCACTCCCTGACCCGGAGTCAATCAATTGGAAATCCGGTAGTCACCCTGACCGTGCTGGCACTGGCCTTGTTTTTGATGCAGGGACTGGTGCTGGCGCAAGCTGAAAAACCGATTAACCAATACACTTATCTGGCAACGCACAATGCAATATCTAGTTATGCGTACGGCTACAATCTCCAGAACTCGCAGCGATACGATGTCACTACGCAATTAAATGGCGGAGCCAGAATGCTGGAAATAGATATTGTCTATGATAATCCCAATGACAAAGAACCAGCGGGGGTTTACATCTGCCATTGCGGTGAAGCCCCACATAGCAACAGTAAGATTGAATTGAACCGAGCATACGCTAAAGGGATGAAAAGCAAAGCATGGCTGCCGAACTGGTCATCTGGCGCTCCCTTTACGCGCTTCAGCAAAATCCTCAAGGAAATTGACAACTGGCTGGTCGCGCATCCCAACGAAATTGTCTTCATCATGCCTGAAAACAATGGCGTGACATATACCCAATTCGACGACGAAGTTAGGCTCGCTGGATTAAAAACTCTCACTTATATCAAACTTGAGGATCAGAAGGCTTGGCCAACGAAGCCGGAATTGATTGCGAGTAACAAACGATTGATCATTCTGTCGGCTGATGGTGAAGATCTGAAAGGCAGCACCTTCGCCAATAAAAAAGGGTATGTTGAGTGGAAAGGCTATATCACTCCTCAGATAAAAGGGAGTAAAAATGAATATAAAACTGCTGCTGGCGAGGAAGATAAGTTTTTGGCTTTGGGAAGTTTTGAAGACGCTCTCACCGACGCAGTTACCTCCAAGTACTACAATGATTACAATGAGCTAAATAAGCGAAAGGCCGAGTGGATCGCCAAGCGAGTAAATCGTTTCCCGACGTTTATTCAGGTCAATCAGGTGCAGATTGGCGATGCACTGCGTTTTGTAAATGAACTCAATGATGCGCGCCATCAGATTGCCTCAACCATTCCCAAAGACCCGGCGGGTGAATGGATCGTGAATACCAGCGCCGCCATTGCGACAGGCGTCGTCAACACGGCTAATGCTGCGGATAAGGCGATCACGAACCATATCACAGGCGGCCCCACAACACCGGGTTCGCGCTCTATCACCTTCAACAATCAAGCGGGATATATGGCCAAGATGACGGTTATGTATTTTATGACGGAAACGATTGGCGGCACACAAGTGCCAATGGCAAAAGCACTCTCTACGCCTGCGATTTCGCTGGGTTTCTCACGACCATTAATCATTCCGCGCAACACAGCGAAAGGCATGCCGATTAGCGTAGTTATTGAAGGCAGCGGAACGACGAAAGGCAAAGTCCTGGAAACCACTGTCGCTGAAAACTTTACCGGCAACGTTTGTTTCAAATCCTGGGGCACGATTTTCGATGCGAAGGGTGGAGCCTGTGAGAAGTAAGGTAATCTGCGGCAGCAGCCCGCACGAAGCAAGAACGAGCACACGCTGATCTTGTGCGGGCTTTTACATTGCCTCAATCCGCAAACGTGAATTCATTCAGATTCAGCAGCACACGACACAGATTTGGCAGGCCATAGCTGCGGGCAAAAGCTGCATATTTTTGCTGCTCCGTAACTGTGGCCTCGCGCCCAAAAGCCAGCCAGATGGCGCGATCAATTTGCTTCGCTGGATAATTCGGAAATTCTTTTTCTAAGCGTTCCGCAAAATGTTGCGCCTGCGTAATCATAAAACCGTTATTGAGCAAAGCCAGCGCTTGCAATGGCGAGAGGCTTTCGTTGCGTTTGTCTACGCGCATGGATGGGTCAGCGCAATCCAGCGCCGTCATCCACGGTTGCGTTTGCGAGCGCACGATAAAGCGATAAATTGAACGTCGCCAGGTTTTGCTATCGTTCGGATCGGCCAGACCATATTCGTAATGCGGCGAATGTTCGGGATGCTCAACGACAAAATCCTGCCAGCCTGCGCCGCCCATTGTCAGATCAAGTTTGCCTGTGACTGCGAGAACGGAATCGCGCACGGCTTCGGCTTCGAGCTTGCGGCGATTTTGATGCCAAAGCAAAGCGTTGTCGGTGGTCAGTGATCGGTGGTCGGTGGTCGGTTGACTCGTTTGCCGATAGGTGGCGCTCATTACAATTTGTTTGTGGAGCTTTTTTATGGAGCCGCCACTGTCTCGAAATTCTGCGGCGAGCCAATCCAATAATTCTGGATGCGAAGGCTTTGCGCCGTTACGCCCGAAATCATTGGGCGTAGTCACGAGTCCCGCGCCGAAATGATATTGCCAGATGCGATTGACAATGCTGCGCCACGTCAACGGATTTTCTTTATCGGTAATCCAATGCGCGAGCGCGGCGCGGCGTTCGCCTTCGGGAGCGTCTTTGGAAATTGCAAAACGCGCAGGTTGAAAATTCAACATCGAGAGCGCACCGGGACTGACCTCATTTTTTGGCGTAGTCACTTGCCCCCGCGCCAGCACATAAATCGGTCGTGGCTCGCCTCCGCTTTCGCCTGTGCCTGAGAACATGCCTGTACCGTAATGCACTGTGCCAGCGTAAACAATTTCAGGCTTGGGAAATTTGGATAACTCCGTGCTGAGTTGCGTGAGTTCGACATTGTATTTGTCGCGTTCGGCGCGTAGTTCCGGCTTCATCGCGGCATCTGCGATTTGGGCGCGTTTTACTTTTAGTTCGGCAACTTGCGCTTCGTTATTTTGTTTTTTCGCGGCTTCAGAAATTTGTGCATCCAGCTTTACAACTGCTTCGCCAGCTTCTTTCGCCGCGTCGCGTTCGATGACTCGTTTGCGTTCGGCGAGGTCGCGCTGACGACCATCAAGCTGATTGAATTTGTTTGTCAGCGCCGGATCGTTCGGGAAATATTTTTTGTCCGCACGATCAAGCGCGGAAAAAACCGATTGCAGCGAATAATAATCGTCCTGCGAAATCGGATCGAATTTGTGATTGTGGCATTGGGCGCAATGCACCGTGACGCTGGTGAACGTGCCGATGGTATTGGCTACCATATCGTCGCGGTCGAGGTGACGCGCGATTTTGCCGTCAATTTTTGTTTCCGGCAATTCGGCATATCCGATGAAATCCCACGGCCCGGCGGCGATGAATCCTAACGCCTGAACACCGTCGCGTGTACCGGGATATAAAACATCTCCCGCAATTTGCTCTTCGATAAATTGGGCATAGGGCTTGTCTTCATTGAAGGCGCGAATCACATAATCACGATAAGGCCACGCATTCGGACGCGGCTTGTCTTTGTCGTAGCCGTGCGTGTCGCCGTAATGCACTACGTCAAGCCAGTGCCGCGCCCAGCGTTCGCCATAACGCGGGCTGCTGAGCAAACTATCTACCAATTTTTCGTAGGCTTTTGGATCACGGGATTTGACGAATTGCTGCACTTGTTCGGGCGAAGGCGGCAAGCCGATTAGGTCGAAATACAGCCGCCGAATTAATGTGCGCCGATCCGCTTCGGGAGACATTGATAAACCAGATTGTAATAGTTTGGCTGCGATGAAAGTATCAATGTCGTTTCGGGTTTCGGGTTTTGGGTTTCGGGGAGGAATTGGTTTCGAGTTTTGGGTTTCGGGTTTCGCGGGTTGCGTTGTGGGAATAGGAGGTTTCTTGATTGGCTGCCAGGCCCAATGCTGCAACCGCTCATTCTCCCCATCGCCCCGTCCCCCATTCGCCGTTTCTCCTTCCGACCAAACCGCTCCCGCCTCAATCCACGCTTTGATTAATGCGATTTGTGCTGCGCTCAAACGTTCACCGACAGGCGGCATTTGTTCGCCATCAGGTGCGGTGATGCGTTGATATAAAAGGCTGGCGGCAGATTTTCCTGGAACGATGATGGAGCCACGCAACGCAAAAGATTTCGCATCAAGCCGCAACCCGCCGCTTTGTTTTTTCTCGTTGTGACATTGCATACAATGTGCAGCAAAAATCGGGCGAATGTCGCGGTCAAAAGAAATTTCCTGTGCGGCGGAAACAGGGAAGAACTGGTTTAGTGTCAACAAACAAACCGCGCCTGCCGCCAGCAGTAAAATCGTAATTTTCAGAATTTGATTTTTCATGGATGTCAAAATCATTTTGCTGCCACACGATGTGTTTTGCAATTGCCCTATTTGCCTGTTTCCGCCAACCTCTGCTGAATGTCTTCCTCGCTCAAATCCCAACCTTGTTGCAACACCCACATTGCTGATTGCAGATAGTTTTGCGTGTACGGCACATCCTCAACAATCGGCAGTAAAATCGTGAGAGCTTCCAGCGCGTAACGAATCGAACGCTCGCGGTTCGGGGCAGATTGCACATGATAAATAGCAACATTTATTAGCGTCATCGCAACGTCAGGCAAATAGGCGGCAGGATTGACGGCGGCTAATTTTCGATAAATTGCCAACGCTTCGATATATTCGGCTTCGGCCTGCGCCAACTCGTTTTTAGCTCGGTGCAAAACCGCCAAATTATTCAGCGTTCCTGCCACGTCGGGCAAATAGGCGGCAGGATTGACGGCGGCTAATTTTCGTCGTATTGCCAACGCTTCGACATATTCGGCTTCCGCCTGCGCCAACTCGTTTTTAGCTCGGTGCAAAACCGCCAAATTGTTCAGCGTCATCGCGCGTTTGGATTGATCCCCACCAACAAATTCTTCCAAATATTTTTGATAGAAGGACTCGGACTGATTAAAGCGATGATGGTTTTGTAAAAATAGGGCGCACTGGAATACATTGTCTTCGGTTGCCTGTGCATTGATTGAACGCTCGAAATATTCGCACGTATCCTGCAACCAATTCGGATTGTCATACGCGGTGCG
>JAYSTY010000380.1:0-6141 GCA_043719385.1 Blastocatellia bacterium | reverse complement strand
GTTGCGGAGGCGGTACGTGGTTTTCTTTTTCATCGCAGAAAATATCTACCACGTTTCCGCTGCCGCAGCTACCCTTTCTGATTCGTGCAACAACGCCGTGTGAAGAGATAATATTTGAAGCGTGGCTTTTGTGCAATGCGTAGAAGTACGTAACTTTTTGCGCAGCTTCCCGTATTTACCTCGTGAGAGAATGATTGCCGAACTCACTTACTTTTGTTATACCAAATACATTAGAAGATTGGTGATCACCTTAGCATTAAACGGCTGTGAGGAAATTCAGATGAAGTGCGCAAAAATCAAACTGACGCTCGGCTTTATGTTTTTACTTGCCCTGCCTGGCGGGCAACTTAAGGCCCAATCCGGCAGTGCTGAATTTTTTGAGAAAAAGATTCGCCCGGTGCTCGCGGATAATTGTTACGCCTGCCATGCGGCGCAATTAAAATCTCCCAAAGGTGGACTGATTCTTGACACGAAATCCGGGCTGCGCAAAGGCGGAATTTCAGGAGCAGCTATCGTCCCCGGCAAGCCGGGCGAAAGCCTCTTATTCCGCGCGATTCGCTTTAACGATTTGCAATTGAAAATGCCACCGTCAGGTAAACTTCCCGAGTCCGTGATTGCCGATTTTGCGCAATGGATTGCGGCGGGTGCGGTTGATCCGCGGACCGAAAGCGCGCCAGTCGCCAAAGCCGGCGGGATAGATTTCGAGCAGCGAAAATCGTGGTGGTCTTTTCTTCCGTTGCGCGAGATGGCGGCTCCGACCGTCCGACAAACTGCCTGGTCACACACCAAAACAGACCGTTTCATTCTCGCCAGGTTGGAAGCAAACAAGCTCACGCCTGCGCCGGAAGCCGATCCGCGCACCTTGATTTTACGGGCGTATCTCGACCTCACAGGCTTGAAACCAACCAGCGAAGAAATTGAAAGTTTTGCCAAAGATAACGATCCCAAACGCTATGAAAAGTTGCTGGATCGTTTGCTGGTATCGCCCCGTTACGGCGAACGCTGGGGCCGTTACTGGCTTGATGTGGCGCGTTATGCCGAGAACGGCGACACCGGCGGTAATCGTCAGGCGTATCTGTATGCGTGGCGCTATCGTGACTGGGTCATTGAATCTTTCAATAATGATTTACCTTACGACCGTTTCATCAAACAACAACTCGCCGCTGATCTGATGCCCGGCACTTCGCGTTCCGATTTGCGTGCGCTTGGATATTTGGGGATGGCTCCGTCGGAGTGGAAAGAAAAGAAACTGTCGAAGGAGTTGATTGATAACCTGCTGCTGGAAGAATGGGACGAGCGAGTAGACGCGGTCGGGCGTGGCATGCTCGGACTTTCGGTTGCGTGCGCTCGTTGTCACGATCACAAATTTGATCCGATTTCGCAAAAAGATTATTACGCGCTGGCGGGCGTATTTGCTTCGACTTCTCCGGCGGTTCGTCCGCTGCGCGAAGTTGATGCCGCCACTGAAACGAAATATTTATCCGCTCGCCATCGAGTTTCAGAACTAAATGGATTGTTAGGTTTTCTGACCGAGGAAAAAACGCTTGATCAGACAATAGCAAAGCCCAAGGCCGAAGAATGCCGCGTCGAAATGGCAAAGATAAAAGCGGAAATGCAAACCTTGCAGGAAAGCTATCCTGAATTAGCCGGATCGGTAATCAAAATTGGCGTGACCAAAAAAGAAGGCAATGCCGGCAAGCCTAAACCCGATCCTGTGGCTCTGGCTGCCGCCGCTGCGAAACGCGCCGAAGAAGAAGCCAAAGCGCCTTTTATCAACGCTGTCCACGATGCCGCGATGGATTCGGATGGCTCGTATGCAGATTACACGCCGCTCGTTATCAAACCTGGCGCAGCGCGTGATCTTCCCGTTTTTGCGCGTGGCAACTCGGCTTCGCCCGGCGAAATAGTGCCGCGCCATTTTTTGACAGTGCTGTCGAAAAATCCGAATACAGTTTTTGGCAAAGGTTCAGGGCGACTGGAACTTGCCGAAAAAATCCTGACTGATGCGGCTCCATTGACGGCGCGGGTGATTGTCAATCGTGTCTGGGGCTGGCATTTCGGTAAGCATCTGGTGAGGACTCCCAGCGATTTTGGAGATCGCGGCGATAAGCCGACGCATCCTGAATTATTGGATGATTTGGCAGCGCGATTTGTAGCGAACAATTGGTCAATGAAGTGGCTGCACCGCGAAATCATGCTTTCTGCAACGTATCGTCAATCCAGTAAACCACGCGCCGAAGCTGCCGCGATTGATGAAAGCAATCAATGGCTCTGGCGGATGAATCCGCGCCGGATGGATGCTGAGAGTTTGCGCGATTCTTTATTGCAGGCGGCGGGAGTTTTGAGTTTAGAAATGTACGGCCCATCACTAAATTTGGATTCATCGGAGAACACGCGGCGCACCGTCTACGGCAAAATTAATCGTGGCCGTTCCAGTGATATTTTATCGTTGTACGATTTTCCGAATCCGTTTCAGCATAGCCCCGCGCGTGGCTTGACGATTACGCCGTTGCAGGAATTGTTTGTACTGAATAGCCCGTTTATAAAACAACTCAGCGCTACGCTGGCGAAGTCGGTAGAAGCCGAAGCTGATGTACGCACACGGGTGAAAATTTTGTATCGTAAAATTTTGTCGCGTGATCCAGGCGTGGTTGAGAGCAAAGCGGCAATTAGCTACATTAACAGCGCTTCTCTTGAGCAGTTTGCCCAGGTCTTGTTAGCGACAAATGAAGAAGTATTTTGGCCGTAGATTGAGACGACATTTTTCTCGCGGCTGTGCCGCCCGATGTGCCGGAAGGCTGTGCCTTCCGGTTTAGTCAAAGGTCATTCGGGCTTCGCCCGTTTATTAAAAACAACGCTAAATTTTAGTCATAACCAATTTATGGGCGTAGCCCTTCTATGATTCACAAAACGGCAAGTCAGAGACTTGCCGCACATCAGGCGGCGCAGCCGCAAAAGGCAAGTAATGTTATGAACTCTGATCAATTTTCACGACGCAATTTTCTATCAACAATGAGCGGCGGACTCGGCTCGCTGATGCTGTCAGATGTGTTGTCGCAACAAATCAACGCGCAAAACCTGCCTGCGCCGCATTTTCCGCCCAAAGCCAGGCGTGTCATCATGCTTTTCATGACGGGCGGCCCGTCGCAGATGGACATGTTTGATCCCAAGCCTGCGCTGGAAAAATATGCCGGACAACGTCCCGCCGCCGTAGACCTGCGCACGGAGCGTAAAACTGGCGGCCTGATGCCTTCGCCTTTTAAATTTAAGAAGTATGGCAGAAACGGCATTGATGTCAGCGAATTGTTGCCGAATCTTGCCGCCAGCATTGATGACCTCTGCGTAGTTCGTTCAATTTACAGCTTCAATCCGAACCACGAACCGGGTCGCAATTTATTTTTCAGCGGCATCATGACTTCGATGCGTCCGACGATGGGAGCGTGGATGTCCTACGGACTTGGCTCCGAAAATAAAAATCTTCCTGCGTTCGTCGTGCTGAGTCCGCAAGCTGACAGCCTCTGGACGAGCGCCGGATTTTTGCCTGCGCAATATCAGGGGACGCAATTTAATAACGCCGAAACTGATCCTGAAAAAATGATCAAATTTTTGCGCAACAAAGACCTCGACAAAGACGCGCAGCGCCAACAGCTCGACGCGATTCAAGCCTTGAATAAATCGCACTCCGAATCGTTTGGCGGCGATGCTTTTCTTGAAGGTCGCATCAAGAGTATGGAAACCGCGTATCGCATGCAGTTCACGGCTTCAGACGTTTTTGACATTCGCAAAGAACCAGAGTCCATTCGTGAAGAGTATGGAAAATCAACTTACGCCAATGGTTGTTTATTAGCGCGGCGTTTGGTCGAAAGCGGCGTGCGTTATGTGCAGGTGCATCACGGCCCCGGTCAACAATGGGACGATCACGAGAATTTGGAGAAAGGTTTGCGCGAACGTTGTCCCGATATGGATCGCGCTTCGGCGGCATTGATTCGGGATTTGAAACGGCGCGGATTATTGGAAGACACGCTCGTGATTTGGGGTGGAGAATTCGGACGCACTCCCGTGTCAGAAAAAGGCAACGGACGCGACCACAATCCGTATGGCTTCACAATGTGGATGGCTGGCGGCGGCGTGAAGCCGGGAATCGTGTATGGCTCTACAGATGAGTTTGGGTTTAAGGCGGAAGAGAAACCAGTATCCATTCACGACCTGCACGCTACGATCATGCATTTGATGGGAATTGACCACGAACGATTGACGTACCGTTATGCGGGACGGGATTTTCGGCTCACGGATGTGTATGGGAATGTAGTCAAAGATTTGATTGCGTAATCGCAGCGGCAATTTGCGAACTTGTACGAAAGAAGTCTACACTTCAATATTAAGGAGGTATACCTATGAGCTTAGAAGTTGAAACTGAACGCCTGGAGATCACTGGCCTACCGAGTGGAACAAAGCACGCCCTGGAAGAGCTGGGGCGAAGCAATGGCAACAAGAGTGCTGAGGAATACGCCCGAACCGTGCTGGAAGCCAGGATTCTGGCGCAAAAGCCATTCAGAGAGATTCTTGCTCCTGTGCGCGAAGGATTTGGCGCAAGTGGGATGACTGATGATGAACTGGACGCGCTGGTTGAGAAAGCCCGTGCAGACTTCTACCGAGAGAGGCCAACAGAAGACGAATGAGCCAGCCTGCCGATCCGCTTGGAGTTGTCGTTGACTGCATGGTTTTTGTGCAGGCAGCCGCGAATGAGAAAAGCCACGCCGCCCGGATTCTTGACTTGCTTGACGAAGGAAAGATCACGCTTTACGTGAGCAATCTGATCCTGACCGAAGCGCGTTATGTTCTCAATCGGTCTGATGTCCGCGCCAGCCTGCGAAACCTGACTGATGTTGCCATAGAGGCCTTGTTTGAGCGGCTGAAACAAAACGCAACCCTCATCAAGCAGGTTCCGAGGCGTTTTGTGTACCCACGCGACCCGAAAGACGAGCCGTACATCAATCTGGCGGTAGAAATGAACGCTGATTATCTGGTCAGCCGTGACAACGACTTGCTTGATCTGATGAAGTGGGAGAAAGAAGATGGACGGGAATTTCAGAAGCGGTTTCGCTTTTTGCAGATTGTTACGCCGGAAAACTTTTTAGCTGCGGTAGCGAAGAGCGATGAATGACTGAGTAATCGGTAAGCCTGATACACCAGGATTTTTGCATATAGCGAAGTCACTAAGGAAACGACTGGAATCAGCTACTTCTGGTTCGTGGCTACGACAACAATGATAAATATGAGGAAGAGATTTTCGGTTGACAGATGTGTATGGGAATATCGTGAAAGATTTGATTGCGTAGTGTGACGCTTTGGCGACGACAGAGAGGCATGGTACGCATTTTGTATTGATGAAAATCAAACAACTATCGAAGGTGAAGTTCGTATTTTGTATTACCAGATGCGAGCAGCAAATGTCAGTAAGTTACTAAATGTTTGATTTCACAGAAGATAACTACGGATTTATTTTCTGTACTGCATACTTAGACTGATTTTACTTTATTTAGAAACTCATCAAAAGGTTCGTATATTTACGAGTTGTGCGTCAGTCTGAAACGACCTCTAAAATACTAACAACTATTTTATCAATCTGAAAATGAAAAGAATATTTATTAATCAATTAGGTGATTCAAATAAATTTTGAACTATTGAACAAATTGAGAACTCTTATACTGTGACTTGGGGAAAAATTGGAACAAATGGACGAACCAATGACAAATCATTTTCGACAGTTGACGAATGTTCTAAAGAAGTTGAAAAATTAATTAGAGCGTGTTTTAAAAGTGCCGCAGCAGTTACTTGAAGCTTGTAAGAGGGGTTCATCGAGCAGGCGAAAGTTGCTTATTTCCCCGGAAAAACGGCATTTACGAAAATCGCCTACCTTGTTCAAAGCCACGTCAAACATAGCTTTTGGGACTTTTAAAACACGCTCTTAGAGAAGATCTCAACAAAGATTATCACGAAACAAACGAGAAAGATAATATCCCAGACAAACCAATTTTAGAAGACGTTGTTGCATAAATGCCGAGTCCTTGCCGGAAAGAGTTTCTTTCATCCAGTGACCTTGTAACTGTCGGGCATGCCGAGGTGGGTCATCCGATTGAG
>JAYSTY010000379.1:0-14933 GCA_043719385.1 Blastocatellia bacterium | reverse complement strand
CCGTTGCCGCGCGCCATTGGCGGTCTGTCTTTAAGTCTGTGATTTGTAGTTTCATTCTTTCAGACTAGCTCTTTTCCTTCACCGCAACAAGTCTATTATTTTCTTCAGAAGTGCTTCTTAACAAAACTGCTTGAACTAACAGTTCAAGCTACAATTTTTCTGACATAATTCGATTTCCAATCTGCCCAATGCTCGACCAGTCCGGCTTTCACCGGATTATTCAAAACATACGCGACAATTCTGTCATATTCATCAGCGTCACGAATAAAATGATCATAACTTTCGTGTTCCCAAAAAACCCCACTACGCTTCAAGAGACGATTGCACTTAAAAGCAGTGTAGCCTTTCAAGGATTGCATGATTGCAGCCAAAGCATGATAAGCCGGAACTCCGTCTATTACCTCACCTGTCGGCAAAGGGTTGAATACAATGTGGACGTGATTCGACATTAAGCAAAAGGCATCCAACCGATATTCTTTGCCATCTCGATGTAGAAGGCTTTCCTGAATTTGCTCTGCGACTCGGCTGTCTTTGAGCCAGACAAAACCTGATTTTTCGGACTCTAACGCTTTTTCCATTTGTGAAAAATGTTGACGGTGCATTTGATGATATTGCGTAGTAAGTTTCGCTTCGATTTCAATCCAGTCCAGAGAAGAGTCCGTCTTGCATTTATGTTGCCATCTCTTAATCTCTTCCATCAACCAATGTTTTTCTTGATTCCATCGCATAATTACTGATTGCGGGATAGAACCGGCAAGTCGAAACGTAACAAATAAAACCGCACCAGGCGGCTGAATATGTGGCAGATTAACGCGATAGAATTCCTGAAAATCAAGATGGCTCATGTCAAAATTGTAGCTTGAACTGTTAGTTCAAGCAGCGGGCTTAGGTGATTATTTTAAAAATACTTCGAGTTTTCTTGAGAATTTTTCCTCTTCACACAGCGGGAACTAACAGTTCCCGCTACATTAGATCGTAGCTTGAACTGTTAGTTCAAGCACCTTGCTTAACCTATTATTTCTCAGATCAAGCTGAATTCTCAATTCACAAATTAGTAAAACTTCAAATGGAAATTACAGGTTTTTTATGGATGTGCAAGTGGTGCAGTCAGGCTTGAACTAACAGTTCAAGCTACATTTACAAAATCACGACCATCGCCCCTTCATTCATCTCATCAAAAATCTTACTAATATCAAAAATATGCATCACGACACAGCCCCACGATAAATGGCGCGGGCCGTCGTTGCTCCATTCTTTGTTCCAACCGTGAAAGCCGATGCCGCCGCCGAGTTTGGTATTCTGCAACGTCTCCTGTTTATTCATCCACCGCGAATTTATCGTCGCTTCCTGCGAGGCGCTGATGATCCCTTCGCTGCGTCCATGCGCCGCGTCGTAGCGATTGGGATAATTCACTTTGATCCAATGTCCACCGTAGTACGCGCCATAATCACTATCAAATTTCCCACGATGTTTTTGGATGATGAAATACATTCCCTTCGGAGTTTTGTTGTCGCCCTGCAATTTTTTCTGGCCCTTCTCCTGTCCAAAACTCACGTCATATTCGCCGTACATTTTTCCGCTTTTGTACAAACGCATTTTGTAACTCGTCTGATCCACCACAACCAGCGTCGCCTCATTTTGCGGGATAAATAGTTTTCGATGACTGCTGATGAAATTGGATGGAGGCGCGTAATGCTCTTTGATCCACGCTAAATCTTTGCCGTTCGATGAAGGCCAGTACGAAGCCGTAAGCGCTTCATCCCAGCGCAATTCAAGGTGCAAATGCGCCGCGAAAGTTTTGTCAGGGTCTTGTCCAATGGCGGCAATAACCTGTCTTCGTTTTACTTCTTCACCAGCTTTGACTTTGAGTTCGCTTAGATGCGCGTAGAGCGAAAGAATTTTTTGCTTTTCGTGATTCTCATAAAAAATATGTTCGATGACGACTACGTTGCCCCAGGGTTGACCATAGTTTTGTGCGAATTTGACGCGCCCATTCGCTACCGCAAAAACGTCCTGACCGTAATCCGTATTGCCGCCGCCTTTGCCATTCCAATCTTCCGCCGGATGGATTCCCAGCGCGTACTGCTCACCAAATTTCGTCGCGATATACCAATCGCTGTGCGTCTTCCCCGTCGCTTTGTCGGTGTAAGAACCTTTGGCATTTTCATCCCCAATCGGAAAATCAAAGCCATCAGCGACAGGGATTTCCGTCTTCAAAAAATCATCGAAGACGTTCAGCGCAGAATTGCGAGCGACTACAGCAAGGCTGGGATTCGGAGTAAAACTCGTCTGTGTGGCGGCAGATTTACAGCCAGAGAAAATGATCGTCAGCATCAGAAATATATGTACTGTGAGGTTGAATGGCATAGATAAAAACCTTTGCGAAAAATGCAGAAGCCCGCACAAAGCAAGGGCGACGATACATTTATTGGGTGTTGCTGCAGAAAATAATTTACCGACTCATTATATCCAAATTTGAATTTTCTTCGTGGCTTGAATTCTATTCGCTGTATTTGAATTTTCTCAAGGCACTAGATTTTTCTTCATGACAGATGAACCTCTTCGCGGCTCCGCCGCCCCGATGTGCGAAAAGGCCGTGCCTTTTCGAGCGCTTGCGAATGGTTTTGGGCTACGCCCGTAAATCCATCAATAGGTATATCTCTGGTTGGTGGATTCGTGTTCGAAACGCAAAACCCGAAACTCGAAACCCATTTTTCCCATTGCCGGAAATAAAAAAACTGCGAAGATGCGACTTCAGCAAAATCTCATAGCCCCGTACCATTTTGATCCTGTCTAGCAACTATGGATCAGTTGATTTGTGACTATCATCAAACCTACGCGTTCAGAATCAAAACTATTAAAAATCTAAATTACGATCTTGCCCAAATCTCAAACGATTCTGAAACAATGATAGTAACCATTGATGGGCAAAACCAGGTACAATTAAATAGGAAAGTTATTCTGGCATATAGCCTGAAAATACAATTGCAACGATTACTCGAAGCAAGAACAGTTGAACGGCGGAACGTTTATTTTCGGGCCTCTGACAAACTACTTTACAAAAATGTGATTGAAGTCATTGACATCATTAAAGGCGCAGGCGCATCTTCCATCATTGTAATGAATGAATTTCAGGGCTAACATTTTTTCAGGAGAATTAGTTTATGCAAAGACGAGAATTTATCACCACGACAACCCTGACAGCCGCCGCCGCGCTGCTGCCGAAAAATAATTTTGCGCAAACAGGGCAGCTCAAAAAAGCTGTCCTCATCAGCATGCTTCCGAAAGAGATGCCGTACCTTGACCGCTTCAAATTAGCCATTGATTGCGGTTTTGAAGCAATGGAAGCGCAAACCATCACCGACCAAAAAGAAGCTGAACAAATTAAGGAAGCCGCCGATAAAGCGAAGCTTCGCATTCATTCGGTGATGAATATGGATCATTGGAAATATCCACTTTCCAGCAGCGATCCAAACGATGTAGCGACAAGCCTGAAAGGGATGGAAACTTCGTTGCGCAATGCGAAGCTGTGGGGCGCGGATACAGTGCTGCTTGTGCCTGCTGTTGTGAATCCAACTACTACAATTACAGAAGCCTGGAAGCGTTCGCAACCACAAATCAAAAAGCTCATTCCCTTAGCGCAGGAATTAAAAGTCGTCATCGCACTTGAAGAAGTCTGGAACAAATTTTTATTGACGCCTTACGATCACGCCAAATATGTGGATGAATTCAAAAGCCAATGGATCAAGGCGTATTTTGATGTCGGCAACATTGTAATGTACGGCTATCCGCAGGAATGGATTCGCCACCTCGGCAAACGCATCGCTAAATTTCACCTCAAAGATTTCGACACGAAAACCCGTCAATTTGTGAACCTGCGCGATGGCAGCATTGACTGGAAAGAAGTCCGCAAAGCGATTGGCGAGATTGGTTACAATGGATATTTGACGGTTGAATTAAGAGATGGCGATGCGGCATATTTGAAAGATGTGAGCCAGCGCGTAGACAAAATTTTTGCTGGCGAGTAACTGTTCTGCCAGCTTATCGCTACTTCGCTACTCCAGGATAATAATCGTTACCACTAAGCACCCGACAAGCTGGCAGTTTGTCGGATAAAGGAGACCTTAATGAAATTTTCCATGCATAATTGGATGCGCCCTGAACCGATTGAAACGACGCTCGACCGCCTGCATCGGTACGGCTACGACGGGATTGAAATCCTCGGCGATCCACAAAAATATACTGATAGCAAAGTCCGCAAATTGCTCGACAAATATAAGCTGGAATGCTGGGGCGGCGTGACGATGATGTTTGCGGGGCGCGACCTGATTCACGCGGATAAATACGTGCGCATTGGCACGATTCAATACATGAAAGATTGCCTGAAAATGATCAAAAAACTTGAAGGCAAAATGTTCTGCATCGTGCCTTCGACCGTCGGCAAAGTGCAGCCAATGGCCTCGCCCGAAGAAGAATGGAAGTGGGCGATTGAAGGTCTTAAAGAAGTCACCGACTTCGCTAATAAAAATAAAATCACCTGCGGCATCGAACCACTCAATCGCTTTGAGACGTACTTCATCAATCGCCACGATCAGGCGTTGCTTTTAGCGAAAGAGGTCGGCAACGATTGCCGCGTAGTCCTCGACGCCTTCCACATCAACATCGAAGAAGCTGACCCGCTGGCAGCGATCAGAAATACCGGAAAACAATTGCTGGATTTTCACTGCGCCGATAACAATCGCCTGCCTGCGGGACTGGGCAAATTTGATTGGGGAGAAATTGTGAACACGCTGAAAGCCATCAAGTATAAAGGACGGCTGACGGCTGAATTTGTGATCCCGCTTGATCGAACTCCGATTGGTTTGGCGAAAGAAAAAAAAGAAGACGATATTGATTCCTCTGACGCGAGTACAAAATTCATCCGGGAACACGGATCAGGATTTTTGAGCGCGGTTGATTATGATCGCGCAACCGAACAGAACATTAATCACATTAAGAAATTTTTGTAAGAATAGACCGCAGATGACCCGGATTTTGCTAATTTTCGCGGATCAGTTCAGAGCGGCGTTAATCCGCCAAATCCGTGTTATCTGCGTTCTATTTTTTCAAGTGAAATACGTGCGGACTGATTTATCGGTTCAGCATTTTGACGCGCCGTTCGTCCACGGGCTTCGAGAAAATCCGCTTAAAAAATCCCGGCTTCTCGCGGGCTAATAATTTTTTGATCGCGGGCATCGTCCGTCGCGCTGCCTCTTCTCCCGCTTTAATCAATTCCGGCGCTTTGGACAAATCTTCGGTGCTGAATTCTCCAACTCGTGGGCTTACCACGACATCAGCATCCTGATAAAGATACGTCACCGAACTCCGCCCCATAATCGAAAGCGATTGCGACATAATCGTAAAAATATTGGTCGGCGGCGGAATGGGGGTTCCCTGTGAATTGACATCAACCGCAATCACAATATCGGCTCCCATGCCGCGCGCCACCGAAGCGGGCAAATGACCAACCAGGCCGCCATCAACCATCATTCGCCCATTCACAATCACAGGCAAAAAATAGCAGGGAATGGCACAGCTTGCGCGCACCGCCAGCGGAATGTCGCCTTCTGTAAAAACTACCATTTTGCCAGCCTGTAAATCTGTCGCCACGATGCCCAACGGCACGCGTGTTTGCTCAAATTTTGCGACGGGCAAAACCTTTTTGAGAAAAGATTCGGTTCGTTCGCTGTTGTAAAAACCCAGCCGCGAAACCGTTACACGCCCCAGATCGCTCCAGCTCATAGTGCAGGCCAGTTCTTCAATTTGATCCGGCGTCATCCCGGCGGCATAACACGCGCCAGCCAGTGCCCCGGCGCTGGTTCCCGCAATTAAATCAATAGGAATATTATTTTTTTCCAGTTCGCGCAACACCCCGATATGCGCCATGCCACGAGCGACTCCGCCGCCCAACGCGACGCCGATTACTGGTCTTTTGCCATTGCCTGCCATAACTTCGTCTGCCTCCGCACGCATTCTAAAGCAAAGCGGGACTAAACAGGATAACAATTCTGATAACGGTCTTTATTTTTCAAAGAACAGAATTACAACTCACCTTCATAATCCGCGAGCAAAGCGCAGATTTGATCGAAGACGCCTGTGACATCGCCTCCCGCGCCAGTGTAGTTATTCCCCATCAAACTAAAAATCAGCATCTGCCCTTTCTTCGTTGTGATGTAACCGGACAAGGCGCGAACATACGTGAGGCTCCCGGTTTTCGCCTGCACTTTGCCTTCGGCTGCCGTACCTTTCATCCGTCGTTGCAAAGTTCCCTCGCCGCTGCTCGGCAACGAATCACGATAAATTGCGAAGTGTGGGTGCTGCGACATAAACAGTAACAGTTGCGAAGTCGAGCGCGGCGAAACCATATCCTGCCGCGCCAAACCTGAGCCATCGCGCAAGCTGAGCGGGGCAACGTCTACACCCGCTTTGGTCAGAAATTGTTTGAGCGCTTCAAGGCCACGCGCTTCGGATGATTTCGGACGACCATAATCATCAAGCTCACGCGGACTATTATGCAATTCGCCCAGTTGCCGGAGCATCATTTCTGTATGCAAATTCTGACTTGGCTTGTTGATGACCTTAAGCAGGACAGACATCGGCTGCGATTCGACGCTGGCGAGTGCAATGAGTTTCGCTTCAGCAAAAGGATTGCTGAGCCGCGCCACAGCGTCAAATCTCTTCACCTGACCAGTGACGCGAATGCCACGCCGCACAAGCGCTTCTTTGAGTAATGTCGCAGCAAAACTTGCCGGGTCGTAAACGGCAATCTCGGCTGAAAAATCTTTTGCGGCTTTGGGAATATTGCCAAAAAATTCCACCTCGTTGTTACTGAGCGGACGATTGATGCCCAGGTGAGTCTGACCATCTTTGCCGTTGTTTGTCGTGGCGTGGTTGATAATTTTGAGATAAACGGTGCGCGGCTGAACAGTGATGACTGGCGGTAGCCCCTCGCGGGTCGCAGGCTTGACGGTGAACGTGACTGCATTATCGTTGACAGTCAGGGCACTGACCGCTGCGCCATAATAAAACATCAGATCATCCCACTCCCAGCCTGTCCCCAAACCTGCCGTAGCGAAATAACTGTCATCGCCAATCACTTCACCGTTAATAATTTTAATGCCGCGTGCCTGAACCTGATCGGCAAGTTTTTCAATGGCGGTGATTTTATCCGCTGCCGTGTATTCATCAAGCGGATTCGGCTTACCCTGTGGATCAGTATCAAACCGCGCCGACAAATTGGTGTCGCCACGCCCATACAAAATCAAATTGCCCCGCATAACTCCTGCCTTATTTGCTTTTGCTGTCGCATAAACCGAAGTCCTGAATTTGGCGTCCGGGCCAAAAGCATCCAGCGTCGCCGCCGTCGTGTAAAGCTTCATATTCGACGCCGGCATAAACAGCTTGTCAGCATCACGCTCAAAGACCACGCGTCCGTCACGCGTGATAATCCGTGCGCCCCAGCGTGCCGGAATGAATTTTGGCTGCTCCAGTAAAGCACTGATTCGGGCTTGTAATTCCTGAGCTGATTGTGGTTTTGTTACTAACGCAACCTGTTGAGCAAGACTCCCCAGCGGATTCAGGAGCAGCCCCAAAATGATTAAGTACAAGTTAATTCTTTTCTTCATAACGTCCAACCTGATACTTGTTAAGCGTATTTTAAGAATACGTTGACATTTAATAATGACAAGAGAATAATGTGCCTTGTTTGTTAAACTTGCTGAAATAAATTTGTTGTAAGAAGTTGCTATAATCTCAAAGCTTCATCATATCCTCCATAAGATTTTGCGTTCCCTTCCTTTGAGATTATATTCCCAGTTAACTTTTTACAGTGTGTGCACTCGCCCCAATGATGAGGTAATAGAGACATGAATCAAAAGTTCGTGGTGTTGGTAGTCGAAGATGACTCTATGACCCGCAATGTAATTGTTGAGACACTGCGGTTCGACGGATTCAAAACAGAGGAAGCCGACGGCTTCCATTCATCCCTTGAGTTATTTTCGCCCGGTAAATATAAGGTCGTTGTCCTGGATAACCAACTGGGTGACGGCATCGGCGTGGAATTGTGTCGCCAGCTTATTGCACGTGATAAAGCGATAAAAATATTCCTGTTTGCTGGTGCCAGTGAAGACGCTCGACTCGAAGCGCTCAATGCCGGGGCGACTAAAGTCCTGCAAAAGCCGTATGATTTGGCCAAGCTTTCCTTCCTCATCAGAAGTGAAGCAAATCGAAATATGGGAGAGGCTGACCATTCCACCGCGAAAACATTTACCATTGAAGACCAGGAATTTTCAAACAGCGCACAGCCTTCCGTGTAAAAAATCGTAACTGCCTGGCCTGGGTACGCAGGGCTAAAAATCTATTTTAGTGGTTTGGTCACGCTCTGTTCTGAAGCGGACGATTGATAGCTTTTGCGATAACAAGTAAACGTCTTCCCTAATGGCTTCGGAGTCTTCACATTAATTTTCAATTTGTGCCACCTGGGTATTTCGCTTTCATTGTTAGGATAAAAGCCCAGCACGTATTGATTGCGCAGCATCAGCGCGATCCGCGTGTAAATATCGCCGACCTCATTGTATTCCATGGGCAAAAAAGTTAGTCCGCCCGATGTTTCAGTGATACGCGGCAACGCTCCGCCTTCGCCTAAACCAATCGCAAAAATTTGCGCGTCAGTTTCTTTCAGCGAAGTACTCAACTCTTTGAAAGAATAACGACTACTGTTTTCTTCTCCGTCCGAAATAATGAGCAAAGCTTTTTTCTCATGCCGCCCTTGTTTGACCTTTTCCAGCGCCAGATAAATTGCATCGTAAAGCGCCGTACTGCCTTTCGGCTTGATGAAAACAGCCCGATTGATAATGTCATTCGGCGTCGAAGTAAAGTCCTGAATCAATTTTGATTTATCGCTGAACGAGACAACAAAGTATTCATCGTCTTCGTGCGAGTATTCAAACAATCCTTTGAGCGCGTGAAATGACTGACGGCTGAGCGGATTCATCGAGCCGGAAGAATCATACACAATGCCCAGCGTGATTGGCGAGTCCTGCGTCGAAAACAAAGCGATGTCCTGTTTGACATTGTCATCATAAACTTCAAAATCATCTTTAGTCAGGCCCGTTACAAACCGGCGATTTCTATCACTGACCGTGACCGTAACGCTGACCATATTTGTGCTGATCACAATCTGTGCATCTTTTTTTTGTGCGGTGTTTTGCGCCTGACTTCACTTGTGCCACAGGCTTATTGCTGGCCGAGAAGACCGCGATTAATGTAATCATCGCGCCTAAAAAATTTAGCTTTGACCTCATCTCACCCTCCTTGAATTATTACTGGACGGTTCCATTTTGTGCGTTGCCAATTGTGACACAATTTACCTAAAATCCCCCTCTCCCAAACTAATAAAGCTGACAATTGAGTTAGGGCAAACTAAGCTTGTGAGAAGGCCGTCAGAATCAAGTCTATAATCATTTCATACTGGGCGCTCAATTCTTCTTCTGCTAAAACGTGGCCTCAATCTTGCATTTCCAATTCAGCAAACAGCAGGCAAAGGTATCGCGCATCTGCCGGAGCAGAACTGCACCATTAATATACAGACTTGTATGCTTAAGGTGCAGCCAGAAATAGCGCGATGTACTTTTACCTCACTATACTGGAGAATTTTTTATGAACCCGAATGAACGAATTGAGCAGCAGGAAACAATTAATAACGATCCGTTAAGACCCAATGAGATCATCACAAAAACTGTCCAACAAGGCCCTCGTGAAGTTGGACTTTCGCCGACTACAATTATTGTGATCATTGTCCTTGCCGTGCTGGCAATTGGAACAGTTTTTTACGTCGTTAACAATAAAAATGAAAACGAAGCCGCGAACCGCGATACTTCGCTTGAAGCTACCAGAATGCGGGCTGAAGCTGAAGCACGAGCGCAACAAGCCGCCGCACAGAATGCTGCCGCTGCTCAAAAGTCACAACCACCAGTAATCATTCAACAACCTGCCGCGACACAAGCGCCTCCGGTTATTATTCAACAAGCTGCACCTGCACCAACAGCAGATACAAAAAATATGATGGATGATTCCACGATGCAGGAATTGGCGAGCAAGCGGCTGGCGGATGAAATAAATCTCAGTGCGGTCACTGTCACTGTCCTTGATGGTAAGGCGACGCTACGTGGCACAGTAGATTCACGTGATTTGAAAACAAAAGCAGAGAAAATCGTCAAAGCCGTGCGTGGAATTAAATCTGTAGATAACACAATTACAACCTCTAACCAATAAGCGTTTATTAAGTGGAATTTGACGAACGTTTTTTTGAGGTCAACCCGCAGTCAGCTTTTTCGTTGTGTAAAGTACTTTATGGCCCGAAGCCGATTTTCTGAATTCGGCTTCGGGCCAACTGCTATCCGCAGTTAGTCTAGTCAGCAAATATTTAATGCTGTTGGGATGGCCGGAACAAGGCACGGTAGAGTCGGCGTTCGCCTCAGCGCAACGCTTTTCAATTTTGTTGACGCCCATAATCTTGGCGTAGTTTATGGCCCCGATACTACTTTCAAGATTGGCGAAGATGATCGTTTGCCTGACATCTCCTTCGTTACCCTTGCTCGCATTCCCGAAGATGGAGACCCCGAAGGACTCTGGGACATTGCGCCTGATCTCGCCGTCGAAATCGTTTCGCCCAATGACATTTACCAAAAGCTGATGAACAAGGTGTTTGATTATCTGGATGCCGGCGTGAAAGAAGTCTGGCTGGTATCACCGGAAAGTAGGACAGTAGCAATTTATTATTCCTTCACCGACGTAAAAATCCTAACGGAAGGTGACGCGCTGACTTGTGAGAAATTATTGCCGGGATTTAACTGCCCTGTAGCCGATTTATTCAAACTGCCACAACGTAGTCCATAAATTCCAATAATGAAAAGCTCAATGAATCAGGAGCAAGTCGGATCATAAATAATGGAGATAGCTAAGACGATGATTCAGTGCCTGCCTACTGACACAATAGCGAGCGGCTAAATCATGAATCACTTTCTCTGTTGACTCATCATCAAGCAAGTCAAGATTGTCGTGTTTCAATAAGTCTTGAACAATGAAATCAACTGGCATTAGCAATTCTGCTGCAAAAAGATTTGCTTCTACCTCCTCAGTGTTTTCACCAGAAGAGGATTGTGGGTCGCGTAGGTTAACTCGAAAAATTTGATCATCTACATATAAATCTTGCCCCGGATGAAGTAGTAGGTGACCTAATTCATGTGCCATTGTAAAGCGTTGACGATATACGTGCTGGCCAGCGTTAATTCCAATCACAGTAGGCTTACCCTGCTCACGAAGTAGAAATCCAGATAAGCGATCTTCAACTTTGGCCTCTTTGATGTGTACATCCATCCCTTTATCTTTCAATGCATGGATAATTTTTTCCGGTCGAACAAACGGTTTAGTGATTTCATGTTGGGCCAAAAGATTTTTCGTTAATGTGCGGATATATTGACGTCTAACTTTCATTTGTTTCGAACCTTTCGACCGGCTTTTGAAGAACCTACAGCCAAGATTTGTTTCAAAGCTTCAGCGCGTTGGGGGGCTTGGGTTGCAATTATTTCAGATGAAGAATTGGCTTGATTGGTTTTCTGCGCGAAATCGCCAAGTAGTTCTATTGGGGTAACATCCAACGCAATCGCCAGATCAATCAATGTGTGCAACAGTATTTTTTGCCGGCCTTTTTCAATATTCGTGATTGATGTACGCTCCAGTGACAAGCGACTTGCCAGCTCAGCCTGAGTAAATTTACATTCCTCCCGATAGTAACGAATCCGTTTTCCCACGGCGGCATACACGCTTTCCCAATGTAGCATTCTTATTTTCCTTTAATGAATTTTTGATTAACGCTTTGTGCGAAAACAAGCGCACAAATACGGGGTATATCGTTTTGCAGGACAATAGTGACTATCCTGCACGTCAATATTACACACCTTCTTTAACTTTCCCGCAATGTCAATAATACCAACTATGAGTGAAATTGACATTGTTTAAAAACAATGATATTCTTAAAACAAATCAGGGTGCTAAAAAGTTTCAGTCGTGAACCAGAGAAGTAGCCTGATATTACATTTTTAAATCAAGCAACTTATTGGCGAGGGAGGATTCTCACAATGGCAAAATGGAATGAAGAAAAAGCAAACGGGCGAGTGAACAACAACGACTTCCACGAGATGGAAATTATAATTCAGGATTTAACGCGAGAGATGGATTTTTCCAATCTTTCAAAGACTGATGTTAGGCGCGTACAGGGCATTCATACTTACCACGATATTACCAACATTAATGAATTAGTTGATGCAGCAGGCAATGATCAGCAAAAACAGCGAAAGTTAATTCGAGCCTCAAAAGTAATACGCACTGTACGACGAGAATTAACAGAAGATGTGGGCATAGAACGCATGCAGCATCAAAACCTGCGCCTCCATACACTTTGCTACAAGCCATACAATAACGGCGACGGAACGAAAGAAAAAGAGCGTGCGCAAAATGCTGTCCTTCACGCAATTAGCCTGCAATCACTCACGGTAGAGGTCATTAATCCAATTTTCTCCAATGATATTGGTATAGTGCATAGTGCGGTAGGTTTAGCTGATGGCGAAAGCTATATTTTGAATATTGGTTTTCACGGAGAACGAGAATTACTAAGCATCGGACATTGTGCAAATATTGCCGCGAAAATTATTAACGCTAAAAATACCATCACGATTACTAAAACTCTTTACGATGCCCTTCCATCTGATCTACAGGTTTTGTTTACAAAATCAGGGACGCTTTCTGGGGAAAGTATTCGTCAAGCTCACGACGTTCTATGGAGTCAGCACGCCACACTTGCTGAAAAATATAAAGTTACTTTTGACGCAGAAAAATTAAAAACAAGAGCGAAGGGCATATGCGAGAGCTTGGCACTAGATGACATCACAATCAGCGAGGCAACAGGTAAGATTGACATTGAAAAATTAACCGAGAAAAACTGTAAACGTACTTCAGTGGCGATGATCTATGCCGATCTTGATGGCTACACTAAATTAGTACAAGAGGCCACAGAAGCAGATGATCGTGTAGCATTAATTCGTGCCTTGCATATGGTTCGTGCTGAATTTCATGCGGTGATTCAAAGTAAAGAATGCTATGACGGAGTTGTCATTCAACATCAAGGAGATCGGGTTGTTGCTTTGTTGAATCTACCATCTGACGATGAAAAGGGGCGACGCAATGATGCTGTAGAAATCGCAATTGGTTTGCAATCCTCATTACTGCGTGTCATCAACCCCAAGTTGAAAGCTGCGCATCAACTCAGCGTTTCTATAGGTGTTGCAGAGGGGCTTACGATGGTGACACGTCTTGGCAAACAAGGGCAGCGTGAAGTCTTTGTAATAGGCAGACAAGTTATACAGGCAGAACAATTACAAATTCGATCTAAGGGTGGGGAGATCCGAATTCTGCAGAATATTTATGATTCAATTGAAAATAAAACCTGTCGAGAACAATTCAAACAGCAAGCAGAAGGGAGTCAGTATGTAGCTACAAATTTGACGTTTCCCAAGCTCGACGAAATTGAAGCTGAAGAAGCTGCTCGTCAAAATTCTCTTGGGGCTCGTTTATCTACATCAGTAGCCTCTGCACGATTGATCGTTGGAAACACAACCTATAACCGTAAGCCCTATCTTCAACAGGAACTTGCTCGCAACGTTGTTATGAACACTACTTGGCATCAGATTTTTCCTGAAAGATGGAAACAAGAGCAGGAAGTCGCTGCACGATTTTTACAAGATCAAGAGTCTTGGATTGATGAACAAGGAAGAGCCAATATAAGTAGGTTGGCATAAAGAATCTGGTAGAATGAGAAGCTATGAAAACACCAACGAGATTTATCACGGAAGTTACTGCCGAGGAACAAGCCGAATTGTATGGGTTGATGAAAACGAGTCCCGAACAGATTCGGTGTCGAGCGCATGCGATCCTGCTCAGTGCGCGGCGCTACAGTATCGATCAAATTGCGGACATCTATGAAGTTGATCGCGACACCGTTAGCCTCTGGTTGCGGAACTGGGAAGAAGACGGCAGCGCGGGACTCGGCGATCAGGAAGGGCGCGGACGCAAGCCGCTGCTCAATGAGAAAGAGCAACGTCAAGCCGTCCAACTGGTCGAGCAGGAACCGCGCTCGACGAAACGCCATCTGCACCAAATTGAAAAAAAGACGGGCAAAAAGATCAGTGCGGACACGCTCAAAAAGATTCTCAAAAAGAGTGGCAAGGTCTGGAAGCGGATGCGCCAGGGGGTCTTCGGGAAGCGCGATGAAGAAGACTTTCGCGCGGCGCAGGCGGACGTGGAAGGCATTCGCAGGCAAGCAGTTACGGGCGAGCTTACGCTCTATTATTTCGATGAAGCGGGATTCTCCCTGACGCCTTGTGTCCCGTATGCCTGGCAGGACAAAGGCACGACATTGGCACTGCCGACGAGTCGCAGTGCACCGTTCAATGTCGCTGGTTTTTTTGATGTCGTCGCGCAGCACTTGCATTCCTTTGTGACCACGACTCCGGTGGATACCGAATTTGTGATCGCTTGTTTTGATCATTTGAGTCAACTCCTGACGCCGCCTACCGTCGTCATTTTAGATCAAGCTCCCACACATACAAGCCGCGCCTTTCAAGCCCGCATTCCCGGCTGGGAAGCACACGGATTGTTTGTCTATCCGCTCTCGGCTTATAGTCCGGAACTAAACCTGATTGAAATCCTCTGGCGCAAAATCAAGTATGAATGGCTCCCTCTCTCGGCCTATGAATCTTGTCAGACCTTATTCCGTGCCTTGCAAAAGGTCTTGGTCGGAGTTGGCTCTAAATACCAGATTAATTTTGCTTAGGTACTTA
>JAYSTY010000378.1:0-14944 GCA_043719385.1 Blastocatellia bacterium | reverse complement strand
CACAGCAAATACGAACGATATTTTGATTATTACGAACCTGTGCAGTCGTTGCTGAAGCCTGAAAATTCGCATCGCTATTTGGCGATTCGGCGCGGATGGATGGAAGAAGAATTGTCGCTGACAATCGGCGGCGAACCGGAACAAGTTGAAAATTATGATGCCGCGTTGCTCGCAAAATTTGAAAGCGCCGCCTGCACAGTTCCTGATTCTCCCGGAGCTGAAGTGCTGCAAAAATCCGCACGAGTGGCACTCAAAGCGTACGTCGTACCCGCCATCGAAACCGAAGTGCATCGTTCGTTGAAAGACATTGCCGACGAAGCTGCGATCAAAGTCTTCGCTGAAAATGTGCGCAAACTTTTGTTGTCCGCTCCGTTCGGATCGAAAGCTGTACTTGGTGTAGACCCAGGAATTCGTACGGGTTGCAAGCTCGCGCTCGTGGACGATGCGGGCAAGTACATGGCTTCGACCGTGATGTTTTTACAGAGCAACGGCGAAAAAGAGACCTCGAAAAAATTGCTGACTGAAACAATCAAGAACGGCAACATTCGTGCGATTGCAGTTGGTAACGGAACAGCAGGGCGCGAGACCGAAACGTTTATTCGTGAAGCGTTGAAGGAGCAAAATATCAACGTGCCAGTCGTGATGGTCAACGAATCAGGAGCCAGTATTTACAGCGCTTCGGAGGTTGCCCGCGAAGAATTTCCTGATTTGGATTTGACGGTGCGCGGCGCGATTTCAATTGCGCGAAGGTTGCAAGACCCGCTGGCGGAACTCGTCAAAACCGATCCGAAATCCATTGGCGTCGGACAATATCAACACGACGTTTCGCAGCCTGCGCTGAAAAAATCTTTGGAGTTCGTGGTTGATTTATGCGTGAACTCCGTCGGCGTAAATCTTAATACGGCTTCGTATCATTTGCTGGCGCGGGTGTCCGGCATCGGGCCTTCATTGGCTAAAAAAATCGTCGAGCAGCGCAGCACGAAAGGCTTATTTGCATCGCGGCAGGAATTGTTGGAAGTCCCACGCTTCAGCCCGAAAGTCTTTGAGCAGGCGGCAGGATTTTTGCGCATTTCAAACGGCAAACATCCGCTCGACAATACCGGCGTACATCCTGAGCGCTATTCATCCCTTGAATCATTGGCGACACGGCTCGGAAAAAATGTCGCTGACTTAACTGGCTCCGGCGTAGCGTTAGTCAAAGAATCTAACGAATTAAAATCTGAGCTTGGCGAATTTACGTTTGCCGATGTCATCGCCGAACTCAGCAAACCGGGGCGCGATCCACGTGAAGAATTTTCGACGTACTCTTTCCGCGAAGACATTCACGAAGTCGCTGATTTGACGCCGGGGATGATGTGTCCAGGCATCGTAACGAACGTGACGAACTTTGGCGCGTTTGTAGACATCGGCGTCCATCAGGACGGTCTCGTCCATATTTCACAACTTGCAGATCGCTTCGTCAAAGACCCGCGTGATGTCGTGAATCCCGGCGACCGCGTGACCGTGCGTGTCGTTGAAGTGAATCTGGAAAAGAAACAAATCGCGCTTTCGATGAAAAGCGAAGCACGAACGGAAAGACCGCAACCGCGTGAAAATACGCAACAGCCGCGTCAGCAAAATCGTCCGCTAGAACGGAGGGACAAGAAACCGGAACGCGCTCCGGCGAAGGGCGGATTTAATAATCCATTTGCAGATTTGGCGAATTGGAAGAAGTAGAAGAAATAGGGTTCAATACAACTCTTTGCGGCTCCGCCGCCCCGATGTGCGGAAAGGCTGCGCCTTTCCGACAGTCGCCCCCTCTCTAGGGCTACGCCCAAAAATGACCGCAATTATGATGGCAGCAACGATAAACGGGCATAGCCCTTCTGCCCTTCGAACTACCGGAAAGGCGAAGCCTTTCCGCACATCTGGCGGCAGAGCCGCAAATCGGTTTATTTACGCTCACGGCAAGCTGGCAGCATGTTGGGCATAGAATTAGTTGACGGTTTGTGGATCATACTTCCATTCGTGTACTTGTTGCTGCCACGATTGCGCGTAACGCCCCTGTTGTTGCATCAATTCCTGATGCGTGCCTGATTCAACGATTTTACCTTCTGCCATCACGTGAATCACATCGGCCTGCATCGCAGTCGTAAACCGATGCGTGATAATTAAGGCAGTGCGTCCTTCGACCAGTGAACGAAAGCGGCTCATCCAATCGGCTTCTGCCCACGAATCCATCGCGCTGGTTGGCTCGTCCAAAATAATAAGTGGCGCTTGCCGCAAAAACGCCCGCGCCAAAGCGATGCGCTGCCATTCGCCGCCGCTCAATTCTGCACCGCCAAACCATTTTCCTAAAATATTGTCATAGCCTTGGGGCAAACGCGCAATCACTGTGTCGGCACCAGCCGCAGCAGCGGCTTTTTCAATCTCTTCAGCAGTTGGGTTTGCCGCTATATCTCCTAGGCCAATGTTGTCACGCACACTGGTGTAATAATGCACGGGTTGCTGAAATAAAACAGTGATGCGACGTTGCAAATCTTCGGGTAAAAATTCGCACAAATTTGTCCCGTCAAACGTGACGCGCCCTTCGCCCGGGTCATAAAAGCGGCAGAGCAATTTAATCAGCGTACTTTTTCCGGCTCCGTTTTCACCGACAATAGCGACGATTTGTCTGGCAGGAATTTTCAAATCGAACTTATTTAAGGCGGTGCGTTCGCTGTCAGGATAGTGAAATGTGACTTGCTGAAATTCGATGCCGCGTTGCAAATTCGCAGGTACGCGTACAGGATTTTCAGCGCGTTTTTGTTGCGGCGCTAAATCAAGAAATTCAAACAAATTTTCGAGAAATAAAATGTTGCTGTAAATTTGCGCTACACTGCCCAGCAACGTGTGCATCAATCGTTGTCCCTGGCTGAACGCCTGATAAAACAGTGCCAATCCACCCAGCGAAATTTTGCCCGTCCCCGCACGCCACACCATCCACGCCAGCACTGCACCCATTGCCAGCCACGCAAAACTGCTGGCAAAAAATTCAGCAAACGCTTGTCGCCGCAACAGCGCATTATGTTCGCCGCGCAACCGCTCACGAATTGTTTGATACGCCTGACGAAAATGCTGGCCTAAACCGAACAACCGAATTTCTGCCGCCGATTCACGTTCGGTCAACATCCAGCCGTAATAATTCACGGAACGTTGCGCCAGTGTATTTTTTTGTCGCCACGCGTGTTCCGCTAACGTAGCGCGCACCACAACCAACAACACTGGAATCACGCCCACCAATAACGTCAGGGGAACCCACCAGCCAAACGTGAATAACACGGCGGCCATGGCAAGAAACGTCAACCCGCTTTGTAACAAATTGCCGGCATTTTCCAGCAGCGCAACCGGACGGCTGAGCGCATCATTTTGCGCGCGATACAAACGGTCGTAATAATCGGCGTGATCAAAAAAAGCCATGTCCAGAGTCGTAGCTTTGGCGTGAATTAATTCGCTGATGTAATCCTGCACGCGTTCAGCCTGGGCCGCGCGAATCCATTTGCTGAAACTATTCAGCCCTTCGCCAATCAACGTGACTACAGCAAGCAACACAACTAACCAAATTGTTCGAGTGGAATTCCATGCGGCAAATTTTGATTGCACACTGCCGCTCAGTTGATCTACTAAATCGCGGGTGATGTAGACAATTACTAACGGCAGCAGTCCCTGGACAAACAGCAGCAGTACCCAGGCGATTGTCCAGCGCTGTGCCGCCGCCCAAATCAACCACCACGCACGCGGAATGTATGGTAGTTGTGCTAAAAATCTTTGCAATTTCGTCAATAATTAAATCCTGTCTGTGTGATTCATGCACCACTTGGTAAATAATATTTGCCATCCATATAATTGCTTCCATGCATAAAATGCTCAGCACTGTACACGCCTGATATTTGGTGATGACTGAGGTGCATCACAGCTAAATCAGCTTCACTTTCGACAATCGCCATTGCGACAGAATTCTCGCCAAGAAATTCGTGAATCGTGGGGAAAAACTTAGCTATCGAAGCATAATCCGTTCCGTGTGGCGGGAGCTTTCCTTCGTAAAGTAAATACTCTCCATTATTTTTTTCAAGCTTCATCCGATAGGTAATCGTTTGTGCATAATCTGGTGTTGTTCCGCAATTCGTTATTGCTACATAAGAGATGATCGAGGGGCTACACCAGACACGATAAAAACACTGATATTTTATGTCTGCGGGAGGATTTTTTATCCCAAGCCCAGCGAAATTATTCAGGTGTGCCCCAAGTTGATCAAACAAGGTTTTTACCTGTTGACGCGCATTCCAAATATCGCTCCAGGCCATCACACGGGCAGTGCTTTGCGCAGTACGATATTCAAGCAAAGCTTGTAGCCTGCGCGGATAAAAAGTTTTGCCATCATGTGAAAAATTCAACGCGATATATCCGATGAAAGATTCATTTGTTTGCGGAAGTAAATCCCGTATCTCGCCACGCGTAAGCTGATGCCGTTTTGCTAATACCCACCGTTCCCGCTCGGCTAATAATTTTCCCTGCTCATCATATAATCTCGCATCCACCCAAAAGTCCTCCTCTAAATCGCCATGCGTATTCAGTAAATTGATTGTTGTTGTTAATTCATGATTGTGCAAAGCAACCATCGGATTGATTTCCCCACGCCCCAGATAGCGATAGATGAAACCTGGAATATTATTCCATTGATATAAATCCCCTCCGTGATAACCGCTCAAATATTTTCCTTGCGTCATGACATAGGGGCGAGTGAAAAGCCCCTGACTATCAAAGCGGCCTCGCAACGTGGCATGTTTGCCATCGCAAAACGTAATCAGGTCGGAAAAAAGATTATGCAAATATAATTTATGGAGTGAAAACGGTGACAACGGTGAGGCATAAATTGCTTGCTGCGTCACACCCAAATGGTTTTTGATTTCTAACTGAATACTATTCGCGGCTTGTGACTCTGGTCCATTTAGAATAACCAAATAATTTTCCTCATTAACTGTTTCGTTGAAAATAATTTCGGTAAAATCTGTTTTGAGTTTACGTTGACGGAATGATTGATCATTATGCAAAGAAACCAATTCACCCTGCGGCGAATACCAATCTAGTAAGCTATAAAGGCGGCTATACTCTTTTGTGATTTCCGGCGCTAATTCAGTGAGGGTGGAAATAAATACCGCCAGGACGCCCTCTTCTAATTTGCCGCCCAAATTATACCGTTCTGTAATGGCTTGAGAGTCAATGAAAATATGCTGCCATTTTGCAGGTCGTTCCTGCCACGTCGCGTGTAAAATTCCTGCCACGTCAAAAAGCGCAAACGTAATAATTGGTTGTTGGATAGTATCTGCCCCTAATCCATTGCGACCACCAATTTCACCTGGAATAGTAATAAGCGTATGGATATACGATTTTTCCTGCCACCAAAACAGATCGCCACCAAGACAGTTTTCTGGCATTTTTATCATGTTTCAGTCCTCCATATCTCCCTAAATATCCAGGTCTTCTTTGACAGCTATTGGCTGAATTTTCCTGCCACGTCACCAACAGATTTCATAGCTTTTTCCCAGGTCGGAAAGAGCAGGGGGAATTGTTCAGATAATCGTTTGGCAATTGCTTGCAACGAAGTTTGTCCATTCATTTGCGCCAGAATAAAAGCGTTGATCTGACCTTCTTCAGTCAAAGCAGGAACAAACGTAGCTGCCTGTTTACGCATGTGCGAAAGCGAAATAATTTCCCCATAAAAGGTAGATTGTTTAAAATCCGCTTTGACCGCACTGTCACCACCAATCACCCGTGTATCCCAACGCCAGACGTATTCTTTATCTACCAGCCTGGCAGACAGATTAACGGTAATCTCATCGCCTGCGACAAGTGCAATCGGTTCCTGCAAGGCGAAAAAAGGCGTTCCCCAAATTCGCTCCGGCTCAAATGGCGCTGTCGAAACACGGGCATCCGCGTCAATGCCTAATTCTGCTTCAAACCAAAGGCTCAGCCCGTGCGCTGTACCATCATGCAGCGCCTTCCATCGTAACTCTGCTGTCACATGAGGCGAACTAATCGTGGGATAATGCAACGTAGCCCAAATCTGTGGTTCTGTCAGCAAGGCTGTGCGTTCAACCCTGCCTTTGATAAGTTGATTGCATAAAAACTTGCGATACATTGACTGGTCTACCTCAGCGCGAGTTTCGATTAACGAAGTAACATTTTTATCGTATACATCAAAGGCTTCTACCAGCGCCGCAAAAATTGTGTCGCGTTGCTGAATCATTATGCCGCCCGGTTTCAGAAAGCGTTCGCGCGCATCTATCAAAGAGGCAACACTGCCAAAATACAATGGTGACGAGCCGCGTAAATCAGACACAATCACATCCACTTTTTCAGGTAAGTTCACCCGCGTGGACAAGTCCTGGATAAATTCGATGCGGTCGCTGCAACCGTTGGCAGCAGCCAATTGTGGGCCTAATTCTATCGTGTCGTTGTACTCAATTGCGTAAACTTTGCGTGCGCCTAATTTGCAGGCCAGCACCGCAAAGAACCCAGCCCCCGCGCCTAAATCAAGCACAACCGAATCAGGCTTGATGACCTTTTCTAATGACTTACTATAGGCCTGTAAGCGAACCTCGTCAGCCGACATTCGGCAGTAAGATTTTAATTCATACATGTACATATAGGTGACTTACCTTAGCATCGTACTGTGATTAATCATGTTATTTTGGGCAAAAAGATTATTTTTGTACATCAGCTAGTAAAGCCGCGTGAACATTTGGCAGCAGAAAAAAATCACGTGGATAGCTTAACTGCCGCACTATATCCCGTGCCGCTAGATGACTTAGCTTTGTAGTGCTATCAATTAGCTTTTGGCGACTGGTTATATCCAAGTGGAAAGAATGCTTGAGTACCTCAATAAACGCCTCACGCGGCCCAATCGTAGCAATAGAGATTTCCTGCGCCTCACTATTTTCAGGATAAGACAAAGTATAAACTCTGTGCAATGGAACAGGAGTAGCACAAAATCTCAAATTCCCGCGATTGAACAGCACCCGCTTCTTTCCGGTGTAATGCGCGACCACAGCAAGCTCCACTTCTGACGAAAAAATTCCGCTAATATTTTCAGGCCATAAACGTAAGCCAGGGTAGCTTGGCACAACCCAAAGCCGTCCTTTACGCTCTTCCAGCAAACAACAATCATCCGTTACTAAAGCCGCGCCTTGCGCGGTTAAATACGCTGTGAGCGTACTTTTCCCCATCCCACTCTCCCCCAAAAAAGCAACTGCTAATCCATTAGACAGCACGACACAACTTGCATGAAAAACAATATGCCCCTGATGACTTAGTATCAAAGGGACAACTTGATCCAGGAGCAAATGTCGGATAGTTTCGGGGGGAATATCGGTTCCAGAAAAGCAATAAATCTTTTTACCATCAGCAGAAATCTGAAAATCGGCTAATGCTGTAAAGCGCAATAAATAGCCGCCTTCCGTTTTGGCAAACGAAAGCCATTTTTCTCCATTAGGAAACGACCATTGCTGAAACCAGTCAAACTCCTGTTGTGCTGTTATTGCAGGAGAAAAATAAAATGTAAGATCTGGCTTCAGTTGATTGGCTGAAGGTAGTTCAGGTATTTGGATATTGCTTTCCAATACCTTTCCACACACGTGAAACGACATCATAGCTTAACCATGCACTTGGAAGTAAAACGCAAACAATTGCAACTCTGCCGAATATACACTTATATAGGTTGGCAAAAATATCAGATCAGGATGCCTGCGGGGCTTTTTTGCTAACTTTAACAAGAAGGTTAAGTAAGGAAAAGCAGCGATGTACTATCCTAACAAGGGTGATACAACCTCAACTATTGGGCACAGTAAAGGTCTTTACTGTGCCCAATAGTTGTGCCCAATAGTTGATTGCTACAAATTACAAACTTAAAGCAAGTTTATGGCATATTTCCGCCTGTCATAGATTCTGAACCAGTCCCCGCACCAGCGGTCAGTCGGCTCACTGTTCCATAGCTTGCCAGGACAGGTTGGTTATAGTGTTTGCGCTCTTTTGCAAAATCGGCTGGTCTATTGTTTGACTTTACGTTTTGCTCATTATTTGTCTTGGACATATTGATACTCCTTAAAGTAAATGCGGGTTAAAGATAAACGTGTTTTTCAACGAAGTGTCGAAACATAAACACAAACTAATATACTACTCTTACAACTAAAATGGACTTAGCCTTTTGAGGTTACTAAACACAGCCTGTCAAGGCATTACGACAATAGAGGCTATTATGCCTGACGACGAAGCCACAGCGTAAAGGCTACGGCCTGCCACAACCGCCATTTTCTATTTATTCCCTCATTATAGGCATACTGCGGAGATGTTTCTAATAGGGCATCTTGTTGATACTGTTGCCATATCGAAGACAGGCGTTTCAGGTCAATGAACTCTCCGATGTCAGATAACTTTTCTGCCATAGTTTCTTTTAGTAACGAACGTTTGTGTTCCCGTAACTTAAAGTGAAAATAGGAATTCAAATTGACACCTGCATAGACACGCCAGCAAATCGCAGCAGGCACAATTTGTGACATGGCTTTACGCAATATCGCTTTTGTCCATCCACCACTTAATTTTTGTATGGTTGGTAATGCTGCACAAAATTCTACTAATCGTTTATCAAAAAATGGGTGACGGGACTCAACCGATTGTGAAGCAGCTAAACGTTCATACCTTTCCAGTCCTGCCGTAATAAAAGGCACCATTAAGTACGCGCAATGCTTCCCTCTTGAAGTATTAGCCGTTGGAGCTTGTGCTTGCCACATTGTTGCTACTCTATCAGCCAGGGAAACACGCGCAGCAAAAGCGGGGTTGATAATGGATTCTGCGACTAATTTTTCCGCATGACGTTCTGAAGCTATGCCAGGAGCGAAGCGGGAGCGAATGCCGGTTACTGGTAGATATGCGCGCAAAAGTGGATAGAGCCAGTAAGCAAGAAAAAGCTGTAGCTGTGGTCGTCTGACATGCTGCCGATAATAAGGCTTTTGATACGTGACGTTTCCTGCGGCCTCTTTGGCAAAAGAAAAAATTCGCCCGGCCCGTAATAGTTCAATTAAATAACTATTATCCCCCGAAGTAACTAACCCATCTACACCATCTAAAAGCACATGACATTTCTGCTGACGCGCAGCGCTATAAGCAATTAAAGGGATATTCGTGCTACTTTCGTCAAAGAGATCATCCGAATGATATAAAAACTGCTCAAGCGCCGGAACATGTGCCGATAATTGATTCGCCCTGATTTTATGGGCATTCAAATGCCCTTTAGCAAGAACGGTATCCAGGTAAGAACCTTCAACGCAGCTCTTTTCATCGTCAGAAACAGCCGAGAAGGTTAATAATTTTTCGTCCTTGCCATCCTGTAATAACAGCTCCCGCCCCATACAAACAATCGAAGCCGAATCAAGTCCTCCGCTTAACATTGAGCCTACTTTATCAGCCGTGCGAAGGCGACATCGAACAGAGGTGGCAAATACTTCTTGAAAAGCTTCTAAATAATCCCCCTCCGCCTTGTATTTTATTTCTCGTTCCGGGTCTGGTTGCCAATACTGTCTTGCCTTTATCTGCACTTTATTAACAACTATTGTTGTAGTGGCAGCAAGTCTAAAAATGTTTTGATATAGCGTGCTGGTTTTATCTATGCCTTCCAAATCATCCACTAAATAATCCGCGATGCGTCCCTCATTAAGGGAACGCGGAACGCCAGGCAATTCCAACAAAGCTTTGACATCTGAGGCAAAAGCGAATATTCGCTCCGAGCAATAATATATAAACGGCTTACAGCCAAAATGATCACGGGCACAAAAAAGTTTTTGCTCGCGCACATCCCAAATGGCAAACGCAAAATCTCCTAATAATTTGTCAACACACCCTTCACCCCAACGTTCATAAGAAGCCAGAATCATTTCGCTATCTGTTATCTCTGATAGCGGACGACCTTTAAAATCAAGCACCGTAACCAACTCTTCACGATTATCAATCCGTGCATCACAGGTAATCGTCAAATGTTCAAGCGTGAGCGGAAGTTTCTCCTGCAATGACTCCGGCGTAGTGTGCAACAAGCAATGCCCAAATCCGATTGCTCCATTAGTCCACACACCTGTACCGTATGGCCCACGATGGGCGATCGAAGCAAGCATCCGATTCAGGTCATCTCGTTCCACCGGACGACCAGCACGATTAAAGATTCCCGCGATTCCGCTCATCAGTTAAATCAAACCTCTTATTAAAGGCAGTAAAGATTGTGCCGACATCCGGCTGGTCATTAATGACTACGCCCTGGCATTGAACCCAGGCATGTGCTTGCAGTAGCTTTTCTTCTTTGCGTACTCCAATGTGTATTTCACTTGCGATTCCCTGCCGCTGTAACAACCACCATAACGTGATTGATTGTGGCAAACAATTGGCCTGATAGAAACCATGATTTGCCGCTGCGCTAATAACTCGGGCGGCGCTCTGAGCTTTGGCAAGTTGCTGTTCGGTCAGGCTGCCAACGGATTTTTGGCCGCAATTTACCAGTCTGACCAAACCAGCTTGCCAGCGCCTGAAACTAAAGGCTCGCACCGCCAAAGCATTTAACGGCAATAAGACCAGCGCCTGAAAAAATAAGTATTTTTCGACCCAGGATAATTGCTGAAATTTTTGCCACTTAGCTTTCATCAACTTTGATTAATCCCTGCGCCTGTAATTTCTCAATTAAATCAATCAGGTCTTGGCGCAATAATTCTTCGTCAACTTCGTATTCATTTAATAAAGCTTCGTAAGCAGCCTGAATCGAATCACTGGTTGTAAGCTTTGCCCACATCCCTGTCCCGACTTCATCCAACCCATAGTATTGTTCGTTTTTGGTATTTAAAATTACCGATTCGCCAGCAATCACACTTACCAACGCTTCAGGTGACGCAATTATCTTCTGCTCAAATGCAATATTCATATTACGATAAATTTATCAAGATACTAACCGAGGGGACGGAGTTTTCTGCACCTGACACTTCCTCTAATAATGCTCCTAAAAAAGATATTTTGTACGCTACTTGTGGTCTATGCAGTTAAGTATGGATGTATTTCAAATTACGGTTAAGTATAGATGTATTTCAAATTTCGCCTGGTCTTAAAATTAAGACTGGAACCAGTTCACCTGTCACCGTCGAGGATGGTATATCTCGAATCTCAACGCCAAGTTCGAGAACACATGAGGGTTCACAGTTAGTAGAGTTTCTTTGATTTGGCTTAGCAAAATTTGCCAAACCGAAGAAATTACTGGGGGAGTTATTATTAGCTGCGGGGGGATATTACCTGAAATTAAATTGAATGGAAAGAGTTTCTTTGATCAGGGAGGTTGAGCAATTCCTTTGAATTTATCTTTTTCGGGCAATGCCTGCATGCCTCAGATACAAAATTTGTTTCCCATAATACGCATAATCAGGCATAATTATTGGCGTCAGACCCACAGCCGGATTAAAATTTTGTTAATCCTGATTATGACAAGAACCCTATTGCCCTAAGAAGACTAACCATGATGAAAGCCTCTCCCACTTCAATATTGATCGTTGCAGCTTTTGTGCTTGCTCTTTCTCTGACTGGGTTAGCACAGGCCGGACAGTATACAGTCCAAATTGATTCGATGACTGCCCAGGATGCCGCGCAAGGCAAAGTGCAGGAATTGAAATCCAAAGGATTGAATGCTTACTGGCTCAAAAGCTCAGTTCCAGGTCAGGGCGTGCGTTATCGCGTGAGAATTGGTCGTTTTGCCAATCGCGCCGCCGCGCAAAGCTATGGCACACGGTTGAAGCAACAAGGTCTTGCGGCAGACTTTTTTGCCGCTTTATACGAAGGCACCTCTTCGCCGCTGACCACAGAACAAGCTGTGAAAAAACCTGTGCCAACTGTCCCGCCTGCCACTGTTAAGGCACAACCCAAACCAGTGGAAAAATCTGTCGTAATTGCGCCAGCGCCGCCGGCCCAAAGACTCCGCGAAGTCAAAGCGCCAACCGCCAGTAATGTGACAAATAAACCTGTTGTAAATACTTCAACAACTGAGAATGTAAGCAAACCGATTCCTGTTCCACAATCGCAGCCAAAGCAAACTATGCCAGCCACCAATGCTGTGCCAAAAACGGTTCCTCTGACGGAACCAAAACCGTTGAAGGTAGCTCCGTCCTTGCCGGCGCCATTCGGTGAAGTCAAACCGCCACGTGATAAGAAGGCTGAGAACACACCGGACGCAAAGACCACGGAAACTCCGGTTAATAAAATTGCGGAGGCAGCCTTGCCGAAACCAATCAAAGAAACAGTCGCGGCGGCGGCGGCTCCGGCGATAGCTTCCAGTTATCTTAAATTTGAGGACCGTTCATTTGGCTATTCTTTTGAACGCCCCAATTATTGGAGTGGAGGCCCGCTGCCTGCTGAAGATTTACAGACACAGCGCATTGATGCAGGAGCAATTTTTCGCTCGCAGGAAGACGCCGCCTTTACCCATGCGATTTGGAACAGCTTGAAAAATGCCAATAGCCCGGCTTACGACAACAATCTGATCGTTGATCTGGTGATTAAGAGTATTGGCAATAGTTCGGGCATGCAGGGACTGACCGAAACCGCACGGCGGCTGGTTCAGGAGGGCGACCAGATTAAAACTTATATTGATTTGCGCACCCTCTTTCGTCAGCCTCGGGCTAATTCCCCATTGGAATTTCAGGGCAAAGCCGTGATAATTCGCGCTGGAACTGGTATCTTATTAGTCGTAGCTTTTTATTCAAAAGAAAGCACGCCAACGATGATCGCGGCGGCAGAAAAAATTGTCAGCAGTGCTCATGTGCCGTAACAAAAATCGGTTATTATTTGTTTGGAAAATTGGTTGCAACACTGATCGCAAGCGGAATGCTTGCATTAAGTTTTTTTGGAGCTTTTAAATCTGCGCGAACTGAAATTCACATTGCCTGAACGTGCCCTTGAAACCTTATTTGGGCCTTACGATCAAAACATCAAGTACCTTGAATCCCTGCTCAGTGTCCGCGTCGGAGGACGGGGCGGCGAACTCCTGGTCGAAGGCGACGAAGCCGATGTGGCAACCGTCGAACATATCCTCAAAGATTTCAGTCAGCTATTCAGCGAAGGAAAAACTCCCAGCGATGGTGAATTGCGTGAGGCCTTCAAGCAAATCGCCGAAGATCGAAGTGAGTCCTTACGCGAACTTCTCTCGCCCAAAAAAATCATCAATCCCGGCGGACGCAAACAAATTTCTGCGCGGACGCCAATGCAGCGTCGTTACCTCGAAGCGATTGAGAAAAATGACGTAGTGTTTGGGATCGGTCCGGCGGGTACGGGCAAATGTATCGCGGCTGATGCGCTGGTATTGACGAGCGAAGGAATGATGGAAATTGGTGCGCTTGGTAAAACAACACAAGCCGCTCAGTATCAACCCTTAACGCTTACCATTCATGGTTTGGCAGGCGCCGAAAATACTTCGCATATTTACTCTGGCGGTGAAAGTAAAACATTACGCGTCACCACTCGCGGCGGCTTCAGCATCGAAGCGACGCCCGAGCATCCGCTCATGGTAATGAGTCCGGCTGGTCAGCTTGAATGGCGGCGCGCCGACGAATTAAAAATTGGCGATGTCTTAACTTTGCAGCGCGGACAACAAATGTTCGGAATGCGCACAACAATTAATTTTATTGACAGCCCAAACGGCAAGCAGGATTTATCCAAGCCGATTAACCTGACTGAACTGGATGACGAATTGGCATATTTGTTGGGCGTGATTGTCGGTGACGGATGCCTGACGCAACCAAATCACATCAGCCTCACAACGGCGGATGAACCAATCGTTGCACTCTGGCAATCCTTCGCTAAACGAGTGGGGCTGCCTGCATTTTCTGAGGATCAAACAAGCTCAGATGTCAGTTTGCATTTTTATCAACTACTGCTTCACCTGGGCGTATCAAAGAGGACAGAACCGAAACGGATTCCGCAGGCAATCCTGACCGCTCCGCAGCACCTCGTTGCCGCATTTTTGCGTGGCTTGTTCGACGTTAATGGAACAGTCGAAAACCACGCTGCCGTCATTAATCTTTCATCTGTTGCTGAAAAGCTAATTCAGCAAATTCAGATTGTCTTACTTAATTTTGGGATCGTCGCAAATAAATCACTGCAACAGGATGATTCTCATCTGCTGACTATTACCGGAGCCGACGCTGATAAATTTGATGAATTGATTGGCTTTGGTTTAGAGCGCAAACGTGCGCAACGACAGAACCTCATCGCTACGGCTCCGAGTAATATACTGCAAGTGGTAGCTGCCACGGCTGCCCTGCGAACGTCAGACCCCGTCGCTACGGCTCCGGGTACTGTGCCTCAACTCGGACAACTGCTCGACCAACGATTATTCTTTGCCGAAATTTCCAGTATTGAATCATCCTGCGCCGAGGTTTTTGATTTGACCGTGCCCGGAACGCATAGTTTTGTCGCCAACGGATTCATCAATCACAACACGTATCTGGCGGTGGCAATGGCGGTGCAGTACCTGATGAGTAAGCAGGTGAATCGTATTATTCTGGCGCGTCCTGCCGTTGAGGCTGGAGAAAAACTCGGCTTCCTCCCTGGAGATTTACAGGACAAAGTTGACCCGTATCTGCGCCCGATTTATGACGCGCTGTTTGATGTAATGGATCATGAACGCGTGACCAGCTTTTTAGAAAAGCGTGTGATCGAAGTTGCGCCCCTGGCGTTCATGCGTGGTCGTGCACAAACTTTGGACAGCCTGTTATTGACGCCCCAGGGCTGGCGCAAAATGGGAGAAATTAAAATTGGCGATTTCGTTATCGGCTCCAATGGCAAGCCCATCGAAGTCCTCGGTGTTTTTCCGCAGGGCAGGAAAAAAGTTTATCGTTTGACGATGACCGATGAG
>JAYSTY010000377.1:0-14997 GCA_043719385.1 Blastocatellia bacterium | reverse complement strand
CGCTGTCACCATCTTCAATGGTTAATATTCTATCTGCGTAACATCAGTCTGTAAGCCAATAAAAGCTAAAGCCTGTCCACTTGTACTTAAGCTCTATTTTTCCGAGGCTGCCGTTTGCGTTTAGGTTTTTCTTCTTCTTCTTCGCTGACAACAGGAAATGCAACGCGGTCGTAAATTTCCGCCATTTTTAATTCACAGCCAATCGAAGGAATTTTTACAGTTTCTGTTAACTCCGCAACCGTAGCTCGCAACACCCAGAACCCACTTTTATCAAGTGAGAAATGTTCGACGAGCGGCTCAGTTTGTGAGACCAGCAAATAATCAGTAAACGTCGAAATCCATTTTCTGTAACGACGAAATTTTTCACCGCGATCAAATGCCTCCGTAGTTGAGGAAAGGATTTCAATGATAACTTTTGGATTTAATAAAACGTCTTTATGATCGTTGTGATAAAGCCGTTTGCCACACGCTACCATCAAGTCAGCGTAAGAAAAAAATCCTTTGAGCGACCGCGAAAATTTTTGGTCGGGGCCGCTGCGAACTTTCATGTTCGGCGAGAGCGCCGCGTAATCACGGCCTTTGAGTTGTGTTCCTATTTCTGCTGCCAGATTAATGGTAATCAACGAATGAGACTCGTTCTCACTTGCCATCACAAAGATTTCACCGTCAATGTATTCGTGGTGTTCGAGTGCTTCACGCTCCATCGCAAGGTATTCTTCAATCGTATAAAAAGGTATCGTTTGTGCAAGCCCCATAATTTATTTCCTTAACAACAACTCTTTTTTGGACGCTCTTCATCTGGCGGTTGCCCTGTCGTGTAGCCGCGCAGCACCGCACGAATGATATGCCACAGATGCTGTACTTGTTGGAGCAGTGAATGTTTCATTACTTCAAGACTACCTTACGCACGATGTTTTGGAACAGGGACAACGGTAACAATCTTCGCAGTGCCAGGAGCGGCGCGGAATTTATTTGATACCGCAATTTTCCCGAACCATCCGTAGCCGCTTTGAAAATCACTGCCGCAACTTTTTCCGGCCCCGGCGCGGTCGCGCCAAATTTATTCATATTCGGCATCGCCTTGTTGACATAACTATCATAAGCGGTTAAGCCGGGCTTTGACATCACGTCCATCGAACGATCATAAAAATCCGTTTTGATCGCGCCAGGCTCGATAATTTTGACGCGGATGTTGAAGGGCTGCAACTCGAATTGCAACGCTTCGGAAAATCCTTCGACTGCCCATTTTGTGCCGTGATAAAGGCTGTAGAGTGGAAAGGTCAAGCGTCCGCCCATTGAGGCTACGTTGATGATGAGGCCGTCGCGCTGTTCACGAAAATGCGGCAAAATCTCGCGGCACACATTCATCAATCCAAAAACATTCGTGTCGAATTGCCGTCTGATTTGCTCGTCCGTCGAAGCCTCAAACGGCCCGACTAAACCGTAGCCTGCGTTGTTCACTACCGCATCAATCTTACCGAATTTATTGGTTGTTTCATTGATCGCTTGTTTGATTGAATCAAGCTCAAGCACATCCAACCGCTTCAAGGTGATATTGTTGTGGTTTGCCCAATCGCCAGCTTTTTCAGGCGTGCGCATCGTGGCAATTACGTTCCAGCCTTGCTCAGCAAAGTAAATCGCAGTCGCTTTACCGATGCCTGATGATGAGCCTGTGATGAGAATTGTTTTCGGCATAATTTTCCTTCAGATTTTTCCTCCACGAAAGCACACAAAGAAACACGAAGAAATCTGACAAAATTTATAGGATTCAGAACAAACATTCTTGTCAAACTTGTAAATCAGGTTTGGCTCCCTCTTCGTGTTCCTTCGTGTGCCTTCGTGGATGGGTCAATCAAGTTTCGGATGCATCGTATGCCACTTCGTTGCTTTTTCATACGCCAGCGCAACACGCAGCGGCGTTACTTCGTCGTACAATTTGCCTGTAAACATTAGCGCTTGCGGCAAATTGTTGAGGAAGCCGCACGGCAATACGGCTTGCGGATGCCCGGTCAAATTTGTAATCAGCAAACTCGCGCTGCCTGGCGCAGGCGAAACAAACGCATCCCAATTTTGCATCAGCGTATCCATCTCGCGCATCAGCAAAGTACGAGCACGTTGTGCGCGTAAATATTCCACCGCCGGAATAAATCGCGCCGAGCGAAATGAATTTGGCCAGTCGTTTGGACTTTGCCCCGAAAGCTGATTAATGCCGCTGTCGCGCGTCAAATCGTCAAAGGCGGTAGCCGCTTCTGCCGTCAAAATAATACGCAAACTGTCCGTAGAAAATTTCGGTAATTCCAACGGCTCCAATTTTGCGCCTGCGCTGCGCAATGCGTCCAACGCTTCGGCGTACATTTTTTTGCGTTGCTCGTCAGCGCCGCTTTCAAATTCAGTTTTGAGATAACCAATTTTCAGCTTGGAAATATTTGTGTCTGGCGTCCAATTAAATGGCACGTCGAGCGTTGTTTCGTCGCGCCCGTCTGCGCCGTAAATTGCGTCCAGCACGAGTGCACAATCTTCGATGCTGCGACAAATCGGGCCGACTTTATCCATTGTCCAACTCAGCGCCATCGCGCCGTAACGGCTCACGCGCCCGTATGTCGGGCGCAAACCCGCTACGCCACATTTTGACGAAGGCGAGACGATTGAGCCGAGCGTTTCAGTGCCGATGGCAAAGCCGACTAAGCCCGCGGACGTTGCCGAAGCAGAACCCGCAGATGAACCGCTGGAACCCTGCTGAATTTCTTCCGGCTGCCACGGGTTGCGCGTCATTCCGCCGAACCATCTGCCGCCTTGTGCTAAGGCTCCCATCGAAAGTTTTGCCAATAAAATTGCGCCTGCATCGCGCAATCGTTCAACTACCGTCGAATCATAATCAATCATCTGATTACGGTACGGCTCCGCCCCCCATGTAGTCGGAATGCCTTTCGTCGCGAACAAATCTTTCACGCCGCACGGGATGCCGTGCAACGGCCCGCGATATTTGCCGCGCTTGATTTCGGCTTCGGCGTTTGCGGCTTGGTTTAGCGCGAGTTCTTCCGTCAGCGTGACGACGTTCAGCAATTTCGGCGAATATTTTTTCAGCCGCGCCAGATACATTTTCGTCAACTCAACCGGAGAAACTTTTTTGGTACGGACGAGTTCGGACAATTGCGCGACGGAACAAAAGGCAAGCTCTTCGAGCGAACTGTATTTCGGAATTTCGACTTTGCCAGCCTTGAGCTTGCCGCGTTGTGGCGTTTGCATAGTCAATTTTTTTGCCGGCAACGCCGGATGAAACGAAGTCGCCAGCGGTGTGTCGAGCGGCACATTAATTTTGCGTAGCGTTTCATAACGCACAAGATTTTGATTGACGTTATTCAGCGCCATCGCTTCCTGCGCATCGGTCAATTCGATGCCAATGATTTGCTCGGACGTATGCAAAATTTCTTTCGTGATTTTTTGCGGTGCTGGCGGTTGTTGCGCTGCCTGGGCATACAGATCAGGATTTGTTAAGGCAATGCCTGCGACTGGCAACGTTTTGATGAATGCGCGACGGGCAATAGTTTGAATCTTCTTTCTCATGTCATTACAAAAACTGGGTCTACTGTTTTAGGTCAGAGTCTTTAGATGGTTAAGATTGATAGTATCAATGCCTTTACCTTGCAAATACCCATAAAGGTGAGAATCGTTGGTTAACACCAGATACTTTTTACCGCTGCTAATGATGCCTGCATCTGCCAGGCCGAAGAGGAGAAACTCCGGTTTTTTCGAGATGCTGGAGCTTGCTTCGTAAATCTCACCAAAGCTACTGATTAACTGAGTAAATACCTCGAATAAGGCTGAGTTGATTTTAGCTTTGTCAGTAGATTTGAACTGAGCGGCAAAATCACTAACTTCGGTCAAAATATGAGGTGTGGTGAAAATTTTAGGGAAGAAACCAATAAGTTGGTCTAGTAATCTAAAGTCTTCCAAATTAAATTCACAGGTTTTTTTAAATGCCGAAATTTTTTCAGGATCGTATGTGCCGATAAGATAAAGCAAGAGTAAATTGGTATCAATTAGTACTCCTGTATCGCGGTAACGGTGAATTAAGGTTGCAGCGTACTCATTCACGCAGTCTGTGCCTCTCTTATCTTCATTGAAACAAAATTACCAGAGGCTGAGTCAATCTTAAATACTTTATACACTCTAACAGGAGGTCTCAGCGCGAAGCTGATTTTCTGCAAATCGTTTTTAGGATTCATTGGCGCAGGAGCTGTAAAACCTAAAGTTATTAACCAGTACCTGGCATCTTCTGACTGTTCGATTTCCTCCAGCAAGAGATTCTCAGGTTCCTGACCGTATACCTCCTTAATCTTATCCACGGCAGTTGAGACAGCTTTTTTTACTTCAATCATATTTTTACCTTTGAAACTAATGTTTATTGTGCGGGAAAAGGATAAATCAAATTAGTCCGACTAACAATAAAATTGAGTTAACTATGAGCAGCCTCAAAGAATGATTCTAGTTTGTTTGGTTGCTCGGCATCCAGCCCTGCTTTTTATGCTGCTTAATTGTTATTCCAAGTTGGCACTCGGCCTGGCGTCCACGGAGCGCCAATCGCTTCCATTTGTTTTTCTAATTTCGCCCAGTCAACTTCAACCAGCGCCCGCAATTTTTTGAGTTCGCTCTCAAATTCCTGGGCGGCAATATTGTATTCGTTGAGATGCGTTTGCGTCGGACTGGAGGTAGATGCGCGTTGTTCGCTGACGATACCGTTGACCCGCTCGCTGATTGACGACGGCAAAAATTCCTGGCGTGCGCGCAAGGCATTATCGCCCCGCATGACCTTAAGAAAATCATTCACGCGCTGATCCAGGCTGACTACTTCGTCAAGCAATTTGTCGCTGGTGGAAGGGGTTTCCATTAAGGCGCGTCGGGCTGTTGCCAGCTTCGCTTTAAGTTCATTTGCCGCCGACAACGAACCGCTCACGGCGCGTTGTAACTTAGCGACTTTTTGCTGGAACTCGAACAAGGATTTGCGATCAGCCGCTGCCATTGTATTTAAGCCTTCTGTCGCGACATTGAATGATTGTGGTGCGCCAAGCTGTTTCCACGCGCCGTTGCTGCGTTGTGCCAGCGTGACCGTATATTTGCCCGGCATGACTAAATGACCTGACGGAGCGCCACCGAAAATTTCTTCTAAATCTACTGCCCCCGGTGGACGTGGCGGCGCAAGCTGCGTTGCCGGATAGCGCAAATCCCACATGACCCGCGCAATGCCGCCCTGCGGTGCGCCATTCAAGCGCCGCACAACATTACCGTCGGCGTCAGTCACGGTTAGGACAACCATCGGCGCTTCCTCTTCGTCTTCGGCAACCAATTGTTCTTTGCTCGGATAAGGTGTAGCGCCTTTCTTTTCCGCTTCTTTGCGCAATTGTTTCTTTATCTTGAGCGCATCTTTCAGAAAGTACGTGAAAGTCGCGCCAAAGGGATTTTCGACGGTGTAATAACTCTCGCCCTGAAACGCTTTGCCGCGTCCGCCAATTGGTGCTGACTGGATGTACATCAGCGCGTCTTTGGCGGGGAAAAGATGCGCCTCCTGCGCCAGAATTTTTTCGCTTGCCAGACGCAGCGGCGTGTAATCATCAAGGATATAAATTCCTCGTCTGAAGGTTCCGACGACCAAATCATTTTCGCGTTTTTGAATGGCGAGGTCGCGCACCGCAATCGTGGGCAACCCACCTTTTAACTGCGTCCATTTTTGGCCGCCATCCAGCGTGACGAATAATCCGAATTCTGTTCCGACAAATAATAAATTGGGATTGACGTGATCTTCGGCAATCGCCCACAACGGATGATTTTTTGGCAGGTTATTTGCAATCAGTGTCCAGGTTCTGCCCGCATCTGTCGTCTTCACAATATACGGTGCGAAATCAGAATTTTGATGATTGTTGTAAAGTGCATACGCCAGGTTCGCATCGTGCTGTGAAGCGAGAATGCGCGTGACATAAGCGTTTTCCGGCACACCATTAATCTTGTCTGTTTTGCGCCAGTTCTGACCGCCATCTTCGGTGACATTGACCAGGCCATCATCCGTGCCGATGTAAATCAAGCCTGCTTTTTTTGGCGATTCGCTGATGGCGGAGATGTTGCCGTAAGCCGCCGTTGATTGATTTTTAGCGACGGCATCCGGCCCCCAAATTTTTCCCATCACGGGCAAGGTATTGCGATCAAGCTGGCGCGTGAGATCGGGGCTGATGGCTTTCCAGCTATCGCCGCGATCATCGCTGCGGAAAAGTTTATTGGCAGCAAAATAAATTCTGGTGTGGGAATGCGGGCTGATGTGTAACGGTGAGTCCCAATTCCAGCGCAGCGCAGGCTCGCCCCTGCCTTCTTTGGGCTGAATGCCCACTCGTTCACCTGTTCGCTTGTCAAAGCGCACCACGACGCCGTATTGCAACGTCGCGTAAATCGTGTTCGGGTCTTCGGGATCAATGCGCGTGTGAAATCCGTCGCCGCCCTGGGTGACGAACCAATCAGAATTGGCAATGCCGGAGGCGCTGCGGCTGCGCGAGGAGCCGCACCAGCTATTGTTATCCTGTGTCCCGCCACAAACGTTATAAAACGGCGCCGCATTATCAACGGCGACATCATAAAATTGCGTGATCGGCATGTTCGCTTTGAAATGCCAGGTCGCGCCGCGATCAAAACTTTCATACACGCCGCCGTCACAACCTACCAGATAATAATCAGTGTTTTTGGGATCAATCCAAATGGCGTGATTGTCCACGTGTTTTGATCTTTCGCCGAGCGGTTTGAGCGTGCGTCCCCCATCATCTGAACATTGAAAAATTACGTTGGGCAGGTAAATCCGATCCACCTCTTTGGGGTCGCAAAAAATTTGTCCGTAATACATTCCCTGCGCGATTTGTGAATTCATTTTTTCCCAGGTTGCGCCGCGATCTTTGGAACGAAAGATGCCGCTCTGGTCGCCTTCCGCTTCAATCGTCGCGTAAACATAATTCGTGTCCACCGGCGAAACAGCAATGCCGATGCGCCCCATCTCGCCTGTTGGCAAACCCACGCGCAGTTTTGTCCACGTCGCTCCTGCATCCGTAGATTTATACAAAGCGCTTTCCGGCCCGCCATTTATTAAGGTGTAATAATGACGACGCCGTTGCCACGAAGCGGCGTAAACAATGTCAGGATTTGACGGATCAATTACGACTTCGGTCACACCAGTGTTTTCGCTGAGGTTGAGAATGTTCTTCCATGTCTTGCCACCATCTGTCGTCTTGAATAATCCGCGCTCACCTCCCGGCCCCCACAACGGCCCTTGCGCGGCGACATAAACGGCTTTTGAATCGCGCGGATCAACCACAATGCGACCAATATGTTCGGATTTCTCCAGCCCGACCTTGCGAAAGCTCTTGCCGCCGTCTTCGGATTTGTAAACGCCATCGCCATACGCGACGCTGCGTTGTGAATTCAGTTCGCCTGAGCCCACCCAGACGACGCTGGAATCTTTTGGATCAAGCGTAATCGCGCCTATCGAAAACGAGCCATAGTTATCAAACACCGGAGTCCACGTCGTGCCTGCGTTGATTGTCTTCCATACTCCGCCGGAGGAAACCGCAACGAAATATTTTGCCCGATCAGCCGGATCAACCGCGAAGGCCGACACGCGCCCGCCAGTGATGCCGGGGCCAATAGAACGCAGCCGCAAGCCAGCGAACGCGCTCGTCATCGGATCAGGTTTTTTGGCTTCTTCAGGTTTAGCGTCCTGGGCCAGCGCAAATGAAGCGAAAATTAATAGTAAGAAAAGCAACGAAGAAATACGCAGTGAGCGCATGGTGAATGTCTCCTTCTGGAATGGGCAAATATTTTTTAACTACAGCAAGCGGGCGAATTATGATTTTGGCTCAGCCGTAATTCAAGCGTTTAGGAAGATAACGAAAATAAAATCACTGTTTTCTAGCGAGTCCAGGAAAACATTTTTCCGCGAAGCCACACGAAACAGCACGAAGAAGAGAAAGAATTTTTTGACAGGATTGACAAGGTGAACAGGATAAATCGCCTGCGTCTTGACGATCTGCCTCGGTTCGCTTACTTCTATTCTTCTTCTCTTCTTCGTGAACCTTCGTGTGGCTTCGTGGATGAGAAAGTCTTATTAACCCTCTTAGTCTGCCGCGCTCTTTTTATCTGTCGTTTTCATCTGTTCCAGCAATTTTGTCGCACGTTCGGTCATCACTGTATCCATCAAACCTTTCGTCGGGTTTTCTACCCATTGCATCAATGATGACAGCACCAGCTCTTTCAAATAAGCAAACGAAAATCCTTTGGTCTGTTTGGTAATACGCAACAATACTTCCTCTGATAAACGGGCATCGTTGTGCAGCTTTTCACTCCACGTGCGCAGGTATTTCAACCGTTCATTTTTTTCCGGCAAGCCGAAATGATATTTGCGGTCGAAACGGCTGGGACGATTCACCATTGCCGGATCAAGTTTTTTGGGATAGTTGGTCGTCGCCAACACTAACACGCCGTTATTTTCGGCAAAGCCGTCCAGTTCATTCAGAAAAAATGAGCGCGTGTTGTTGTTGATGAGCGCATCAATATCTTCCATCACGATCAGGCACGGTTTGATTTGCCGCGCCCGCGCAAAGATTCTTTGCAGCGAAACCTCAGCCCCGCACCGTGAAGTAAGAGTTTTTACATACAGACACGGCAAGCCGAGGTGATTGACGATAGCTTTGACGGTATGCGTTTTGCCGTTGCCAGGCGGCCCCACTAACAATACGCCGCGTTTCCACGGAATGCCGTGTTGCTCGTAAGTTTCCCGCGCCGCCAGAAACCGATTGAAATCATCAATGATTCCCTGCTTCAAATTATCAGGCAAAATCAAATCATCAAATGAGGCGCGTTTGACGGCGGCATAAAGCTCTTCATCTTTTTCCCACCAGCCTTCATCAAACACTAAAATCTCACCGCGTGTTTCGCTTGACCAGTCACAAACGGCACGGAAAAAGTTCTCGGCAATTTCACGCGACTCCGCCACGATCCAGTGGAAACGTGTGCGGTAGCCTTCATTAACAAATGTCATCAGGACGACATCAATGATGTGTTCCTGCCAGATGATGCTGAGCCACGCATTTTCATACTGGCGCTGAAGCTTTTTGCCCACGCCCTTCCACTTCGTTTTGATTTGATTGTGAAGCAGGCTCACGCAAACCACATCACATTGTCCGTCACGTTCGTAAGCTTCAATCTCAAAGCTGATGTCTTCGCCTTCGAGGATTGGTGTTTCGGGATATTTCTCTGCCAGTTTTTGACTGACGTAATAAGGCAACACGTCAGCAGGCTGGCACAGGGCTTCGCTAAAAAAGTTTTCTTTGTTCATTGCAATAACAAGCGCACGCCTGCTGCATGGGCAGACGCACTGAAAGCCGCCTTGCGCAGCTAAAAGCGCAGGACGCAGGTCGAAAAACTCCTCGTTCAATAATGATCGGAGTCGTCAACCAGGATTCGGAATCTTAAATTTGGATACACGAAGAGGTTGTCGCCGTTTTATTGCGACGTAGAGAAGAAATCAGGAATTGTAAAACTTGAGTACAAACATAGCTGTCACCGTTGTTAATTAATGAGGAAACGAAAATACCGATTTTCGTTGCACGGGTCAACAAAAATATTTTGCGCCGGGAACGCACGCAGCTTACATGCTGTTGCGGAGTGAAACGACCGCAACTGTTTTTGCGAGGAAGTGTCAGATCGTAGCCTCGTTACACTCGCTACTTGCACGCAAGCTGCGTGCGCTCCCAGCGTTATTGCAATTGCTTCACCGCCTCATCAATTTGCGCAGCCATCGCTTCAATCGTTTTGCTGCTGATGAGTGTTTGTGCGCTTGCTTCGTCCCAGTATTTTTGTTCCAACGCTTCACGCACGCCTGGCAACGTTTTCACGCCATAGCCGGTATAAAATCCTGGCGCGTAAATTTGATGTTTGAACCAGTCGCGACGTGGCAGTCCTGCGTCCGACAATAATTTTCGCTCGGATTGATAGAGCAAACGATTGAGTGCTTTTACGTCCGCAATTTTTTTGCCGCTCGCAAGCTGCCCACGCAAGGCACGATCATAACCATTTGCGCTGCTGCGTACTTTTTCTACGGCATTGCGCAGTGGCTGCAAATCAATTTTCGTTAGTGGTTTGCTCGCGGTTAATAATTTAGCCACATCATCGGCATAATTGCTGATTGTATCGGCGAGGTTCGTGAATTCAAATGGCAGGACTTCGGCATCGGCCAGGCGCATCATCGCTGTACCTGCAACCTGTGCCAGCGCTCGCGTATGTGTAAAATCTCCGTCAGAGAATTTTGTATACCAATAAAACGAGTCGTAAATCGAATGATAAATGCCGCTGCCACCTTCACCACTGAATCCTAAGTTTAAGGACGCAATACCAAGATGATCAATAAAGGCAGTGTAATCAGAACCGGAGCCTAACGCACTGATGCGAAGGTCACCACGTTCGCGCAACTCGCGTTTTGCTTCGTCTGTCGTCGCTGCTTTTTCACGCGCCGCTTTTTGTGCATCCCATGCGGAGCCTTTGCCTTTCGGATCATTCACCGCACGCGCCACATCATTCATAAAATGTTCGAGCGTATGCGAACCGGCAATACCAAGCGTGCCTTTGCCCGTCGAATCTGTATTGATATAGGCCACAGCTTTTTGTGTGAGTTCTGCGGCGTGATCTTCAACCCATTCGGTGGAGCCGAGCAAGCCCTGCTCTTCACCATCCCACGCGCAAAAAATCATGGTGCGTTTTGGCTTCCATCCCTGCTTGAGTAATTCACCAAATGAACGCGCTTCTTCCAGCACAGAAACTAAACCACTGACGGGATCATCAGCGCCATTCACCCACGCATCGTGATGATTGCCGCGAATGATCCATTCATCAGGATACGTGCTGCCAGTAATGCGTGCGATCACGTTATACGTTGTGGCTTGTGTCCAGTTGAAGGAAAGTTTGAGATGCACTTTGACATCATCGTTACCACCGACGTGATATGTGATTGGTAATGCGCCGCGCCATGCATCAGGCACAATCGCGCCGCGCAATTGTTTGAGCAATGGCAAGGCATCGCCATAAGAAATTGGCAGCACAGGAATTTTGAGAATTGTTTTTGCTTCCTCACGCGAGAGGCGTTTCGCAGTCTTTGTAGCGCCTACACCAGGTGTTAACGGATCGCCAGGGTGAACAGGCATGTCCATCACAGAGCCGCGCTGGACGCCATCTTCGTTGCGGTATGAGCCTGTTGGGTAAACATCACCCTGGTAATATCCATCTTCCTTTGGATCAGAATAAATCAAGCAACCAATCGCACCATGTTCATATGCAACCTTTGGTTTGATGCCGCGCCAACTCACACCATAACGTGCAATGACGATTTTGCCTTTCACACTCACGCCCATTTTTTCAAGCGCTTCATAGTCAGCAGGAATTCCGTAATTCACATACACGAGCGGCGCGGTGACATCGCCTTCGCCAGAATAAGCGTTGTAGGTTGGAAGCTGATTTTGATCAGTAGAATCAGGGTCTTCAGCGATGGCCGGCTCTTTCAGCTTCGCAACAAATTTTGTTGGCGCAAGCAATTCAAGCACACGTTCTTTTGGTGTCGGAAAGAGTACCTGATATTCTTCGATGGTTGTATTAAGTCCCCACGATTTGAATTTATCGCGCAGCCATTCTGCATTTTGCTGATCACGTGCAGAGCCTAGATGATGTGGCTCTGCGCTTAATTCCCGCATGTAATCTTTCAATAAATCGGCGCGAGGCAAGGCGCGAAATTTTTCTTCCCAGTTTTGCGCTTGTGCTTGCGAAGAGAAATTTATTACTGCCATAAATGGTTGTGCGATGAGCAGAAAAGCCAATATTGACAGGGCTATTGTGATGATGCGAGGTGAACCTGAGATACGCATGTTGTCTCCTTCGTGATAGATGAAAAAAATCATTAATGAAATAGCAAACGTAATTATGTATCCCTTGTGAGGTTGATGACAATAGATGAAAGTCATGTGTGAGAAAGAAAAATTTATGCGGCAGGTGCTGATAAATAATTAGTGACAATGAATTTTTTTTTGCAGCGATGAGGGCTGAAGAATGAATGATGAAGATCAGGAATGAAAACTACGATGTGGATTTCAGGCAATGTTCATGCGGGTCTTATTGCCATCAATAATTTGATGCGGGAGGTTACCGGGAGGCATGAGTTTTTTATTTAAGATGCTTAATCATTTATGCCCGCAGCATGACCAAAAAAAATGTTGACATCATGTTGTGAACAAGTTTATAAGCATCCTCATCTTGTATGTTTATTGCTGTAGTCCACAAGCATAAAAACAATACAACATTTTGTGGTTATGTAAGTGGGCCAGTGAACAACGAAAGAAAGGAGCAAAAAACTTATGCCAGCAAAAAAAGCAGCACCTGCCAAGAAAGCAGCACCTGCCAAGAAAGCAGCAGCACCTGCCAAAAAAGCAGCACCTGCTAAAAAAGTAGCAGCACCTGCCAAAAAAGCAGCACCTGCTAAAAAGGCAGCGCCTGCTAAAAAAGCAGCAGCAAAGAAGAAGTAATAAACTTCTCAATTTTCTCGAACTTGAATAAGGGGTGGGCAACCACCCCTTATTTTATTGCTCTTTGCTGCGTATGCTGGAAAAATAACCACCCGCGCATTAGTTTTTACGTGCGTTAATTTTACTCGCTACCGCTTCCTTTTATCCTCATAATTTCTCATCATCCTAAGGCAACCAAAATGATTCCCTTAATCAGGCATTCTCAAAATTATCACTGCTAAATGTTGGAATAAATTCAAACAAGGTGAAGCTGCTCGGAACATTGCAAATTGCTTTGACTGACAATGCTCATGCGATAAAAGGTACGGTGATGCTGGCCTCGCCTGAAGCTCGTTTTCCGGCTGAGGGTTTTGAATCGTGGACTGATTTTTAATTTCGTGAACGCGAAGCTTTATCTGCTCTCAAGGGGCGCTGTCTTGCATCTGACGAGTGAAAAGATTTTGGAATTGCACCGGGATGACAACCTTAAAATTGCGTGATGATACTTTGCAGCTTTACACGTTGAATGCTACACCGCATTTACTGGATACGTCGCTGATAACATTTCGCTAAGAAAAGAGGGATACTCGTTTGAGTATCCCTCTTGAAGTGATGGAGAACACTATGAAAATTTTGGTACACCCGCCGCGATTCGAACGCGGGACCTTCAGCTTCGGAGGCTGACACTCTATCCAACTGAGCTACGGGTGCATTACTTGTAAACTTACACTATGCAGGTGTAGTGGTCAATTCGTTGCCTGGCAATTTGCGGCCCGACTCACATTGATTTCAAATGAAGAGTTCTTCATCCTGATGGGCACGATTGACGGGCAAACTCTTTCCAGCGGTCAGGACTTCGAGGGCGCGGCGCACACCAGCCATAATGTACGAAAATTCGCGGGCAGGTTCCAGCACACTATGCTGCACAATTTCTGCGGTGCGTTGAAATTGATCGGTGGTCATTACCAGGGTGTTTTGCACCTGCTCGGCACGCAATTTAGCTTTTTCTAATTCACGCCTGGCCGTCGCGGTGGTATCACCCAATAAGCTTTTCACTTCGGCGGCTTCGTCTCGTGCCATTTCGACAATGGCGTTGATATGTTGTGCACCCTGCGAAAAATACCCCGCCGCTTCTTTAAATTCAATCATTACCTGTTGCGACATCTGGACGACCGGTTCGGTGTTTTTAAGCAGGTATTCAGCACGGGTTTGCAATTGACCGACGCGCTCGACCAACTCAACGACGCGTTTCGCCAGCAAGTAAAAGCCAATGAAAACGACTGCCTGAACGATCAACAGAAACGTGACGATGACCAGAATTATAATTAAGTATTTTTCCACTGGAGTAATTAGTGAGAGAAGAGTTGCCGGATGCTGTTGATCAAAACTAAGTGGTCAGTCTTTGACATTCAGCATCCGGCAACTTTGCAGTTTAGTTTTCGTCGTAGGCTGCGCCTGATGACGCGCCTGATTTAGCGATGTCATTCAACTTTGCTTCCCGATAGCCCTGTTTGCCTGCCTCAATCGCGGCAGCAACCGAAGCCTTTTGACGATTCACAACATCTTTGCCACGCTCCGTAATATCACTGATCGCTTCTTTGCTGCGTTCGGTAATATCATTTAACGCTTCCTTGCTCTTAGATGCCACTTCCGTCGCGTATTCAGTACTGTTCTGGTAATACTCAGTGGCACGTTCGCCCACCAGACGCGCCTGATCGCGGGCCTGATCCGCGCTGCGTTTGGCAGCGTCGGCGAGATCCGCGCGTAATTCACTGCCTGCTTTCGGAGCGAACAGCAAAGCCGCAATCGCGCCCATGCCTGCGCCGATCAATAAATAAATTAGTTTGTCTCCGCTGTTGTCTTCAGCCATAACTCACAACTCCTTGTCTTGGTTCAGAAAGAACGGGGTTAATATTCTCGGTGAGCAGGCAATATAGCACTTTAATGAAGTAAACTTCAATTAATCGCTCAACACCGATCACCAACTGTTAACTAAATTGACACCCCCATATTGCCCACGTACAATGATTGACCAGAGGAGATAAAATATATGTTTGGACTTGGCACTACAGAATTAATCATCATTCTCGTCATTGTTCTTTTGCTGTTCGGTAGCTCGCGCCTTCCTTCTTTAGCGAAAGGGATGGGCGAAAGCATCCGCAATTTTAAGAAAGCCGTCAGCGACGATAGTGAAGAGGCTGAAGAAAAAAAAACTTCAGCCTGACGACAAAGTGAAATAATTAAGCCTCGGAGCGGAATTTAATCAAAAACAGCTTCAGCTTTTATCGGGTCAGGGGCAAATATCCAAAGACAAAAGCGGCGGGCCAGCCCTTTTTTACTTTTGCCTTTCGGTATTTGCCTCTTGCCTTTTGATTTTTCCCCATGTCTCGCAAACGCTCTAATAACTCTCGCCGTTATCCGCCTA
>JAYSTY010000376.1:0-37300 GCA_043719385.1 Blastocatellia bacterium | reverse complement strand
GAACTCTTCGCGGTCGCCAAAGCCGACCAGACTGATTTCGCGTGGCATGGCGACGCCGCGACTGAGCAGCGTTTTCCAGATGCCACCCGCAATTTCGTCATTCCCGCTGAAGATCGCCGTCGGTGGCGTCGCCCGGCGCAACAGTTCCGCCGCCGCCAGTTTGCCATATTCGATGTAATGCACGTTCCAATCTTCCGTCACGGTAATTTCACTCAGTCCGGCTTTTTTCATCGCTTTCTGATAGCCTTCATAGCGACGCTGGAACCACGGCAATTTCGTATTGCCGACAAACGCGATGCGCTGATGGCGCAGGCGGATCAGATACTCAATGGCTTCAAAACAGCCCGACACATCATCATAGACGATAGCATCTTTCTTCAGTTTTTCTTTGTGACCGATGTAGGTGTTGCCGACGATGACATACGGTAGTTTCAGTTTGTCGAGCGCATTGAGAAAGTTGTCGTGATGTACGCCCGCCAGAATGACACCATCCACTGAGCCTTGCTGTGCAATCAAGCGTGGCAATGACAAATTCCCCGCGTTCGTTGCCAAATCGTAGCGATAGAGTGAAAAGACAACATCGTAGCCCGCCTCCGCCATCACCCGTTCACAGGCCAGCAACATTTTGACCTGCGTCGAGTTGAGCGATTCACGATTGCCCAGCAAAAAACAAACCGTGCGTGATTCCTTGCGCACCAGTCGTTCCCAATGCACATTGCGGCGATAGCCAAGTGTTTCAGCGGCTTCCTTGACCCGCTGCGCCGTCTCGGCGTCAAAATAGCCAGCATTATTCAGCACCCGCGAAACCGTCGCGGTGCTGACGCCTGCTTTTTTCGCCACGTCTTTGATGGTTGCTGTTGCCATTGTGGAAACATTTACACAAGTAGCCGTAAAAAGTCAATAGCGGGGATTGGCACTGGAGGTATCCTCTTTTCCTCCTCCGATCTGCTAACAGCGTTACCAATATTCGGCATACGGCAGATTGCCCAGTATCGTCAATAATTTGCGGGACACGTTGAAGTGGGGCTTGCGGTTCCCTCTCCCCGCATTTAGCGCACCTGTGCCCGCCATGTTCCCAGCGGCAACACGTTCGCCCGCGCCGCCCACGTCTCCCATTGCGCCGCCATTTCTTTCACTTTGCCTGGCTGTTGCGCCGCGAGGTTATTCATCTCGCTGCGGTCGGCTTCGATGTCATAGAGTTCCCACGGCTGATTTTCTTTGGCAACGAGTTTCCACTTGCCGGCGCGGACTGCCGCGTTGCCTTCGTGTTCCCAGAAAATCGGCTGCGCCCGCTGAATCGTTTGGCCCGCGAACGCCGGACGCAAACTGACGCCTTCCATCGGCTGAATCTTTTGGCCGTGATGTTCGGTCGGATATTTCGCGCCGCTGAGGTCAATTACGGTCGCCATAATGTCAATCAAGTGGCTGGGCGTCGTGACGAATTGGTTGCGCGGCTTTGCCGTAATCCCTTTTGGCCAATGCGCAATCAACGGCGTCGAGATGCCGCCTTCGTGCGTCCAGTGTTTGTATTCGCGGAAGGGCGTATTGCTTACGTTCGCCCAACCTTGTCCATAAGCAATGAACGTATCATCCGGCCCTGGCAACACGTTCGGCCCCAGAATGACGGCGCGGCCATCGCGCGTCTGTTTCGGCATCGAAGCGAAATAGTGTTGCGCGTCTTTGGCAATGGCAGGATAAACCGCTTTGCCAGGACGCTCGTGATACGGATTCGCGGCATTCGGCCCGGTCAGATTGCGTCCGTTGAGTTCAGCACACGCGCCGTTGTCCTGGAGAAACAATATCACTGTATTGTCGAACTGCCCGCGCCGTTTGAGTTCGGCGACGATGCGCCCGATGCCTTGATCCATGCTGTCAATCATTGCGGCGTACACTTCCATACCGCGCGCTTCCCAGGCTTTGTCTTTGACCTTGTCCCACTCGCCCGCTTGCGGCGACAGCGGCCAGCGCGCGTCTACCAAGCCCATCTTCTTCATCCGCTCGTAGCGGGCTTTGCGAATTGGCTCATAGCCCTGATCGTATTTGCCTTTGTATTTCGCAATATCACGTTCGCGCGCGTGCATCGGCCAGTGCGCGGCAGTGTAGGTCAGGTACATGAAAAACGGCTTTGCCGGCTCGTTCGCGGCGATGTATTTGATGGCGTTATCGCTGATCGCATCGGTGTAATAAAACTGCTCGTTTGGCTGATATTTCTGGTCGGCGTAAATCGTCGTGAGGGCGTTGTCGCGCACCAGCGTGCTGGGGTCCCAATAGCTGCCGCCGCCCGTAATCGTGCCGTAAAAATGATCGAAGCCGCGTTGCGTCGGCCAATTGCGTTTCTCGGCTTCAGATTTGGGATTGACGGCTTTGGTGACGTGCCACTTGCCGACGGCGTACGTCGCATAGCCCGCCGGACGCAACGCTTCCGCCATCGTCACGCATTGCTCATTCAAGTCGCCGCGATAGCCGTCGTGGTTGCGGTCGTCCATCATATGCCCGATGCCCGCCTGATGCGGATACAAGCCCGTTAGCAAACTCGCGCGCGTCGGACAGCAACGCGCTGTGTTGTAAAATTGCGTAAAGCGCAAACCGTTCTTCGCCAGCGCATCCAGATTCGGTGTATTCATCTCGCCGCCGTAACAGCCCAAATCGGAATAGCCCATATCGTCGGACATAATGACAATGATGTTGGGACGCACAGTTCGTTGCGCTTCCACGACGAAATCGTTGCGGGTTACTCCAACCAGCAAGAAGCTATTGACGAGCAAGCACCACACCAGTGGCCGGGCAATACGAGAAAGGATTTGTTTCACAGTGCCTCCGTTGAATTTAGGAATTTAGCGCATTAAAGAGAAATTCTTTGTATGAAAAAGCAGTAAACAGTCGAAAGAAAAATAATGCAAGACAGCTTTGCCTGGTCTCAACGAATCATATACCACTTGTTTGAGTGCGCCGCTACTTTTGCTCGTATTGTGATGCGATACTCACGATCCAGCTTCATCTTCACCGGCTTGCCGTCCTGTTCGGCGACCATCGCTTCATTGCTGAGACCTGTGTAATAAAGCGGCAAAATAATTTCCTGCTCTAACGGCTCATCGCTCGGATTGTAAATCATTGCCATGCCTTTGTTGGGCAGCGTTGCGTTAACGTGCAGCACGGCATCAAGGTTGCGACCATCGGCGCGGCGTACGTGAATGACGTCTGATTCCAGAATGTCGCGATACTTTTTGAACCACGTCACCCATTTGATGACGGCGGCTTTGGTTTCGGGTGAATCATACAAACGCGGGCCGCGATAACAGGCCTGCGCACCGTAACCCAGATTATTCGCCAGATGCTGTTCGTAATCGGCCAGGTGTTCGCGCAATGGTTCTATAGTAGCCGCTGCGCCACCGCCTTGATATTGCACCAGTGGCACAAACATCCAACCCATCGAAGGCGTTTTCAGCCACGTGCCATCAAACAAATTTTGCCGTGCGTGAATGTGCTGTTGTTCGCGTGGCAGTGACCAATTGGTTTCACGATAACCCATGCCAGTTTTGTTTGATCCAGCGAGAAAGTAATTGTCCGGCACATTCAGGTAAATTCCCTGTGCGCGACACCAGCGATAAAATTCCGTGATGCGCTGATATTGCGTCCATTGCGAATCGGCCAGCCCGCGATGTCCCGGATGCTTCGTCGAAGCGCACACATCGCCCGGATAATTGCCGTCGTGCTCCAGCAAATTGAAGCCCGTTTCGCTAATGAACTTTTTGATTTTAGCAAAATATTCCTGTCCCCACTCGCTTTCGAGGCATGGCGAATTGCCAAAGATTGCGCCGCCTGTTTTGCCCGTACTCGGATTGATGACATCGTGTTCGTCACTGATGCGGCGACTCGCCAGCAGCGAGTAGCCACCTAATTCCAGCCCTTTTTTATTGGCATATTCCCGAAAGCCTTTGAACTTGGCAATATTTTCCGGCGACACATCTTCCATATTGAAGCGGCTGCCAAAGCTGATGATCACCATCTCAAAACCGCATTCAGCAGCTTGATCCAGCGCCGGATAGACGACCTGCGGATCGGTCGAAGTCAGGTGCAGCATCAGCGGATTTTCACTCGCCCACGGAGCCATCAACCGATACAGCTTGCGAATCGCCAGGCCTTTCCGTTCGCGGTCATCGTTGTCATGAACCAATTCAAACGCGCGAATGCCTGTGAATACAGTTCCGGCGGCGACATCTACATCGGGGCCAAGTGGCGATTTCACTTCCAGCAGACACGGTGTTTTCAATTCGTAACTGACTTGCGTTTTATAAGCAGGATCATCTGTCCAGAATACGGCGCGATGCATGCTGGCAACGGACATGCCGCCGAATGAAAAATCGGTCAGCACAGTCAAATGCGGCTTAGCCCATTCAGGACTCGGATCAACCTGCGATTCGGCTTCGACAACGCGCAGGATTTCGCTTTTGAAAGTATTGAGGCGAATGGCTTGCCCGCTGTCATTGTGCAGCGTCAACCATTTGCTGAGCAATGGTGCGCCATCAAAAAGCTCGTAATGCACGGCGACTTTGATGTCCGGTAATTCCCCGGCAGGCGGCGTAAACCATAACGTCAGCGCAACGCCTGATGATGGCCACGCTGTACTGGCCGCAGGTCGTACGTGCTTCCACACCATTCGTTCGACGGGTTTGCCGATTTCGAAACGCTCAAACTGAAAGGCCGTTGCGTCAGCTTTCATGGCGTCAATCCAATCGCGGCGCAGGTAAGCCAGATTGGGCTGACCATTCAAGCCGCCAATCGCGTATTTCTTTCCATTGATTTCGACTTCAGCTTCAGGCGCAACGGCGCGCACGAGCGATTCACCCGTCACGAGATTGTCGAAAGCAACAGTGGCGGCATTGGGAGCAATGCGAATCGCACGATTGATGAGACCGTTGCTCAGCGTAATTTCGCGATGTTGTTTGTCGTGCCGAATTTCAGCGCGAGTGACAGTGCAGCCAAGCAACCAGTCGCGCCCTTGTGTTTGCGCGTTAGCGGAAAATGAACAACAAAGCAGCAGGTAAAAAGCGATGATTCGGTGATGCATTTATTTTTTTCGTTTTGGTTCTTGCGGACTAGGGTTCGTAAACGGAGGGCGCTCAAAAGTATTGCCATCGCCTGTCACGCGCGGGTCTCCGGCGTCTGTCAAAATTTTCATCAACTGCGCTGACAACTTTGTTTTCTCTTTTGCATACGCCGCCTCTGCCGCGACGTTATTCATCTGATTCGGGTCTTTGCGGAGATCATACAATTCTTCGCCAGGGCGTTTGGCAAAAGCAATTTCATAAAACTTTTTCCATTGCGATTCGTTGCGATGAAGCACTAACCACGCCTTCGTCGAACTGGCGTCCATGTCTGCGAAAGCCGCATAAGTATTGGCTTCGAGGTCTTCCTGCGTCGGCGTATTCGTGTCCGACAAATCAACCGGATAACCCAACGGCCAGCGTTCAGGTTTAAAATTGCGAATGTACAAAAAATCCGGCGTACGCAAAGAGCGTTGCGGGTACGGCAAATTATTTTCATTCGCAAATGCCACGTGGCGTTCGCGTCCGGCAATGACCCAGTTGCGATTGCTGTCTACTTGTCCGTTTTTGTTGGAGCGCAAAACATTGAGGATACTTTTCGCATTCATTCCGGCAGGCAACGCGACACCCGCTGCTTCTAAAAATGTCGGCGCTAAATCAGGCAAGCTCACAAGGTCATTTACGACGCGTCCGGGTTTGCCGCCCATACTTTTTGGCAATTGCGCAATCAACGCTACACTTGTGCCGAAGTCATACAAATTGCATTTGCCGTTGCTCACACCCGGCATTCCGTGATCGCCGGAAATTACAATCAGGGTGTTATCCATCTCGCCTGTTTCTTCCAATTTTTTCAGCAACAAACCGATGTAGGCATCATACGCCTGAACTTCGCCGAGGTAATCAGCTAGGTCTTCACGCACTTCAGGCACATCGGGCAGGAACGGCGGCAATTTTCCTTTCAATGAATCAGGTTCGATGTTCCAAAGTTTTTTACCTGAACCTTTGATCCAACGGCGATGCGTAGTTGTTGGGCCGAACCAGTACATCCACGGTTGACCAGCTTTGCGATCAGCCAGAAAAGCATCGAAATTTCCTTTGACCTGTCCATAAATTTTCTCACGCGCAGCCTCGAACGATTGCCCTTCTTCCAACATCTTCGTCATGTTTTCTGAAAAATCATTTGGCAACTTTCCAGCCTTTTCATATGCGTATTTTCCTGCTCCGAACGGCGCATCATCGGGCGTGCCAGGACTCCAAACTTTGTAGGTTTCTCCGATGTGATAACCCGCATCGCGCAGCAAATGTGGAAAGCTTGGAATCGCCGCGTCCCATTCGGCTGTCTGCAAAATTGCGCCGCGTCCAGTCTTAAAAAAATACCTTCCCGACAATAAAGCACTGCGGCATGGCGTACACGAAGGCGCATTCACAAACGCACGACGAAACACTACGCCTGCCCGCGCGACCCGATCAATATTAGGCGTTTTAACGACTTGATTCAGCGACGGCATTTTTTCAAGCGTTGCATAAATGCTGGCATAGCGCCCCCAATCATCTGCAAAGCAAAATAAAATATTGGGTCTGGCTGGTTGACGTTGTGCCGTACTGACAGGTGTTTTCCAAGCACAGGCAATGAAAAAAAGTGTAAAAAGGATGCGTTGAATTTTCATTGTTGTTAGACCAATAAAGTAACGTGAGTTTGACGTAAGTGGAGAAAAAGTTTCTTCTCACTGATTGAGCGTCGTGTCGAAATAGTTATTCCAGTGATCAAGATTGAACCCGAAGGCTCTAGCGTCCGAGGCAGGCTATGTTTAGCGTTCTAACTTGCTCGTTACGGATAGTCCCAATCGCCGTAGCCATGATCGTCCGTGATAATCCACAAGACATCTGGGGGCGCACGGTTTGCCCAAAAGTTAAAACCGTAAGCCCATGACATGGTAAGGTAGGCCTGCGCTGAAAAAAAGTGTTTTGGGTTTTATTCATTGTGTTGCAACAGCTTTTTGAGTTGCGCGACGGTCGCGGCATGTTTCGGGTCACGTGCCAGATTGTGGTATTCGCCCGCATCGTTTTGATGATCGTAAAGCTCAACGCCGCGCTCGCCGCCGTCCCATTCGGTATAACGCCAGCGTTCGGTGCGCACGCTGCGCCCCATCGTTTTACCGCGTGTCACCACCGTGTATGCCGCCTCTCGGCCTTTGCCGTTTGGATTCCCCAGCAATGGCTTGAGGCTCGTCCCCACCAGCTTGTGCGGCGCGGGCAAACTCGCCAGTTCAATCAGCGTCGGATATAAATCTACGAATTCAACCAATGCCGACACGGCTTTCCCGTTGCCTTTCGCTTTTGGTGCATAAATCATCAAGGGCGCGCGCGCTGACAATTCAAACAACGTATTCTTATTCCACCAGTCTCGTTCGCCGAGGTGATAACCGTGATCGCCAATGAAGACGATGATGGTGTTGTCCCATAATTTGTTTTGTTCGAGCGCATCCAGCACCTTCCCGACTTGCGCATCCATAAAGGAAACACCTGCCAGATAAGCGCGTTTGAATTCCTTCCGCTCCTGATCGGTGAAAGCCTTGAATTGCGGATACGCTCCCGGTGGGATGGCGAACTGCTCTTCCGGCGAACGGTCTGCCGGATCGCGGTGCAGGGTGATTTGATCGAGCGGGTAAAGGTCGAAATACTTTTTCGGCGCAACGAACGGATCGTGCGGTTTGTGAAAGCCGACGCCGATAAAAAAAGGCTCGTTGCGTTTTTCATTCAATAGTCGCACGGCTTCAACGGCGATTTGCCCATCGGGCTGATCTTCGTCAGTGCCTTCGGCAGCCAGCCATTGACACCACTTGAGCGCGCCGCCGGTCAGGTTGCGGCCTTCGCCCTGTTTGCCGCGTGGCGTGCCTTGAAAAAACTTCGTGTGCGACCAGGACACCGGATCAGACCATTCCTGATTTACTTCATCCATCGTACCGCCGCGATGAAAAATCTTGCCGAGACTGGCCGTAAAATAACCGGATTGTTTGAAAAGCTGCGGCAGTGTCACGACATCTGGCAGGTTGCGGCGAAAAAACACGTCATTGCCCAGCACGCGCGTTTGCTCCGGGCGCATCCCTGTCAGAAAGGAAGCCCGCGAAGGATTGCACACCGGATATTGCACGTATGCTTTGTCAAAGCGCACGCTGCGTTTCGCCAGCCGATCAAGATTGGGCGTGTGAATGAGGCAGTTGCCAGTGCCTGCGTCAGCGGGGCGTAAATCATCCGCCACGATGAAGAGGACATTCGGTTTTTTCACCTGCGCCAACGCGGCTGCGGCGCAAGCTCCCAGACAAATTGTAAGAAGAAAAATGCGAAAAAGTGCTTGCATAAATTTCGTCGTTCCTCGGAATGTGATGATACATTTTGGAAGTTTAAGCGCAAGGCGAATTGCAATTCGCGCATTTCGCCACGTGCGCCACTAGACAGGAAAATGTAGGAAAGGAAAATAAGCTCCAGATTAGTTTCATATTTTCTTTTTCCACATTTTCCTGTCTGGTCGAGACTGTTATCTACTTATCGCGTCCTGTGAAACTCGCCTGTTTTTCAAACAGGTCATCAACGTGGTGTGCTGCGCCCCTCACGTTGATATTTTTCCAGCAAGGCGGACATCCGCGCAACTATGTCAGGCTTTTGCAGCCAAAGATTGTTTTGCTCTCCTTCCAATCGCATACCATCCGGTCAACAGGGCATAGCGCGTGGGCGTTTTGGATTGCGGATTGTAACAACCCGGATCACCCCAGCCCAGGTCGGCCGCCAGCATGATGACCATATTCGGACGCGAACGTGCGGTTTGCGCAAGCGCAGAAACCGTCAACACCAGCGACATGACAAAGAAGGCGCGGATAAGATTTTTCATCGTGATTTAAAAGTTGAGCTTCAGCGCCAACTGCATCACACGCGCCGGAGCTATAGTCAAAATCTGACCGACCGGCGTTGCCAATGGCTGCATTCGGCGAACCGAAATTGGCTCGGTTGAAGGCATTGAACATCTCCCAACACAGGCTCATACGCCACTTCTCAGTGAAACGAAAATTGCGATGGACACCAAGATCAACATTGTAATTGCCTGGCGCTACCAGAATGCCGCGCCCGGCATTGCCAAAGACGAACTGCGCAGGTACGACGAAGGCTTCTACATCGAACCAGTAGCGTCTTTTCAACCTTTACATTTCTGAATGAATGAGACGTGGTATGCGCAAGTTCAAAAAATAAACTCATTTCTGCAACGACATGTCCCACACAAGTTCCTGAAGTCAAAGTGGGAAAGAGTCTGTCCCAACATGGGAACTCGGTCCAGGAGTCTTCGCTCGTCCTACAAAAAAGAGGCCGTTGCATCACCACCAGAATTAAGGTTATCACAAAGCAGAGCATACATCCCGAACGCACCCACGAAGCCAGCGATGCGCTGGATCGGCATCCTGCCGAGGGTGCCAGAGCAAGGAGACCGTGAACTCCGGCGTGGAAACTGGCAGGGGAAAACTATGCATTCCGGCGCGCAGGTTTCCGGTGTGTCGTTCGGGAACGCTGGCGATCAGGTCGGAGTCTCGAGCCAGGGCCAGCGCGGTCGCAAAGCCACCGACAATCGTGACGACCTCTCGTTCCAGCCCGAGCGGCTTCAAGGCTTCATCAATTGGCCCCCTGTCTAGGCCATCCCGCGAGACGTAGATATGCCTGCCAGTCGCGTAACGGGAGGCAGTGATTTTACCTTTGGTCAGAGGATGCCCCTTGCGCACGACACCAATGTAGCGATCTCGGAATAATGCCTGCACACACAGTTCGGGAGCGGTCGTTTTCTCTACGACGCCAGTTTCCAGATCAACGATCCCATCGCGCAGTGGCCCGCTGTCTTTGTCCGGCTTCTGGATAAAGCGCAGCCGCACGCCGGGCGCTTGCTCGCCGACCAGAGCAATGAGAGCCGGGCCGAAGTTCTCAACAAAGCCCTCACTGTTTCGCAGTGTGAAGGTTCGGGCGAGCTGTTTGAGGTTGAGCTTTTCAACAGGGCGTAAAATCGCTTCTCCGTCCTGCACGAGCCGCCTGACCCGCTCGCGGAGTTCCATCGCCCTGGGTGTCGGAACCAGACCACGTCCAGCCCTGACCAACAGAGGGTCGCCCGTCGTCTCACGCAACCGCGCCAACGTCCGGCTCATCGCCGACGGGCTTAGCTGCAACCGCCGGGCGGCGCGCGCAACGCTGCCTTCCGCGAGCAACACATCGAGGATGACAAGCAGGTTGAAATCGGGTCGAGACATGCATTGATCGTAGCACGATTCAATCGTGACGTGGCGTCAGACGCACGAATACAGTGCAAATGGAACGTCTTCCGCCCTGCCATGCGAAGGAGTACATTTTGGGCACTCCAATTCAGGAGTCGTCAAATTACGAAGTTTCGAATTTGGCAATTGTTGACACTACTCAACGGGGCGAAGTGCGCGCCGAACTGAAAGGAAAATATGGCTAAGAATTCACTGGAAACATTTATCGAAAGAGTTAGGGCGACTTGGGGGCCTCTTACCTCCGAAGTCGTCGCTAGTTGTCACGACCACATGGAGGAACTCCTCAAGGCACCCGCCACGGAGGAGTGGCTGGCGGCGCTGCATAGGGATGCTCCCGAATCCAAAGAGCTGTACCGAGATCCGGAGCATGGATTTCTGCTCCTGGCGCATGCCGAATCCCCCGGACTTTACCGCCCCCCGCACGACCACGGAAGCGGCTGGGTGATCTACGCCGTCCAACAAGGGGAAACCGAGATGGGAACCTATGTGCGGGTCGAGGACGCGCACGGAAAGATGCAGCTTGTGAAGAGAGATTCCAGCGTGATTCGACCTAGGCAATTCAAAGTGTATCTGCCTGGCGACATCCACGATACGCGATGCACCGCAGGCCCACTCATCCTTTACCGATTCACAAGTTGCGATCTGAAGAAGGAAAACGTGACGAGGTACGCGCAACGTGACGGTGTCTGGACCGACGGGGCATCTTGAGCAAGCTTGAGAAGAAAGGAATCTATGTTGAAGCCAATTTTAACGGGAATTGCAGGACAAGTTGAGGCCATAGCTGGAAGTGCGGAACGGACACCTTCCGTTCGTTGGACGCTCGCCAGTCTTTCGCTATCCATGTTGCTGTCTTCGCTCGGCACCAGCAGCGCCAATGTTGGGTTGCCGACTTTGGCACAGGCGTTCGGTGCCTCTTTCCAGCAAGTCCAGTGGGTCGTTCTCGCGTATCTTCTCGCGATCACGACCCTGATCGTCAGCGTGGGTCGGCTCGGTGACATCACCGGACGCCGGCGGTTATTACTGGCCGGAATCTTCCTGTTCACGTTGGCCTCAGTCCTGTGCGGCGTCGCGCCCACGCTCTGGTTACTGATTGCTGCCCGGGCGCTGCAAGGGCTTGGGGCGGCCATCATGATGGCGCTCGCCATGGCGTTTGTCGGAGAAACGATCCCAAAGGCCAGGACCGGTAGCGCCATGGGGTTGCTCGGAACCATGTCCGCAGTTGGCACCGCGCTCGGCCCATCGTTCGGCGGCGTTCTGATCGCCGGGCTTAGTTGGCGGGCCATCTTCCTCGTCAACATACCGCTGGGCATCCTGACTTACGTTCTGGCGTTTTACACCCTGCCCGCTGATCGCCGTGGGCCAAAGACCGAACGAGCCGCTTTCGACAGTGTGGGAACGCTACTGCTTGCACTGACGCTCGCAGCGTATGCGCTTGCCATGACCAGATGGCGCGGCAGTTTCGGTTCGCCCAGCATCGCCCTGCTGTTGATTGCAGTCTTCGGAGCCGGCCTCTTCGTCCTTGTCGAGGCGAGAGCGTCGTCACCTTTGATCCGATGGGCGATGATTCGCAATCCTGTGTTGAGTGCCAGCCTCGCCATGAGCGCGCTCGTCTCGACAGTGATGATGGCGACGTTGGTGGTCGGGCCGTTCTACCTCTCTCGTGCGCTCGCGCTCAACGCGGCTCTTGTTGGGATCGTGATGTCAATTGGCCCAATTACCTCTATGCTGATTGGTGTCCCGGCTGGTCGTAACGTCGACCGTTTGGGCGTGCCATTCATGGTTATCGTTGGACTCATCGAAATGGCGGTCGGCCTTATTGCTCTCGCCGTGCTTCCGGGGCTTTTCGGCATCGCGGGATACATTGCTGCCATAGTCGTCTTGTCCCCGGGTTATCAGATGTTCCAGGCAGCGAACAACACCGCAGTCATGATGAATGTTCACACTGACCAGCGGGGCGTCATTTCCGGCTTGCTCAGCCTGTCGCGCAATCTCGGTCTCATCACCGGCGCTTCCGTCATGGGCGCTCTGTTCGCACTAGGATCGGCGACGACCGACATCACCACCGCGCGTCCCGAGGCAGTTGCCACCGGTATGCGGATCACGTTCGCAGTCGCGGCGATTCTAATCGTCGTCGCGCTCGCCATCGCGGTTGAAACTTTCCGTCACACCTCGCGCAATCAGGCACTTGCTCTGGAAGCAGGGTTGCAAAGGGGATAAGAAAGATTCGGGATGACCTCGCGACGCTTCAATCCGCTCGGGATAGACCGATTGTGGGAAGTTCGCGTCAACGGAGGCGCATTGCAATTGTTTTCCGCCGCCGGAAACCAGGTGCGAAACTCCAATTTTTCGCGCAATGGCCAAGCTATTTACTTCAACTCCAATCGCGGCAGCAGTTCGCAAATCTGGAAAATGGCTGCTGCTGGTGGTACTGCTACACCAGTCACACGCAATGGCGGGTTTGCATGCGCGGAATCAGCCGATGGACAATGGTTGTATTACACACGCGAACGGGGAGTCGCCGCAATCTGGCGGATGCCTGTTGCTGGTGGCGAAGAAACCCTGTTTTTTGAGTACCGTCCGAACGGTCACAGTCGAATGTGGGCGATGCGAAACGATGGCATTTACTTTGCGCGCGCCGAAGCTGCTGGCCGCACCAACATTTCTTTCTTCAATTTTTCCACGCGACAGGAAATTCCTGTTTTTATGACGCAACATCCGCTTCCCGTGGGCAGCGGCGGATTAACACTTTCGCCGGACGAACGGTTCCTGCTGTTTCCCGTCATTGCACAGCGCGGTAGCGATCTCATGCTCATGCGGAGTAACTCCTAACTTTCCGTCTCAATTCTTACGCCGCGCATACACTGTTGGCAAGTGAGTTACTTCGCCGTAATTTTCAATTCCGCAAACCGCTGACGCAACATCTCTAAATTTTTTATTTGCTTTGGATCATTCGCCAGATTGCGCTCTTCGTGTGGATCATTTTTCAAATCAAATAACTCTTCGTATTTAAAATCAGGCCAGTAAATATATTTCATCTCGCGCCGCACCAACGCTTCGGACGAAGGGATAAAATCCGTATTGCGAATGGTCGCATGTTCGTAAAAGAATTCCTGCCGCCACGCCGTTTTTTTCGGAGACAAATACAGCGGAGAAAAATCTCTTCCCTGCATTCTCGCCGGTGCGGCCACCTTTGTCGCAGCCAATATTGTCGGGGCTAAATCTACATTCAGTACAAAATCATCATTCGTCGTACCGCGCTTTATTTTCGGCATGCGCGGATCGCGCACAATCAACGGTACACGAATGGATTCTTCGTAGGGATACCATTTGTCTGCCAGTCCATGTTCGCCATGAAAATATCCGTTGTCCGTTGTGAAAATCACGAGCGTATTTTCATCCAGTCCCTGCGCTTTCAATTCCGCCAATACGCGCCCGACTGTCGTGTCTACCTCAGTCGCCAGCCGATAATACGCTTTCATATATTGCTGATATTTTTCCGGTGTATCGAAGCGCCAGTGCCAGCGATTGCGACCTTCATTTTTTTCGTTGGCAATGAAGGGCGGCAGTCGTTTGAAATATTCATCACCCGCAGTTTTCGGAATTGGAATTTTAACATTTTGATAAAGCGATTCGCTTTGCGGCTGATACAAGTACTGCTTCGGATTTTCATCTTCTGCGTGCGTAGCGAAGAACGCCAGCGTCAGGCAGAAAGGTTTTTCTTTTGGACGTTCACGTAAAAATTCCAGCGCATCATTTTCGTTTTTCTGCGTCACGTGAATGATCGAACCGTCAGGATTTTTCTGGTAATGCGTACCTGCATACGAACGACCAAAATCATATTTGTCCGCCGGAAATTTCCCGTTGTGCCATTTGCCGATATGCCCGACCCAATAGCCATTGGCTCGTAACAATCCAGGATACGTTTCGCTCCACGGCGTCTTGAACATTTCAAATGCCGGATTGCCATGACGTGACATCCATTGCCCTGTGAGCAGCGAAGCACGGCTGACGCCACAAATCGAAGTCGTCACGTGGTTATTCGTGAAGTGCATTCCTGTCCGCGCCAGCGCATCAATATTTGGCGTTTTGACAATCGGATTCCCAGCAATGCCCAGCGTATCATTGCGCCAGTCATCAGCATACAGGATCAAAATATTTTGTTGCCTCTGCGCAAAAGTTTGCGGGATGGTAAGAAATATTCCAACCAACCACAATGCCAAAACCAGCACATTTTTTTTGTTCATAAATTTATTTTGGGGGCGGCACAAATACTGCGGACAGAGGTTTTTCAACGCGTAGTGATTGCGTGTCTCCGGCTTCAGTCTGACGTTTTTTCAGGAGCGAAATCATGCGCTCCAACTCGCTTGCAAATTTTGGCTTGCTCGATAAATCATTCAATTCGTTCGGATCATTTTGTAAATCAAAAAGCTGTGTCTTGTTGATTTGCGGATACATAATCAACTTCCAGCGCTGATCACGAATTGCCCGCTGAACGTTACGATACGCAGTAAAAACAGTATCACGGCGCGTTTTTTGTTTGCCTTGCATGACAGGTACAAGACTCAGACCTTCAACGCTCGGCGGGATTGGGACTCCCGATAAATCACACATCGTAGGGAAAATATCCAACAGATACGCAAACGCATCGGAACGTTTATTTTTCGGTACGCCCGGCCCTGCAATAATTAATGGAGTCCGCATCGAATGATCGTACAAATTTTGTTTGCCGAATAATCCGTGCGAACCAATCGCTAAGCCGTGATCCCCCGCGAAAACGATAATCGTATCTTTGTATTGCCCATTTTTTTTGAGCGTAGCGATGATGCGCCCGACCTGCGCGTCAAGATACGTCACGCAGGAATAATAATCCGCCAACGCCTCACGGACGATTTCAGGCGTGCGCGGCCACGGCGCAAGCTGTTCATCGCGCACCAGCATTTCTCCGTTATCGAAGGGATGCTGCGGCAAAAAGTTTTTTGGCAGCGATAATTTTGCGGCTTCATACTTCGCACGAAATTCTTTCGGAGCTACACGCGGATCGTGCGGCAACGTGTACGCGACATACAACGCAAACGGCTTTTCAGTTTTTTGCTTTTGGATAAATTCAATCGCCGCGTCAGTAAAAATTTCAGTCGCGTGTTTTTCGGCGGTACGTTTATTGATGAGCTGATGCTCTGCGTTCATATCTTGCAGCGGCATCGTATACGGATCATTCATCCCGCCAAAAAATACCGCTTTGCCTTCTTGAAACGTTTTGATGTAGGACGGCGGTGTGTTGTGCCATTTGCCAATTCCAAATGTCGCGTAGCCATTCTGCGCGAAGGTTTGCGGCCATGTCATTTCGCCTTCTAAATTTTCCTTCACGCGAAACAGTGTCTTCCCCGTCATCATCATCGCCCGCGAAGGCACACAGATCGCGCCCTGCAATCCGCCCATGCAATACGTGTTCGTAAACGACATGCCATCGCTTACCAGTCCATCCAAATTTGGCGTAGAGATATTTTTGTTGCCCCACGCCGCAATCGTATCGGCGCGTTGATCGTCGCTGAGTAGAAAAATAATGTTTGGATGTTTAGCTTTCGTTTGTGCGTTCGCAGGGGTAGTGCCGAGCAAAAATATCAGCCCTGCCAAAAGAGCCATTCGTTTTGAGTTGTTCATGCTTTATTCCGCTTGTAGTGCAGGCTGGGAACCTGCGCTATAAATAATAATTTTGTATCAGTCCAATAATCTCTCTTTCAACATCCTGAAATCAAGCGGCTTGGTGAAGTAATCATCGCAGCCATAAGCCACAGCGCGTTGCTGATATTCAGCGTTGCCATACGCAGTGATCATGTACACTTTCAGATGCTGGTGTTTCTCTTTGACGGCTTTCAGCAAATCCAGTCCGTTCATTCCTGGCATATTGATATCTGACAGAATCAGCGAGACATCGCCCATCAGTTGCTCTAATAACAACAATGCTTCTTCGCCTGACAGCGCAAAGTAAAACGCAATTTTTCCGGCCCGCACTTCGCGGCGAAAACGTTGCTCAAACAGAGTTCGTACATCGGCTTCGTCGTCTACAACCATAACTTTCATGAGAGGTTCCTCGTGCTTGCTGAATTGCCATGAATTTCCACTAGCTTCAGCTAGTGGAACAAGGGGTCTATGACTCAGAGGCTTTAGCCAAAATTCTAAAAAATCACCTTCCGATGTGCTTTAGCTAAAGCTGTTCGGAAAGAGAATTCTTTTTCCAATTCGGCTAAAGCCTGTGCATTTGAGCATCTTGCCCCACTAGCTGAAGCTAGTGGCAATTCATCAAGCTGGTAGCAATTTAGTAACTTCATTTTTTCCCTTGGCGCGGTAGGCGCACCACGAATTCTGTAAATTCGCCCGGTTCGGTTTCCACTTCCAACTGCCCGCCGTGTTCCTGCACGACGATGTCTTGACTGATGGACAAACCCAAGCCTGTGCCTTGTCCCGTCGGTTTCGTCGTGAAAAACGGATTGAAAATCTTGTCACGGACTTCGGGCGGAATGCCCATGCCGTTGTCGCGGATGCGCACCTCAATCGCGTCGCCTAAATTCACCGACTTCACGCGCAGCTTTGGCACATAGCCGTTGCCAATTTTCTGCGCCTTGTCGTTCACCGCATAACATGCGTTGTTCAGCAGGTTCAGAAACACGCGGCTCAGGTCTTGCGGGATGGCTTCGACCTTGCCGACATCGCTGGCGAAGTCGCGTTCGATGGTGACGTTGAAACTGGAATCCTGCGCGCGCATGCCGTGATAGGTCAGGTTCACGTATTCCTCCAGCATCGCGTTGATGTCGGTCGGTTTGTGTTCGCCCGTCTGCCCGCGCGAATGCAACAACATGCTGCGTACGATGCCGTCGGCGCGTTTGCCGTGTTCGTTGATCTTCTTGGCGTTGCCGGAAAGATCGTCGAGCAATGCTTCGATGTTTTCGTAATCCTTCTCAGGAATCGCAGCTTTGTGCTTTTCGATGTCTTCGCGCAATTCGTCCATCAGTTCCACCGAGAGGTCGGCGAAGTTGTTGACGAAGTTCAGCGGATTCTTGATCTCGTGCGCGATGCCTGCGGTCAAGGCTCCGAGCGAAGCCAGTTTTTCCTGCACCAGCAGTTGTTCCTGCGTCGCCTTGAGGCGCTGATACGCCTCGTTTTCGGCTTGCAGCGATTTCGCCTGTGCGGCGGCGGCATCGGCGCGCAACTCGGCTTCGCGCAGGGCAGTTTCAGCGCGCAACTCGGCTTCGCGCAGGGCGGCTTTCGCTTGTTCGCGCGCTTCGACGCGACGGCGCAGCAGGCGCGTAGCCGCATAAATCAACCCCGCCAGCAACAGCGCGTAAACGCTGTACGCCCACCACGAGCGATACCACGGCGGCAGGACGGTGAAGCTGTAAACGCCTTCTGCGCCCGTGCGGCCTGCACTGGTGCGCGCCTGCACTCGGAAGCGGTAAGCGCCGGGGCCGAGGCTACTGTAATTGGCTTCCTTGAGCTTGTCCCAGCCCGACCAGTCGCGGTCTGCGCCTTCGAGGTAATAGCGATAGGTCACGCCCGCTTCGTCGCCGTAAGTCGGCGCGGCGAAGGCAAAGCGCAGCGAGTTGTTGGCGTAAGGCAGCCGCAGCGGCGCGGCTCCGTCCAGCGTGAAGCCGCCAAAAACAACGGCGTCCTTGCCGGCGCTGACGCGGCGCACCAATGCGGCAAACGGCGGCGGCGCGGCGGGTTTGATGCGCTGGTCAAAGCGGATCAGACCGTCATTGCCAGTAATCCAGAGATTGCCATCCGGCTCGGCCAGGATGTTGAAGAAACCGAACCGGGACAGGCCGCGAAACGGCTCTTCGTCGAGTTGATATGTGCCATCGGGCTGACGACGAAAGAGGCCTTGCCGCCGCTCAGCGAAGCTGCCGTTTTGTGACCAGATGTCGCCATTCGGCAACAACCGCAAACGCGCCTCTGCCTCGGGGTCATTCACCGGCAGCAGGAAGCGATTGTCGGTCACAAAGCGGCTCGTCGCCGGTTCCCAGCGCAGCATGTCTTTGGTCGGCCACGGAATGGCAAAGACCTGACCGTCGGCGAGGAAGACCCTGTGTTCGCCTTGCCCCAGCCCGTCTTTTTCGGTGAAGCGTTCGACTTGCGCATCGCGCATTCCCGTCGCGGGCACGGTCACGCGCAACACGCCGTCCGTTCTGTCGCTCGCCCAAAGCGTGCCGTCAGCTTCTTCGACCAGTGTGAACACATTGCTGTTGGTCGGAACGCGGCCTTCATCTAACCACTGCCCGTTTTCCCAGCGCAGGGAAGACACGCTTGCCGAACGCCCGGCGAAAACCCGCTTCGGTGTTGTCCGGGATTGCAGCAGCGAGAACGCGATCTGCGCCTGACCTTCCTCGCTCGGCAACGCTGGCGTGACCGTCCCGCCCTCGATTTTCATCACACCCAAACCAGTGGCGGCCAGCAATTGGGGCGGCGCTTTCCCGGCAGGGTCTTGAAAAGGCAGCAAGGCCCAAGCTGCCGCGCTGGAAGAAAGCGGTTGCAGCGAGGATAGGCCCGTAATCGGATTTGGTTTCAGGTGATAGAGCGCAGTGCCGGTGGTTGAAGACGTGGCGTAAAGCATGCCGCCGTGGCGCACTACGTCGTTGATGCCCCCGCGGGCGAAAAGGGAAATTGGGGAGTGGATGTCTACGCGGGCGATGCCAGCGCCGAGGCCCAACCATAAGGCCCCTTCACGATCACTGTACGCAGTCCGGGCAGTCTGATCTGGCAACCCGGCATCCTGGTCTATGATGCGGCGCAACCGGCCATCGCGGTCGAGGATGACCACGCCGCCTTTTCGGGTCGTCAGGCAAAAGCCGCCATCGGGCAGCGGGGTGGACGTATAGACGTCGCTTTTTTTCAGATACTCATCCACCGTTGTGGGAAAAGGTAGCGCCTGTGCGCCGTCATAAAGCCGCAGCGTTTCGCCACGCGCAGAGATCAGGATGCGCTGTTCGTCATACGGATGTAGAGACAGCCCGCGCGCATCTTTCCACGTGCCGCCGCCGGGCAAATCACGCAGCGCATCGCCCACGACTTCCTGCAAACCGATGCCGGCTTGCGACGTATAAATCCGGCCTCGCACTTCGGCGAGCTCCCCAAAGCTCGTCTTCGTCACCCAGACCTGCATGCGCTGCCCATTCCAACGGAAGAGCCGCTCGGAGGAGTGAAAGAAGATGCCCTGCGAGGTGGGCAACACCTGCCAGACGGCGTTGAAGCGGCGATGTTCCGCCGGAATTTTTTCGACCAGCGAAACATATTGCAGCGTGCCGTGGGCATCGGGTTCCAGCCAGCCGAAGTTCGTGACTGCGCCCACCCAAATCTTCCCCGCCGCATCCAGCGCGAGGGAACGCCCAGCGCCAGGCACACGAATCTTGCGCCAGGCCACGCCGTCGTATTCCAGCACCGCGTTTGTGATACCGAAAAAGAGTACGCCGCGCCGATCCTGCACGATTCTCCAGACCTGCGGCGCGCCGCTGTATTCCTGCGGCGTGTAATGGCGCAGCAACGGCATGCCGACTTCGGCCTGTTGGGGCGCGGCTGACGGCGTGGCTGGCTGGGCCAACGTCGGCAGGGCGAGCGCCAGCAGCAGGCACAAGGCGATGATTGAGGTTGTGTGTTTCATCATTGCACGATTTCAGCCCGCGAAGGCGGGCGGCAGCATAAAGCCTGGGGTGAAGGCGTTAGCCAGAACCCCAGGTCATACGCAAAATTGAATTTCAAGCCCACGGAGTGGGCGACAGATATTGATTGATTGACTGGCGACGTGCTGCCGCCCGCCTTCGCGGGCTTAGCTCATGATCGCCACTGTTCCCAGGGTTCCGCGCGGCGGCGCGCTACACCCTGGGCTTTATGCTGACGCCCGCCTTCGCGGGCTAAAAACCCGGCGGAAGCCACTTCGCTACACGTACCGCACGCCCAGCACCGTCATATCATCCGAAGCCGGTGCGCCCTCGGCGAACGCAATCGCTTCCTGTGTTACCAGCCGCACCAATTCTTCGACAGTCAACGCCGACGCCTGCGCGCTGAGCAATGGCACCAGCCGCTCTTCGCCGTACTCTTCCTGTCGCGGATTCATCGCTTCGGTAATGCCGTCGGTGAACAGCAACAGTGTATCGCCCGGCGCAAGCTGCACCGTCGCCGTGTCGTAATTCACTTTCCTGAGCATCCCCAGCGGCAACCCGCTCGCCGCATCCAGCGTTTGCACTTGATCGCCCCGAACCAGATACGGCGGATTGTGTCCGGCGCGGCTGTATTCCAGTTGTCCTGTCGCCAGATCGAGGATGCCGTAAAAACAGGTAACGAAATGCGACGTCGCGCGGCGTTCGCCATAGAGAAACTGATGCGCTTCGAGCAGGCAGGCTTGCGGCGACAAGCCTTTCGTGGCTGCTACGCGCAAGACCGTGCGGCTGACGGCCATAAACAGCGCCGCCGCGATGCCCTTGCCCGAAACATCGCCAATCGTGAACGCCAGCCGCTGGTCATCGAGCATAAAACAATCGAACAAATCGCCGCCGACCTCCGCCGCCGGAATCATCGCGCCATAGACCGACAGTCGTTCGTGTTGCGGGAACACATGCGGAACGAGCGCGGACTGAATGTTGCGCGCGAGTTCGAGTTCGCGGCCAAGGCCAAGCAAGCGGTCACGATTCTGCGCCGCCTGTTTGCGTTCGACGGCTTCGGCAATGGCGCGGTCGAGCGTGATTTCCAAATCCTGAAAATCAATTGGCTTGGTGATGAAATCAAACGCGCCGCGATTGAGCGCCGTGCGGATGTTCGGCATATCGCCATACGCCGACACAATCACCGAACGCAGCAACGGATGCGCATCACGCAATCGTGAAAGCAGCGTCAGGCCATCCATCACGGGCATATTGATGTCAGTGAGTACGACATCAATCAAATCATCCACCTGTAATTTGGCGAGCGCCTCTTCGCCATTGCTGGCGAATTGAAAGCTCAGTAAGTCAGCGCGAATGCGTTTGCGGAAGCGTTGCGTGATCAGAGTTTCCAAGTCAGGTTCGTCGTCCACTACAAGAATTCTGTTCGGCATGTTTTTAGTGAAGGTTATGATTCTGTGATCTCGGTGCGCGGGCGTGCCGCCCTGAATTTGGCGTTCCGAGTCGCAAGCATTTTACAGTTTTGGTGGCGTGCGTCCAGCTTTCACTATCATCGCCGTACAGCACTCACTATTTTTTGATCAACCAAACTTCTGCCACTTGCGTGCCGCGCCCTGCGCCGCGACTTCCCGGAGCCTGTGTCCACGACAAATTTAATTCGCCGCTGGCTGTCGCAGCGATTGGAATATCGAATTCAACCGGATGCAATTCTTTTTTGATGAGCGGATGAATTTCGATTTTATCATTCGCCACCAATCGAATCGGAATTTGTTGTGTCGCGCTGGAATACACGATGCGAATTTTATATGGCGCATTTTTGTCGAGTCCGGTGTAGCGCATTTTCAGCGGCGTATCGAAATACGTTTCCGCAATGTCCCACCACGACATTCGCCCGTAGGGCTGAAAGCCTACGCCCGTTAATGCGAATTCGTCGCGGCGTGCGGTGACGCTGCCGTCATATTGCCCAACCATGCTGACTACGCTGGATTCCAAAAAATATGGGTCTTTAGCAAAGCCTGGCTCGCGCACCAAATGTGGCTGACGCATGAGATTGCCGAGATCATCATAAAATCCGCCCGGTCCCGGATTTGTCCAGTCTACGATTTCTGCGAGTTGTTTTTGGCGTTCGGCTTCGGTTTCGATTTTGCGAATTTCGCTGAAGCGTTGTTTCAGCCACAAACGATTGTTGAGCGGAAAATCAATCGTGTTGAGATTCGCGCCGCGCCCAACGCCGATGGCCTGGTATTTTTCTACGCTGAGTTGCATGTGAATGCTTTGGAATAACGCTTCGCCGAGTTCAAAGACGCGCGCGCGTAAATCCTGTGCAGTTCGCATCGTGACAGCTTGGTCGAGCAAGTTTTCAGCTTGTGCCATCGCGGTCGAAGAGCCAGGCAATCGTGCCTCGCGCAATTTGCTCATCGCCTGATCTTCGAGCGTGGTTTCATATATCGCGCGGCTGCGAATGTATGCGTCGTAATAGGCGCGATACAATGCTTGCTGAAAACGCCAGTTCAGCAATGCTTGCGGACTGGCGCTGCGTTCCATCGCTTGAAATTGTTGGAGAGTGACGTTGATGCCGTAATTGGTGACGACTGGCCCGCGCCAATTTTGTTCCAGTGCGAGCAAGCCGTTGGCAAAGCCTTCCACATAATTTGCGCCGATAAAATAACGACCGTAATCGCGCAAAATTTCCAGCACTTCCGCGTCAGGATTCCAGCCGAATACGCTCCAGATAATTTTGTTGACGTCATCGTTGCAGCCTTCTGAATAGGTGATGAAACCAATCGTATCCGGTTGCAGCAACCGAAAAATGTGCGCTTGATCGGTGGGGCGCGGATTGATGACTTCGCGTGCTTCGGTCAACGCAAAAGCCAAGTCCCAATCCGGCACAGAGAATTGCGATTGGCGCGAATGCGTAATATCCGGGTAATGTCGAATCGGATATTTTTTGGGCAACGCGGCACGCATTTGCGGCAAGGTCAAGCGCGATTGCGGGCCGTAAACAATGCCGCTCAGCCATTTCGGTTCGGTGCGCACAATGCCCAGGAATTCGTCCAGCCATTCCTGCGTGAAACCTTGTGGCGCAACCCACATTCCTGCATTCGGATGATAGCGATGCAAATTCGCCGTTTGTTTTTCCAGTAAACTCATCAACAGCTTTGGCGGCGTGTTGCCGGGATCACCGCCGGGCACAAACACCGCGTCTACACGCGGGAGTTGCTTGAAAACTTCGCCCCATTCGTTGAGCGCAAATTCTACCGTTTTTGGATCGCCATAATCTTTGTCGAGCGCGGGATACCAAATCCAAACGTCAAGGCCGTAGTCCGCACAAATTTGCGACATTGCAATCATCATTTGCAGTGGGGGCAGCGGAAAATGCGGGCTGTCCGCATCGTCATCAGAGCGCGGCGGAATCAGCTCAATCGCGTTGGTTCCCCACACCACAAGGTCGCGGATGTATTGCTCCCACATCGCCGCTGTCCACGCATCATACGAATTCGTTTTCGGGCGATAACCGAGCTGATGACCGCGCACCGGATATTTTGGCGCAGTCGTGATGTCAAGCTTGGCAGGTAACGTGATTTTATTTTTTTCAATGTGCAATGTGCGCAGCAAATGTCCCGTACCGAACAACACGCCGCGCGCATCATTGCCGATAATCGCAACTGAATTCGTCGTGGTTTTGATTTGATAGCCTTCGTGCGGAAGCCCGTCTTTATTGCTTGTGCGCGAAATCGCAATGACAGGCGTGCTGTCGTTCGGCGCTTGACTGGCCCGCGACAATCGAACTTGTGAACGCTTCTCGACTTCTTCGATCAGCATTTGGACTGCTTTATTTTCAGAGCCGGAAAAATTGGTCGGAGCGACAACCACCGCACGGGTGAGATCAATCACAGACTGAGCATAGGCTGGCAGCAATGAACCGAAACAAAAAAATGCGAGCAATGAACTTAGTTGCACTTGAGCAAATTTCATTTCTTTCTCCAATCACACAACAATGTTTTTACTTTGTCGCAGGTTTTGTTCCTGGCAGAACATTGTTTGGCCCCGCGCCTTTGTACTGCTTCCAATACTGCTCGTGATACGGATTGACGGTGGGTTGCGCGGCATTTTCGTTATCAAGCATCGGTAAAACTTCCGCCCACCATTTGTCATATTCGCCGTCCAGCGCTTTCACAATGTCGGGATGCTGCGCGGCGATATCGGTTGATTCGCCTGGATCGGATTGCAAATCATAGAGCGCCCAGCGTTTGATATTTTCTTTGTTGTCGCTGACGAGGTGATAGCGTTTGTTGCGGATGCTGACCTGCGCATATTTATAATCGTTCGGATTCGCGCCTTTCGGCCAGCGTCCGATGTGGCGCACAAAAATCCGATCCGCCCATTTCACGTTCGCGCCTTTCAGCAAGGGCACGAGGCTGCGTCCTTCGACTTGCGCTTTGACGGAAGCAGAAATTTTTGCGCCTGCCAATTCTGCGAGCGTTGGAAAAACATCTACGTGTGCGCTCATCGCATCAATGTCTTTCGGCTTGAGCGTTCCCGTCCAGCGCCAAAAACTCATGGCGCGTGTGCCGCCGAGGTACGGCGTATTTTTCGCGCCGCGCATGCCTGCATTCCAGACGCGTACACCTTCCGTTCCGCCGTTGTCGTTCATGAAAATCACCAGCGTCTCGCGTTCCAGATTTTGTTCTTTCAGCATCGCTAATAATTTGCCTACGTTTTCATCAATGTTGTGAATCATGCCGAAAAACTTTGCTGTATTTTTTCCGGCTTTGTCCTGTGGCAATTTATCCGTATATAATTTTTCGTATGCTTCAGGAACATCAAGTGGCGCGTGCGGCGCGTTGGGTGTGATGTACGCAAAAAACGGACGCTGCCCTTTGACAGTTTTCATCCATTGCATTGCCTGTCCGAAAAAGACATCGGTGCAATATCCATTGGTCTTTTCAAATTTTTCGTTGTGCAAAATCACGGGATCGAAATACGAATTGCCCGGCGCATCTCCGCACGTTCCTGGATACGTTTGCCCGATGCCTCCGCAGCCATGAATGAACATTTCATCAAAGCCACGCCGATTCGGTCTGCGCTCCGGTTCATCGCCCAAATGCCACTTGCCAAAAATTCCCGTCGTGTATCCGGCGCTCTTCAGCACCTGCGCGATGGTCGTAGTTTTCAGCGTCATCCGTTCGCGTTCCAAAATCGTATGCGTGACACCATTCTTGAAATCGTGCCGTCCCGACATCAACGCCGACCGCGTGGGTGCGCACGTCGTGCTGACATGAAAATCCGTGAAGCGCACCGATTCGTCGTACAAGCGATCAAGATTCGGTGTCTTCAAAATCGGATTTCCATGCCGACCTAAATCTCCATAACCCTGATCGTCCGTCAGAATCAAAATAATGTTTGGCTTGTTGCGTGGTAAGGTTTGTGCCTTCGCAAAATTTGTAGCCGAGAGCAGAAAAACCAATAGGCATAGGCAAATTTTTAATTTCATAAAATTATCTGGTACGTTCTTCCTGACGGATTTTGTCGAGCAGCATTTTCATCTCACGCACTTTTTCTGGTTGCGCGTCATACAAATTTTTCGCCTGCCCTGGATCAGTTTTTAAATTGTACAATGCGCCTGCGCCAGAGCAATCGTGCAAGCCGCGTGCACGACGAAACCATTCCGGTTCTTTGTTGCCGTCGCCGCACGTTTTTGAATCCACGAATACCCAATCACCTTTGCGCAACGCTAAATCTCCCTGATGTTCGTGATACACCAGCGTTTCGCGTGGGGTTTTCGCCGCCTTATTTTTTAGTAAAACGTCCAATTGATTGTAACTATCCGGCGCAGCTTCGTCCGGTAACTTGTATCCCGTCATCGCCGCGAACGAAGCCATTAAATCAAGGTGTCCAATCAACGTATCATTCGTTTTTCCTGCCGGAATTTTGCCTGTCCAACGCGCAATGAACGGCACACGATGACCGCCTTCCCAACTATCACGTTTGACGCCGCGCCAGCCAACCATACTTGCATGCTGAGATTTGTTGATGCGGTCGTAAGCGCCGATTGCTACTTCCGAAGCGACTTCGGGGCCGTTGTCACTCGTGAAAATTACCAGCGTATTTTTATCGAGGCCGTTGCGCTTCAACGCGTCCATCACTGCGCCTACCGCCGCATCCGATTGCACAACAAAATCTCCGTAATCGCCCGCCTGACTTTTGCCTTTAAATTCAGGAGCAGGCACGACCGGATAGTGCGGCGAAGTCAACGCAAAATACAGAAAAAATGGCTGCTTATTTTTGCCACGTTCATCAACATATTTCACCGCACGCTCTGTGATCGCAGGCAAAATCTTCACGGGTTCCCACCCCTTCATCATTGGTCCTTTGCGGTTGATGTCAGGATTGTTCAGCGGAATTGTTTCAGTTGGAATGCCAAGCGTGCGGTCATTTTCGATGAAGACATACGGCGGAAAATTCGGCAGGTCTACGCCAAAATAATAATCAAAGCCCCGTGTTAATGGGCCATTGGCAACAGGCTTGGTGAAATCCACATTGCTGAGTCCATTCGGCGTAATTGTTGCGACCTTTCCATCCGTCGTAGGCCAATCCCAACCCAAATGCCATTTGCCAATAATCGTCGTCGCGTAGCCCTGCGCTTTCAGCATCGCGGGCAATGTAAGTCGCCCTACTTCAATCAGCGGCAAACCCAGCGGTGGCAGTACGCCCGCTTTCAACCGCGAACGCCACGGATAGCGCCCCGTCAACAACGAATACCGCGTTGGCGTACACACGGACGAAGGCGAATGTGCATCGGTAAATTTAATGCCTTGTTGCGCGAGCTTATCTAAATTCGGTGTCGGGATTTTTGATTGTGGGTTGAAGCTCTGCAAATCGCCGTAGCCCAAATCGTCAGCCAGAATGATGACAATATTCGGGCGTTGTGTTTGCGCTTGAGCGGCGCTAAAAATCGTCAGCAGTGAAACCAGCACGAGCCAGCAGCTTCGCATATTCATGGCGTAAATCCTTTGCAATTATTTTGGAAAACCAGCAACGAATCATTGCAGGATTGCCTGGAATTTACAAAGCGTTTTGGGTCCAGATTATTATTGTGCAATAGAATGTAGAGGGCAATTCAGCTCGTTTCTGCTCACCATTTACTGACCACTAATTTCAATCATCGTCACTTCCGGGCGCGCAAAAAATCGAAAGCGCGGCGCACCTTCGATTCCGATCCCGCGATTGACGTACAGCCAGGTTTCATCTTCGTGAAATAATCCAGCTTCGTACTTCTTGCCAAATTTCGAGAACGTAAGCAAAGCCCCATAAAACGGGAGTGCGATTTGGCCGCCGTGCGTGTGGCCGGCACAATACAAATCTACGTGGTATTTTTTGGCCGCTTCGATTTCGTCGGGATAGTGATACAACAAAAGCTGATAAGCATTGGGCGGAACTGCCGCAAAAGCCTTTTCAAAATTTGGTTGCCTGGCGACGGGCGAACCGATCAGCCACAGGCTAGTTCCAGCAACATCGAATTTTACCGCTTCATCTTTTAATTCCCGCACACCCGTGCCACCAAATAAATCCAGCGTCGGGTAATACCAAACGTCCCAATTTCCTTTGACCACAAAGGTCGGAGCGAGAGCCGAAAGTTTTGTGAGTGTTTGTTTCAGCACCGGCAGGGACGCCGCTTCATTCATCGTGTCGCCGGTGAACATAATCAAATCAGGCTTTTCGTTCGCTATCGTCACAATCATTTTATCTTCGACATGCACAACCGGATCGCAGTGCAAATCTGAAATGTGCGCGATGCGAAGCGGACGCGTAGCGCCTGACAATTTCGGGCTGGATAAATTTACGCGGCTGACTTCAATCCAATATGGTTCGATCCAATGACCGTAAGCCATACAGAACAAGCCAATGAACGCGAGGCATAAAACAGCTTTTCCGCCTTTCGATAAAGGCCTCGGCGACAATTCGTGCAGGAAGAAGCGTAGATAAAACCAACGGACGATCAGTATCAATGTCAGACCATAGATGAAACCGACGACCGCAAGAAATAGTAAGACGCGAACAACTTCAATATTTGACATAATCTTTTATCGCACCTTCACTGCGTTGCAGAAAAGCGCACGCTGCAATTACAATTTGGCGACACATTCAACCCACGAAAGGAAAAATTCGATGCTCAGAATTAAACTACAATTTCTGCTAATTGGAATAACTTTATTTACGACTATGGCACTCGCTGGAAAAACTGAAACGGGCTTTCTCAACCGTACCGTCACTATTGGCAAAAACATTTATCGCTATCAGGTGTATGTTCCCGCTAACTGGAACAAAAATCAAAAATGGCCGGTAGTTTTATTTTTACACGGCGCTGGCGAACGCGGCGAAGATGGCGTCGTTCAAACCGAGGTTGGCATCGGCACGGCGATTCGGAAGAAAAACGAACGCTTCCCTGCTGTCGTGGTCTTTCCCCAATGCCGCAAAGACGTATGGTGGCTCGCCCCCGAAATGGAAGCACAGGCAATGAAAGCACTCGAACAAAGCGTCAAAGAATTCAATGGTGATACGCAAAGAACTTACCTGACGGGAATTTCGATGGGCGGTTATGGAACCTGGGGCATCAGCCAAAAATATCTCAACAAATTCGCGGCGATTGCGCCTGTCTGTGGCGGCCTAAAAGTCCCTGAGCGGTTACGGAATTCGCCTGGCATGCCCGTCCAACCCGAAGGCGTAGACCTGTACGCCGAGGCCGCCAAAAAGATCGGCAAAACTCCGACCTGGATTTTCCACGGTGGCGCTGATGCAGTAGTTCCGGTCGAAGGCTCACAAAAAATGAATGAAGCGCTCAAGGCCGCTGGTGGCAACGTCAAATACACCGAATACCCTGGCATCAATCATAATTCGTGGGACAAGGCTTATGCCGAACCGGAATTGATGACCTGGATGTTAGCGCAGAAGCTGGGTGTAAATAATGCAGTGGCGAGCAAGTAGGAGTTAACGGATAACTCCTGCCACGCCCTAAAGTGACGTGGCAATTTATTTTTATTTCAAAAAACCGGGCGTATTAATTTTACGTGTCAAGCGTCAATGCTAAAATTTTAGCATTGACGCTTGACACGTTTCACGAAGGATGCTAATTTTTTAGCATCAAGTGCTAAAAAATTAGCAGCGCAGAAAAAGCAGAGAGGAAAACCAACTAATGGCAGCGCAGGCACATTTACATTTAAGTCGTCGTGAGCGGCAAATCATGGACATCATTCATACGCGTGGGAAAGCGACGGCGGCAGAAGTGATGGCAGCAATTCCTGCTGCGCCGGGTTATTCAGCCGTGCGGGCATTGTTGCGGTTGATGGAAGAAAAAGGCTATTTACAGCACGAAACGGACGGCGCGAAATATGTTTTCATGCCGACGATGGCGCGCGAAAAAGCGCGTAAATCGGCGTTGAAGCAAATGCTCCAAACGTTCTTTGATAATTCGACCGAACAGGCAGTCGCCGCGTTGCTCGACTTATCAAAAACAAAACTCAAGCAGGAAGAGCTGGATCGGCTCTCAACCTTAATTGAACAAGCACGAAAGGAAGGGAGATAATCATGAACTGGCAATTACTGCTCGATATCACGCTCAAAGTCACCATCATTCTGGCGCTGACAGGATTGCTCGCACTCGCGTTGCAAAAAGCTTCGGCGGCGGCGCGACATTTATTATGGAGCCTCGCGCTGGTTGGATTATTAATGCTCCCGGTTCTGATCGAAGTCCTGCCGCGCATTCAGGCTCCGATTATGCCTGCGAAAGCTACAGTACAAATTGCCTCATCTGAAGACCTCAAGCTGGACGAATCACTACTCTCAGCTTCCCCGCAAATAACGCAAATTACTCCCGTCGTACAAAATGTCGAACCTGCCAACTGGCGACCGGATTTCTCACAGGTCTTAGCCATGATTTGGAGCGCAGGGGTTTTATTTTTCCTCGCACGGCTCATCGGAGCTTCGATCAAAATCCGTCGAATTCTTGCTAACTCGGCTTTAATTTCTGATGCACCAATGACTGCTTTGATACAAAATTTAGCAGCAGATTTGGATTTGCAGACCCCTGTCGCACTGTATGTCAGCGCAGATTTAGCGATGCCTGTGACTGCCGGAATCAAGCGTCTAGTAATTTTATTGCCCGTCGAAGCCGCCGATTGGGATGCCGATTGGATGCGAATGGTTTTGTTGCACGAATTGGCGCACGTCAAACGGCGCGATTGCCTGACACAAATGCTGGCGAATATTGCCTGTGCGTTTTATTGGTTCAATCCGCTCGTGTGGTATGCGGCAAAACAATTGCGTAAAGAAAGAGAATTGGCGTGTGACGATGCCGTGTTGGCGCTTGGGACGCGAGCCTCGGATTACGCCGGATATTTAGTCGCGCTTGCCAAATCGTTTGAGCTGAATCGGCAAACCGCAGCGGTCACGGTTGGAATGGCGTGTTCACAGTTAGAGAATCGCGTCCGTTCAATTCTGAACCCACAGGTACAACGCGGAATTTTGACGCCTGCAAAAATCGCAGTTCTGACTCTGATGATTGCGGCGATTGTGCTGCCGCTGGCTTCGTTGCAGGCAACCTCACAGGACAAGAAAAAAGCGAAAGCCTCAGAAGAAATGTTGCTCAAGCAAAAAGCCGAGTTGGATGCTTTAGAAAGCGAATTTGCACTGCACGACCAGGCTGATTTACATGAGAAAGCCGCAAAATTAATGGCGGAAAAAGCTGCGCTGGACGCCTTGCAGGTGAAGTCCGGGCAGGAAAAATTGTCCGCCACCGAAGCGCAGGAAGTGGCGCTCAAGGCAGCAGAAATTGCCAAATTGCAAGCTGAGGTAGAGGCAAGATTAGCGGGAGGATTTGACCAGTTGGCAAAACGTAATGCCGAACTTGCGGCGCTAAATGCGAATGTCAAAGTTACAGCAGACGTGCAAGTAGAAATGGCACAAGCGCAGGCAGCGCTCATAGATGCACAACGTGCGCAACAAAACGCGCAGCTTGATGCCCAGCAACAAGCCAAGCAAAAAGCCGAAGAAAATTCATTAACGCCGGACAACCTGGTAAACATGAAAATTCATGGCGTGACTTCAGAATACATTGAAGCGATGCGCAAAGCTGGCTTTGGGAATCTGACCATCCGGCAAATTGTCGAACTGAAAATTCACGGGATTGATGAGGCTTACATCAAGGAAGCGCAAAGCCTGAGCAATGAAAAATTGTCGGCGCGTGACATTATTCAATTCAAAATTTCCGGCTTGAAGCCTGAATACATTAGCGCGATGAAGCAGGCTGGTTTTGATAATCTGTCAATTCGTAAACTCTCACACATGCGTTTGATTGGCGTCACGCCGGAATTCGCAGCGGAGATGAAACGCGCCGGCTACGACAATTTGACGGCGGATCAATTGACGCAGATGAAGTTGCACGGCATTACGCCGGAATACATTCAGCAAACGCAAAGCTCCGGCTTTGGAAAATTGTCCGCCAATGAATTGATTCACATCAAAGTTATTGGCGTGACAGCCAATGACGCACAAGCATTACGCGCCCTCGGCTTCGACAACGTTTCGGTGCGGGATTTGACGCAAGTGAAATTGCATGGCGTGACGGCAGAATATATCAAAGAAATGCGCGATCTGGGTTTTGACAAACTCACACTCGAACAATTGCTTCGCTTCAAAATACACGGCGTAGATGCAGAGTATGTGAAGAAAATGCGTGCCGCCGGATTCAAAAATGTTTCCGCCAATCAATTGCTGGAAATGAAAATTCGCGGCATGGATTCAATTTTGCTCAAAAATTAAGCAGCTAACCAAAAAGGGGAAATATGAAAAAAGCATTGCTCTGTGCGGCTCTGATCGTCACAGCTTTAGGACTCGTCTATTCTTCGCGGGCTGCGCGGACAGTTGCAGCCCAGGAACAAATCACGGGCGACTGGTCAGCCAAAGTCACCGATACCGACAAGGGAAAACGGCTCTGGTTGCAAATGGAAATGCGCAAACCCAATGGTCATTCGCAAATGAGTTCGACATTTAAGCTGGAAGAATTTTCCGGCTTTAATCCGAACGCGAACGGCAATACACAATTTGCTTTTAAAAAAGAAGCCGGAGAAATTCTCTTCACAGGCCTGGTGAATGATGGCAAAGGCGTCGGCGATTTTCGCTTTACGCCGAATGGAAATTTTATCAGTGCGATGCGCGGTTTGGGCTACGATAATTTATCGTCGGAAAAAGTGTTTGCGATGACCTTGCACGATGTCACGACAAAATTTGTAGATGAAGTGAAACGGATGGGCTTTGATAAAGTTTCGGCGGACAAATTAATCGCCTTTCGGATTTTTCAGGTAGATGAAGAATTTATCCGCAGCATGCAGGCGCTCGGCTACAAAGACATTTCGGCTGACAAGGCGATTGCGTTGCGCGTCCATAAAGTAGACGCGACGTTTATCAAAGAAGCCGCCGACCTGGGCTACAAAAATTTATCGGTAGACAAATTGCTGGCAATGAGAATTCACAAAGTTGATCGTGAATTTATCAGCGAAGCCAAAGCGCAGGGCTTCAACGACCTCTCGCTTGATCAGTTGATGACCATGCGCATTCATCGCATCAACAGCGAATTCATCAAAGGCGTACAGGCGCTCGGCTATAACGACTTGCCCTTCGATAAACTTGTCGCCATGAAAATTCACGGGATTGATGGGAAATTTATTCAGGAAATGAAGGACGCGGGCTACAGCAATCTTTCCGTAGACGAGTTATTGAAACTAAAAATTCACGGGATTGATGGCGACTATATCAAAAAGATGAAAGGTACGAACTAAGTCGGGGCTGATCTGCAACGCTCTAATTAAAACGTTTATGGCCTACTCAGTGGCGAAACACCAGCGGAGGCGATCAAGCTGGGCTGGGTACACAGAGCGTTGCTAACCATGTTCTCCGGCGACACAACAATGGCAACAGTGGATCAGGTGCGAGCCTTTGCCAAAGGCGGCTCAGCGCGGATCCAACGCTAATTGTGGTTGGGGATAATGCATGAAAAAACAGGCAGAGTGGAAATCGTTCCTGCTCTGCCTGTTTTTTAAGCATTGGAAATTAACAATTATTTTGCCGCATAACACCTTGCTCACAAGGCGTGCATGCAGTTTTAGCGTTAATCACAACATCTGTTCGCACCGATGTTCGACGCGTTATTGTTCAAGACCAAGTTGATAAGTTCGCCGCATTTTGGAATCACTATAGGTGCCCCCTTTGCCTACAATCGTTACCTGATCAATAGTGGATGACTCAATTCTGATCTGATAATCAAACCAGCGTGGTGTAGCAAACACGTCGAGCGTCTTTTCGATTTTGGTTAGGTCAGCATTCATCAAAAACAGCCCAAATAACTCATCGTCAAATTGTCCTGTAAACCGTAGGTCTTTGCGGATGCCCCACCCAATAACAAGATGATGTGGCGCCCCAGGATAAGGTGGTTTGGTATCAACTATTCTGACAGTTTCAATTTTCGTATTGCGTTCCTGAAAAGCAGATTTAAGTACCGTTATTACTGAAACAGGTTCAGCTTGTTTCGTGTCTGGAATCGTTGGTGCAGGATTTTGTGATGTGACTGGGGCAGACCTTGAACAAGCAAACCCAATCGTTATAGCTAGGCAAAGAATCAACAGAATCTTTCTTCTCTTCATCGCTATTCTTCCCAGGTCACGAGCATCGAACGCCTTAGTCAACGGGTCGCATCTGTCACAAGAAATTAAGCACACATCCTGGCTGGGCATTCTGGTGTAATAGATATTCGACTGTTCGTTAGATTTTGAGGCCTAACGTGAACAGCACACAACTCTCAATCTTTTCAAGCGTTACATCACTGACTTCGCCTAATTTGTTCGTCAGTCTGGTTTTGTCCAACACCCGCAACTGATGACACAATGCCACTGATTCGCTTGACAAGCCACCTTCGCCCACCGCAATCTGGACACAAGATGGTAACGCTGCACGGCGTAAGTTTGTGGTGAACGGAAGCGCCAAAACGGTAGTCGTAAATCGGTTGATGGCATTCGTCTGCATCACCAGCACGGGACGTTTTCCAGCCTGCTCCGAACCGCGAACGGGGTTAAGTTCCGCCAGCCAAATTTCGCCGCGATTAACTATCATTATGCCGCATCCTCATGTTCAAGATTAGCAGCGTATTCGGCTAAACCAACCTCAGCAAGTTTACGGTCTTCGTCGGCAAACTCGGCGTATAAAGCCTCAAGTTCAGGATCGTCAAACTGTGCTTCGTTCCGCTGACGTTCACGAAACTTGAGAAACTCCAAATACTCGGCGACTTGTCGCAGTTGAATTTCGGTTAAATCAGAAAGATTAGTGACGACTTTTTCTCTGGTAGAAATCATACGGCTTTATTTTACAGCGAACCGCCAAAAATTCCATTGCAACGTATGCTGGACGCCAATCATCACCTAACCGCGCTTATAACGTTGCCTTTTGCGTTGTTGGCTCGGCGGGGGCTTCGGTCGCATTGATGGATTTATATTCGCATCCTTCATTGGCGCAACTCAGCACCATCTCACCTTTTTTAGCGTTGTATTTTTCCAGCAAAAACGGCGACTGGCATTCCGGGCAGACTTTGGCGACGGGCTTGTCCCAATAAACCCGGTCGCATTCGGGGTAGCCGGAGCAGCCATAGAATACTTTGCCGCGTTTTGATTTCTTGACAACAATTTCACCTTTGCAACCCGGACGCGTGCAGGCGACACCAGTGGTTTCGCGCTTCACATATTTGCAACTGGTGCAGCCTGTGTATTCGCCATAAGGGCCTTGTTTGATGGCGATCTGCGCACCACAATCAGGGCAATTTTCATTCAATAATTGTGGAGCTGCCATCACTGCGCCGGACTTGGCAATCTTGCGTGTCGTCTTGCAATCCGGGTAACCGGTACAAGCCAGAAATGACCCGAAGCGGCCTTTTTTCAGCACCATTCCTTTGCCGCAATTTTCGCAGGTTTCGTTGGCATAGGGATTTTCGTCAGTCGCGCCTTCCGCCGTCGCTTCGCCGTTGGCATTCGCGGTGGGCTTGACGATTTCGCGGGTGCTTTTGCATTCAGGATAATTGGTGCAGGCGAGGAACTGACCGAAGCGCCCAAATTTGATCGCCATTTTCGAGCCGCATTTTTCGCATACTTCGTCGGTCAGAATTTCCTGGCGCTTCACATCTTTCATGTGGGTCTGAGCGGATTTTAAATCAACGGTGAATTTGTCATAAAACCCGCGCAACGACGCCGTCCATTTGATTTTGCCTTCAGCAATTTCGTCCAGTTCCTGCTCCATTCGTGCGGTGTATTGCACATCGAAAAGATCGGTAAAACTTTCGACGAGCAAATCATTGACGATGAAGCCAAGATCGGTCGGATGGAATTTGCCTTCGCGTTTTTCGACATATTCACGATCCTGAATGACCGTCATAATCGAAGCATAAGTTGAAGGCCGTCCGATGCCTTTTTCTTCGAGCGTTTTGACCAGCGTGGCTTCAGTGTAACGCGGCGGTGGTTCAGTAAAATGCTGATTCGGCGTGAGCGCGTTCAATTTCAAATTTTCGCCTTTTTCGACTTTTGGCAATTTCGCAGCGCGCTCTTCGTCCTCTTCGTCTTTTTCATCTTTGCCTTCTTCATACACCGCGAGGAAGCCGTCAAATTTCAGGACGGAGCCAGTGGCGCGGAAGAGATATTTTTCGCCTGCCGCAATATCAATGGTCGTTTGATCAAAAAGCGCGGGCATCATTTGCGAAGCGACAAAGCGCTGCCAGATTAAGCGATAGAGCGCCAGTTCGTCTTTGTCGAGGTATTGCGCGAGGGCGTCAGGCGCGAGCGCAACCGAGGTCGGGCGAATCGCTTCGTGGGCGTCCTGCGCATCTTTTTTCGAGCGATAGTGAATCGCTTTTTCCGGCAAATAATTTTGCCCGTAACGACCCGCCACAAATTCCCGGACTTCCTGTAAAGCGCCCTCCGAAACACGGGTCGAATCGGTACGCATATAGGTAATCAACCCGACTGTGCCTTCGCCAACATCTTTACCTTCGTAAAGTTTTTGCGCGATCTGCATCGTTTTCTTCACGGGAAAACGCAGCTTGCGCGAAGCTTCCTGTTGCAATTTTGAAGTGATGAAAGGCGGCACCGGATTACGCTTTTTTTCTTTCGTCGAAACTTCAGCAACGACATATTTCGAGCCTTCAAGCTCCGCCAAAATCTGTTTCGCTTCGTCTTCACTTTTGATGTGAACTTCAGATTTTTTGACGCCCTGATCGAAGCCTGAACTCTTCACGGTTTGGTCGGCAATTTTGTAAAGCTTCGCATCAAAGATCGGCGGCAGTTGTGCGGACAAATTTGCAGTGACTGACCAGTATTCAGTTTTGACAAACGCCTGAATTTCGCGTTCGCGTTCGGCGACCAAACGGACAGCGACAGTTTGCACGCGACCAGCGGAAAGACCGCGCCGCACTTTGTCCCACAGCAATGGCGAAACCTGATAGCCTACCAACCGATCCAGCACTCGCCGCGCCTGTTGCGCATCAACTAAATTCTCGTTGATTTGTGCCGCATGATTGAATGCTTCGTTGACCGCCGCTTTGGTGATTTCATTGAACATCACGCGGAAGATTGGTTTTTTGTTTTTGCCTTTGCCGCCCACTTCTTCGGCGATATGCCAGCCAATCGCTTCCCCTTCGCGGTCGGGGTCAGTCGCAATGAAAATGGTATCGGCTTCTTTCGCCGCCGCCTTCAATTCCCTGACGACCTTTTCTTTGCCGGGCATTACTTCATAGGTTGGCTCGAAGTTTTTTTCGACATCTACGCCCAGCCCTTTTTTAGGCAGGTCTTTAATATGACCGACCGAGGCGAGGACTTTGTAATCCTTGCCTAAATATTTGTTGATAGTTTTCGCTTTGGCAGGCGATTCGACAATAACTAATGATTTCGACATAATAGATTCCAATAAATAAATGCGCGGCTGAAGTCTCAGCCCATAAGCAATACACTTAAAGATGAAGCCGTGTCAAATAGCACGAATCTATTCACGAACACAAGCCGGAAAAACATGAGGCGAAATTTGCCAGAAATTTTCGCTCTATAAAAAAGTTCGATACAATTGAAAAATATGACGAAGCCGCGGATTAAAATTTGTTGTATCGGTTCAATTGCAGAAGCACAGACGGCGATTTCTTTTGGAGCTTCTGCACTTGGCTTAGTTGGCAAGATGCCCAGTGGCCCTGGCGTCATTGAAGACGATTTGATCTGTGCGATTGCAAACT
>JAYSTY010000375.1:0-6190 GCA_043719385.1 Blastocatellia bacterium | reverse complement strand
GTGGCATTTCGAGAGTTCATGTTCAGATTCCTTAGGATGATTCGGTTGATTATTCGAAAATTGTTAGATTCCGTTGGTTAATCAGATCAAGCGTCAGCGGAATTGTCGGGCTGTATTCCAGCGCCGCATAACCTTCATAACCAAGCTCGTAAATCGCTTTGAAAACATTCCGGTAATTAATCTCGCCAGTGCCGGGTTGATGGCGACCGGGATGATCCCCGATGTGGAAATGATCAATGCGTTTGATGTGCTGGCGAATCAGCGGGATCAAATTCCCTTCCATAATTTGGACGTGATAAATGTCGAAGAGAATCTTGACGTTCGGGCTGCCAACGGCATCAATCATTTTCGCCGCGTCATTCACGAGGTACAAATAATAATTTGGATGATTGACATAAGTGTTCAGGACTTCGATGACGGCGGTGATGCCATTTTTTTCGAGCATGGGAGCGGCAGCTTTCAATCCGGCAACGGCGCTTTCCATCATCGCTTCACGCGACATTCCAGGCACGTCGTTGCCGGTCAATGTCACCAGTCGTTTGCACTTGAATTTATTGGCGATGGCGATGGCAGCTTCCATTTCTTTCAAAAATTGATCACGCTCTTTTGGATTCACCAAACCGCAGTCAATCGCCGTCACGCCTTTGTTCGAAATGAGCGTCGCGCAGGTCAGATTCGGAAATTTTGGCGCTTCGGTCAAAAATGTATCCAGCACTTTTTGATCACGCCAATTGAACATTTCGTAAGCTTCGTAGCCGAGGTCGCTTAGTTTCGCCAGCGCGTCATACACTGGCAGGCGATTCATCAGCCCCCACGTCACCGAAAGTTTTAGGCGGTTGAGCTTTTTGCTTTGCTGCGTCAGCAAAGCACTGCGGTTGAGATTAAATGCGGGCAAGACGGCGGCACTTGCGCCTAACGATAGAAATGATCTGCGATCCATAATGGTGTTCTCCCTGAGTTTGAATATTTAGTTTTTGACTGTTACGCAAGCGAGCCGCTCGCGCTCCCAGGCTTAGTCGCAAATTTCCTGCACTCTGCCGACTTGTCCATCTGCAAGACGCACTTTAATTCCGTGCGGATGAGTTGGTGAATTCGTCAGAATATCTTTGACGATGCCGCTCGTTCTGCGACCTGTGCGCTGATCCTGTTTCAGGACAATTTCGACGATGCTGCCTGGTTTTATATCTTTTCTGTTTTGTCCATTCATAACGAAATCAAATCCCAGGGCTTGCGCGGTTTTCGGCTCAGCAATTTATTGGCGTCAGGATCATTCACAAATAATTCTTTGGGCGCATCCCAGGTCAGACGCCGGCCCGTTTTGAAAGCAATGTTTCCAAGCAGCGCAACTGAGGTTGAGCGATGACCGATTTCGGGTTCGGCAATCGGAGTTTTACTCATCCGAATTGCTTCAATAAAATTTATGCAATGCAAATCTGTCGCGTCTCTTCCCTGCACTTTTTTTGCCTGGGTGCGATAACTTTCAATTGGCGCATTCATATCCTGCGTCCCGTCTTTACGGCGTACTGCTGCTGGTTCAGGAAAAACTTCGTAGCCAATGCGCGTACACATAATCGTGCCATTCGTCCCGTGATACGCCTCACCGTGCGGATAATCTGACGCGCCTCTGGCTCCGTAATAATTAAAACCTGGAGTCCTGAACCCAACTCCCATGCCGTTCATATTACTGGCTTCGTAGCTCATCACAAAGCCGTCGTATTCATACGTTGCTTGCAGCACATCAGGCATCTCACCGCCGTCTTTCACCGAAAATCTCCCGCCCGTTGCAACAATAGTTTTTGGCGCGGTGACGCCCATGATTTGATGAACACTATCGAAACGGTGCGTCCCGAAATCCGTAATCGTGCCGCCGGAATAATCCCAGAAAAAACGATACCAGCGCATGAAGCGATTTTTGTTATACGCAACTTTCGGAGCAGGGCCGAGATACATGTCCCAATCCAAACCTTCCGGCGGCGGGCCATCAGGCAATTTGCCAATTCCATACGGCGTATTGTTGCTGTAATTCCAAACACGCACGAAACGCACTTCGCCAATCGCGCCGGATTGCACCAACTGCTGAACTTCTTTGTAATGTGGAGCGGAGCGATGCTGCATGCCGGTTTGCACGGTGCGTTTATATTTCTTCGCCGCGTCAACCAGCGCACGTCCTTCTTTGAGGTTTTGCGTCAGTGGTTTTTCGACGTAGACATCTTTGCCCGCCGCACATGCCAGCACTGAAGCCGTCGCATGCCAATGATCCGGCGTAGCAATATGCACCGCGTCTACGTCTTTGGCTTCCAGCAATTTTCGGAAGTCCTGAAATCCTTTTGCCGTTGAGCCAGCCCACGATTTGGCGGCTTCGATGTTGGTCAGGTAGACATCACTCAGCGCATTGTATTCAACTCCCGGAACGCCGAGCATGAGTTTCGCAACCTGCGTCCCGCGTCCACCGCAGCCAATCAAGCCAATGCGAACGCGATCATTTGCGCCGGAAATTTTGCTGTAGGAAAGCGCCGTCGAAGTGATTGCCGCCGAGTTCGTAACCGTAGATTTAATAAATTCGCGTCGTTTCATAATTGTCCTTTGGTAATATTTCGATTAGATTCGATTGAATTTCTCAATTGCTTTTGTCAATGATTTGAACTGCCTGATGAACGGGAACATGCCCTTTTCCCGGTCGTCAATTTCCTGCGCTTTTTTCAGCACCGCTTCAGCTTGTTCCTGTGGGACTACCACCACGCCGTCATCGTCAGCCACAATGATGTCGCCGGGGCGGACAGTGATTCCGGCACATTCGACGGGAATATTATTGGCAACGGTCGCGTAATGTCCGACTGCTGTTCGCGGGCTTGACGAGCGCGCATAAACGGTCAATCCCATTCTCCGCACATCCCAAATATCCCGAATCGCGCCATCCAAAACCATCCCCGCCATGCCACGAACTTTGGCGGCAGTCGCCATCAGGTTTCCCATCGCGGCAATATCCAGCGTCCCTTCCATCACGATCACGCCAATTTCGCCGGGCTTCGCGTTGTCAATCATTTCTACGGAATGCTTCGTAGACAAAGCAGGCGTAGCGTTTTCCGGCGTCGCAGGTTTGACCAGCGAAGTGACTGCCCGCCCGACAATCGGCGTTCCGGTGACAAGTTTCATATCGTGCCGCATCGTGCCAACTTTGCCTGTGACCAGTTCGACGGCATCGGAAACAGAAGCCGGATAAGTTTTTTTGAAAGCAGCAATAAGCGCGTCATCCGGTGCAGTAGATTTTTGCTGACTGGACTCGCCGGTATTTGCCGCCAACAAAGAATCGAACGAAGTAATTTTGATGATAAATATGACAAGCAGTGAGAGGAGCGGGGCCGCGACAAACAATACACGAAATTGCCGTCTTATTTTTTTAAGCTTATCTTCATTCATTATGTGTCAACTCCTTTTCAGTTGCTCAAGCAAATAATCTGCGCTCCGCGAAGCCAGTGCCATCACGGTCAGCGTGGGGTTTTTCTCAGAGAAATCTATAAAGCCGCTGCCATCGGCGACAAATAAATTTTTCACATCGTGCGCTTGCAAATACGGATTCAAAACCGAGATCTTCGGATCATTCCCCATTTTTGCAGTGCCGCAATAATGCACGGAATCTACACCGGGAGAATTCGCGTTGGAAGTGCTGGTGATGACTCCACCAGAGGCTTCGATGATGGCTGAAATTGTGGCCACGGCGTCGTTCGCGCTGGCGATGTCTTCACTTGTCAGGCTGAAATTAATTTTCGGCACAGCCAAACCGTAAACATCTTTGACTTTTGGATCAAGTTCGACGAACCGGCTGGCATCGGCGAGCATTCCATTTTGCGAATACAAATTAATTAACGCCGGATAGCGATCACGAACTTCTTTTTTCAATGAGGAACCAAAACCAGGGATGCCTTTATACATACCGCCGCCGTAACTGCCGTGCCGCGTTCCGCCATCTACAATTATGTGATACCCCTTCGGAAAATCTTTATGCGGTTTTTCCCAATAAAAAGCAGGAATATACGCGTGGCTGCTATCCGTTCCATCATCGTTGTAGACTTCGCGTTGCTTGAGCGATTTTAAATATCCTTGCGCTGATGAAGAAGTATGACTGATGAGATTTTTGCCAACTAACCCCGATGAATTCGCAATGCCTGTGGGAAAATGTTTTGATTTGGAAAGCAGCATCAGGCGCGAAGATTCGACAGGCCCACAAGCAAGGACAACATTTTTTGCCTGCACTTCATAGCTCTTTTTTGTTCTCGCATCGAAGTATCTGACGCCCGTAGTTTTGCTGCCGTCCGCGCTCATTAACACTTCTGCGGCATTTGCGTACAAAATTAATTTGCACTTGCCCGTCGCCAGCGCGAGCGGCATCGCCGTATTTGCCGAAGTATATTTTGATTCCGTATCACAACCGCGCATGCAATGCGAACAGTAATGACAAGGCGCACGCTTCGACCAATTTTTTTCGGTCAGAATCGCTTTGCGCGCCGTAATCATTTTGTATTTTTTCGGATCAAGTTTATTCGCACCTTTTTGAATTTCGTAGGCCGAGCAATTCCACTTGAGCGGTTTCAAATATTTTCCGTCTGGGACATTCGGATGATTATCGTAATTTCCCGACACGCCCATCAGCACTTCCATTTTGTCGTAGTACGGTGCGAGTTGATCATACGACACAGGCCACGAAGCAAAATCAAACTTGCTGTTGCGCCAACTCAGTCCCGCCCACAACAAACTTTTGCCACCAACTTTTTTCGTCAGAAAATGGTCTACGTTTTTGTTGCCAGCCTGCGTGAAAGGTTCGAGTTTTGGATCAACGCGCAAATGCTTGTGCGGACTCCAGCCATAGCCATGTTTTGGCAATTCATACGGCATCTTGTGGCTAAAAAATTCCGTCGTGGGATCAACCCATTTGCCAGCTTCGAGGACAACAACATTGACTCCGGCTTGCGCCAGTTGCATGGCGACAACGCCGCCTGCCGCACCAGAGCCAACAACACAAACATCATAAATCGTGGAAGATTGCGTCATAAAATTTACAAAGGAAAATTAGGATTATTTTTTACTCTGAGCGCCTGCTGAATGTGCCGCTGTGAATGGAGCGTTGAGATTCTAAAAATATCCAGCAGCCTGAAAACCATGATCGGCGAAGCAGGAGATGTAATCGTTTTTGTTTCTGCTTTCAGGTGAATCGCCCGTTGCATCAACAATTTCATTTTACTATGTTGGTTGAGAAAATCACTAATCACTGAAGCGCTAAGGTCACTTGCCGAAGGAATAAATATAGTTGGTGCTTTCAGTTTTTTTGTCGTTGTAATGCCCCATAAAAGCATGGCGGAAGTGAGATTTTTGAGGACGGGGATTTTCTCCAAAAATGCTGGTTGATACGTGTCATCCAACGCGTCTTCGATTCGCTGAATATATAAATTATTTGTTTTGATTAAATGTTCTGCACATTGTGCAATGCTCCACGCTTCTGGTGAAAATTTCCAATTGAGTTGATCAGCACGTAATCCAATAAACGAGGCATCGAAAGCTTCCTGCAATTCCTGATTGATTTCCATCAATTGTTCAAGTGAAAGTTTTTTAGGATTCATAATTTCCTTTCCAAGAAAAGGTCAAAAATGAGATAGGATCAACGCGGAGGTGCTTGTGTGGACTCCAACTGTAGTCTATACAGACATCCTAGGTATGAGTATTTTGAGTCATGCGATTCCCCAAAAGAAAGCGGAACAGACAAAACAAGTAAAGCCTGTTCCGCCTGTTCCGAAATTGTGGATTGCTCCATTAGCACTAGAAGATTAACTTCAGCGCGAGTTGCAGTTCGCGCATATTGTTGCGCGTACCGTTAATGCGCCCAAAGGTACCGTTCGGGTTGGTAGCTGTCCGGCGGTTATTGACCGTCGTATCAGGGCTGCCCAGATTGGCGTGGTTCGCCGCGTTGAAGGCTTCGAAGCGGAACTGTATGCCTTTCGTTTCAGTGAAACGGAACATCTTCAGCAACGACGCATCCCATTGAACGATGCCGGGGCTGATGACGGTGTTGCGTCCGGTGTTGCCGAACGCGCCGGGCTGATTCAACACAAAAGCGTTCGTGTTGAACCAACGCGCGAAGTTGCGTTCGCTGCCACTCAGGTTGGCCGATTGCCCCGCCACGGTGTCGGGACGGTCAAAG
>JAYSTY010000374.1:0-15018 GCA_043719385.1 Blastocatellia bacterium | reverse complement strand
AATCTTTCGTATTTTTCTTTTAATAATTCATCTGTTTGCATAGAATTTATTTCATATACAAAAAATACATAAATGTAAAGGTTATTTTATTACAACTCTTAAATTAGTTTTCTCGACTGGCAGCGGCAAGGTCAAAAGATGAAACCGTTCAAGCGCAAAAGCGTAGTCTTCACCACTCTCATCTATCACACGGAGATACCCAAGCGCGGTGGCTTCCGTGTCGGCGACCACCTGATAAAGTTTGCCGATTTCCAATGACGCCTTGTAGCCGTCATTGTTAAGGCATAAGGCGAAGGTCATATTTTTATGTTTGCCCTAGTCATTACATCACAAAATTCACCAGCGTCCCAATCCCTTCAATCGTAATTCGTATTTCATCACCTGACAGCAGTGTGAATTCATCCGGCGGAACGATTCCGGTTCCGGTTAATAAAAAGCTTCCGTTCGGAAATGTATTATCGAGATACAGATAATGGGCTAATTCTTTGGGCTTGCGCTTGAGCTGTGAAAGGTCGGTTGATTCATCAAACATCGTCACGTCGCCACGTAAAATCTGAATCGAAATTTTTGTCGTCTGTGGTAAATCTTCGTTGCTAACCAGAATGCACGGCCCCAGTCCGCAGCTTAAATCGTAGGCTTTGGCTTGCGGTAAATACAGCGGATTTTCGCCTTCGATGTCGCGTGAACTCATGTCGTTGCCGATGCTGTAGCCAATAATCGCGCCTTCACGATTGATGGCAAGCGTTAGTTCAGGTTCGGGGACGTTCCATTTGGAATCGCTGCGAATTTTGACTTGTTTGCCGGAACCCGCGACGCGGTGCGGATTGGCTTTGAAAAATAATTCCGGTCGTTCGGCGCTATACACGCGATCATAAAATGTCCCGCCGCCGGCGTCTTTTGATTCTTCCATTCTGGCTGTGCGGCTGCGGTAATAGGTCACACCCGCCGCCCAAACTTCCTGGGTGCCGATGGGCGCTAAAATATCTTCCGGTAAAATTTGCGCGACGCTTTCCAGTCCGACAATTTGCTGTTGCAAATAATTTTGCAAATCGGCGCGATTGAAAAGCTCATCCCAGGTCGCAGCGGAAAGCGCATAATATTTTTGTTCAGATTCGACGATGATGCCTTGTTTTGTTTGATAAAGTTTCATAGCGATAAATGTCTTCAGTAAATTCAGACGGGCAGAATACCTGTCTTACATTTTCCGAGCCAGCGACTCGTCCGATAATTTTAATTATTGCCAGTTTCGGATAACACGCCCATTTAGAGAGTGTCAAGCGATTCAGGGTGAAACCTTTCAACCTGCCTGCGCGTAAGGTAAACTTATTTCTGTTTTTATGGCTATGCCTGTTGCAATCAATTCTGATGTTATCCCTACTTCCAGGAGATTATTTATGTATTTGAGAAAAGTATCTAAAACTGTAGTGCTCGTGAGCAGCCTGGCGTTAATGCTGGCGGCGGCAATTGCTCAGTCCACAAATTCTGTGGCTTTACCGCAAGGTGTCCAGCGCGTCACCTCGGTCGAAGGCATCACGGAATATCGTTTGCCCAATGGTTTGCGGGTGCTGTTATTTCCCGATCAATCAAAACAGACCATCACAGTCAACGTCACATATATGGTCGGGTCGCGCCAGGAAAATTATGGCGAAACCGGCATGGCGCATTTGCTGGAACACCTCGTTTTCAAAGGTACGCCCAAGCATACCAACATCCCGGAGGAACTTACCTCGCACGGAGCGCGTCCCAACGGTTCCACCTGGTTTGACCGCACTAATTATTTTGAGACCTTCCAATCGTCTGATGAAAATTTGAAATGGGCGCTTGATCTTGAATCGGATCGCATGATCAATTCTTACATCGCCAAAAAAGACCTCGACAGTGAAATGACCGTCGTGCGCAACGAATTTGAATCCGGCGAAAATAGCCCGACCTCAGTTTTGCTGGAGCGCACACTTTCGACGATGTATCTCTGGCACAATTACGGCAAATCCACGATTGGCGCCAAAGCTGATTTGGAAAATGTGCCGATTGATCGCCTCCAGGCTTTTTATCGCAATTATTATCAGCCCGACAATGCGATTCTGCTGGTCGCTGGCAAATTTGATGAAGCGAAAACACTGGTGCTTGTCAATCAATATTTTGCGCCGCTGCCCAAACCAACCCGAGTTATTCAGAAAACTTACACGCTTGATCCCGTGCAGGATGGCGACAGACTGGTCACTTTGCGGCGGGTCGGCGATGTTCAGGCAGTGAACGCAGCCTATCACGTTCCGGCTGGCTCGCACCCGGATTACGCGGCGGTTGACCTGCTGAATTCGGTGTTGACCGATAATCCTTCAGGGCGTTTGTACAAGGCACTGGTGGAAACGAAAAAAGCGTCCTCGGTTTATAATTTCAGCCTCGCGCTGAGAGAACCGGGCTTTACACTTTATGGCGCTGAAGTCCGCCAGGAAGCTCCGCTTGATGCCGCCCGTGACACGATGTTGCAGGTGATCGAAGACATTGCCAAAAACCCCATCACCAAAGAAGAAGTTGACCGCGCCCGCGCCTCGCAGCTCAAACAAATTGAATTGTTGCTCAACTCCTCTGACCGCGTTGGACTAGAGTTAAGCGAATGGATGGCGGCGGGCGACTGGCGGTTGTTGTTTATTCATCGTGATCGTTTGAAAAAAGCCACGACCGAAGATGTGCAACGCGTCGCCACGGCTTATCTGAAAACTTCAAATCGTACCCTCGGAATTTTTGTCCCGACTGCCAAACCGGAGCGCGCGGAAATCCCGACCACGCCTGATATTGAAGCGTTAGTCAAAGACTACAAAGGCGAGGCCACCATCGCGGCGGGTGAAGCGTTCGATCCTTCCACCACCAACATCGAATCGCGCACTGTCCGTGCCACTTCATCAGGCGGAATTAAGACAGCGTTCCTGACGAAAAAAACGCGTGGCAATGCAGTCATCGCCACGATGAACCTGCGCTTTGGTGATGAAAAAAGCCTGCTGAATCGCGCCACTGCCGGGAGCTTTGCCGGTGATTTATTAATGCACGGAACGACGAAACACACGCGGCAACAAATTCAGGATGAGTTGGATAGATTGAAGGCACGAGCACGGGTTGGCGGCTCACCAACCGGGGCCAATGCTTCCATCGAAACCACGCGGGAAAATTTGCCTGCGGTGCTAAAACTCGTGGCGGAAATCTTGCGCGAACCTGCCTTCCCGGAAAAAGAATTTGAGTTGCTGAAGCAGGAACAACTGGCTGGCATTGAACAACAACGCAGTGAACCGCAATCCATCGCCCTGACGGAGTTTCGTCGCCACGTCGCGCCGTATCCCAAAGGAGATGTCCGCTACGTTTCAACTCCCGACGAGGAAGTAGCCGACATCAAAGCGGCAACGCTGGATGAAGTCAAAAAATTCTATGCAGATTTTTATGGAGCTAATAACGGCGAACTGACTGTGATTGGTGATTTTGATGAAAAGGAAGTTGCCAAACTGGCGAATGATTTATTCAGCGGCTGGAAGAGCAAAAAACCTTACACCCGCATTGCCGCGACCTTCAAAGATATTCCTGCGCTGAACAAAGCGCTGGAAGCCCCGGACAAAGCCAACGCCTTTTTCATCGCCGGACAAAACCTCAACATCCGCGACGATGACCCTGATTATCCGGCGCTCGTGCTGGGCAATTACATGCTCGGCGGCGGATTTTTGAATTCGCGTCTGGCGGTTCGCATTCGGCAAAAAGACGGGCTGAGTTACGGCGTAGGTTCGCAATTCCAGGCTGCTTCGCTGGATAAATCCGGCAGCTTTTTGACTTTCGCAATTTATGCGCCGCAGAATGTCGCCAAGCTCGAAGCCGCGTTCAAAGACGAAATTGCCAGAATGCTGAAAGACGGATTCACCGACGAGGAAATCAAAGCGGCGAAATCCGGCTGGATGCAGGGACGCACTGTGTCGCGGGCGCAGGATCGTGAATTGGCAGGCCGGCTCAACAGCTACTTATTCCTTAATCGGACATTAGTCTGGGATGCTGAGTTTGAAAACAAAGTGAACGCGTTAACGGCTGAGCAAATTGCTTCTGCCATGCGCAAACACATTGATCTGAACAAAATCTCCATCTTCAAAGCGGGCGATTTTGCGAAGGCAACTGCGAGCAAATAAGTTTTAGAATGAGTGAGTCTGCGCTGGAACAGTACTACGAGCCGTAGCGAGTTCATCTCGTTACTACTATCATAGTAACCAAAACGCTTGTCAGCCTCGCAGGGCTGTAGTTGCGCACTAAACTCGCTACGGCTCGTAGTACTGGACCAGAAAATTCATCGGCAGCAGGTCTTGCCAGAAACGGCAAGACCTGCCGCCTTTTTTCTTGCGATGGCTTTATAACTGAGTTGCAACAACTTCCTCACCGCTTTTCGGGAAACTGCCGCCACATCGAAATATAAACGGATTGGCCCGCACTATTTTGGAGGCAGTATGGCGTTACCTCATTACAAATCACAGGCACAAAATCAGGCGAAAATCGTCATGGCGGAAACGTTTCCGGTTGTATTAGTGCCGAATGATGCACCACCCAAAATTGCACGCGTACTAAACCTTCTACAGTCAGGAAAGTTACTAACGACACTGCTGCTGATCACTGGAATTAGCGGAGCCGCTTTACTCTGGATGATGCTGGAACCAGTCAATCAAACGAATCTCAAAGGCTTAAAACTCTCACCCGTGATAATTCCGGTAGCGATTTTTTCGCTGAGCCTGATCGTCCTGACTGTCATTACCTTTTTGAAGAAAAGTACTGAATCAAAATCTATCAGCAGCCTGCATATTCAGCCGGAAATTTTCCTCATTCCCAAAAGCGCAACACCTGCGCCAGCCCCCAGCACCGCCACAAATTTTTCCCGGACGAAGCCAAATCTCGTGCTTACCAAACCGCGAAATTTGGCTGAAGATATGAATACCGCGACGCCGCCAAACGCGATTATTGAGTGGCGCTGTGAGGAGTGGTCAAGTGAGCCATTCGTGGAAATTTTGGAAGATATTTATATCGCTGAAGTTTTCCCTGATGAAATGATTGCACCGGATCGCATGATTTTTTGTTTTGAGCGTAAGGAAACTGAAGCCCTGAAAACAGCCGCTTGAAGAGTTGCTGCAAACTTGCCAGTTTGCACTACATTTTCTAAGGAGAAGTTATGGCTACCCCCTATTTACCGCAGCGAAACTCTGACCACGGCGCGAAACCCGCCAGACTGCCATATCCGATTTACTATGTCCCGAATGGTCCTGACACTTTCCGACAGACCGTCTTACAATTCTTTCGACGACACAAATTCTGGAGTACTTTACTTGTAATTTTAAGCCTGGGGGCAGCGGAAAGATTAGGCGCGTCGCTTGGCTACAATCTCTTTGAGATTATTTACAACTGGCGTTTTGCAATCCTGGGGGGAGGGCTTTTTCTGTTAACGGGGATGCTCTTTTTTATCTTTCGGATGTGGCGACAGGAACAACCTTCGATACCCGCAGAAATACTGCAAGCAGCCCAGACTATCCCTGTCAAAAATAATGTCCTGGTCTTTCCCAAATCCGCAAAATCCCAGCAGAAAATTACGGCGGAGGAGGTCACGGTTAGCATTGATTACTGGGCCAGCCGCGCACCCGTAAAATTTACCGAAGATGAATTAAGTATGGAATCTTTGCCCGAAGAATTTATCGCGCCGGATGCGCTGGTGTTTAGTCTTCAGAATTCTGAAAGAAGTTAAAGGTAACGCAAACTCAAGCTTTCACTGGCTGCAAATGTTCACGCAAAAATTGCCCCGTATGCGAAGCCGCAACTCCCATCACCTCTTCCGGCGTTCCGACCGCGACAATATGTCCGCCCTGATCGCCGCCCTCCGGCCCTAAATCAATTACCCAGTCGGCAGTTTTTATCACGTCCATATTATGTTCGATCACGACCAGCGAACCACCCGCGTCAAGCAGGCGGCGAAACGCCGAGAGCAATTTATTGATGTCATCAAAGTGCAAGCCTGTGGTCGGTTCATCAAAAATATACAATGAGCGGTCACCTGCTTTTTTCGCCAGATAGGTTGCCAGCTTCACGCGCTGCGCTTCGCCGCCGGACAACGTAGTTGCGGATTGACCCAGGCGCAAATATCCCAGGCCAACCTCCTCCAGAACTTTCAATTTGCTGGCGACGCGATTGAGGTGCGAAAAAAAGCTCAGTGCTTCGCGCACGGTCATTTGCAAAACTTCGTGAATATTTTTGCCGCGATATTTGATGTCCAGCACTGAGGCCTTGAACCGCGTGCCTTTGCATTCTTCGCAAATCAATTCAACGTCCGCCAGAAACTGCATCTCAACCGTGACCGTGCCACCGCCTTCGCAGGCTTCGCACCGCCCGCCGGGAACATTGAAAGAAAAATGACTCGGATAAAAGCCGCGTTTTTTCGCTTCAGAAGTTTCCGAAAAAGCTTCGCGGATCGCGTCATAAACCTTGATATAAGTCACCGGATTTGAGCGTGGCGTGCGACCGATAGGCGATTGATCCACGAGCAGAATATCGTCAACTAAATGCCCACCCTCAAGCTGGCTGAATGCGCCCACTTGTCCGCGCCAGTCACCGCGTTCGTGTTTGATCCCTGCGTACAGGCAATCATGCACCAGCGTAGATTTGCCGGAGCCGCTGACGCCCGTGATGCAAACCAGCATGCCCAGCGGAATCGTCACATCAATATTTTTCAGATTGTTTTGCCGCAGCCCGCGCAATTCAATTTGTTTTTTGCTTGCGATCCGACGGCCATTCGGTGATTTAATCTGAACTTCGCCGCGCAAATATTTCCCGGTCAGCGAATTGGAATGTTTGAGCAAGCCAGCAAATTTGCCCTGATAAACGACGTGTCCGCCCAGTTCGCCCGCGCCCGGCCCAATATCAATAATGTAATCGGCGGCGCGCATCATTTCGGCTTCGTGTTCGACGACTAAAACGGTATTGCCAATGTCGCGTAAATTTTTGAGCAGCTTAATCAATCGTTCGGAATCACGCGGATGTAAACCAATGCTGGGTTCATCCAGCACGTACAAAGCGCCGACCAGGGACGCGCCTAAATTTGTCGCCAGTTGAATACGTTGCGCTTCGCCGCCTGACAAAGTTGCCGCCAGCCGATCCAGCGTCAAATAATCCAGGCCGACATCAACTAAAAATTTCAAGCGCTGTTTGACTTCGCTCAGAACGCGGTCAGAAATCGCCTGTTGCTCTTTGCCAAGCTGTAATTCGCCGAAAAATTGCGTCGCCTCTTTGATGGATTGTGAGCAAACTTCAGGCAAAGATTTTCCGCCAATTTTCACAGCTCGCGCTTCCCGCCGGAGCCTGCCGCCATGACAATCGCCACAACGCGTATAGCCGCGATATTTTGCCAGAAACACGCGCACGTGCATCTTGTATTTTTTCTCTTCCAGTAAATCAAAAACCTTCCGCACCCCTTTAAATTCGCCTCTGCTTTCGATGATGAGCCGTTGCTGCTCAGGCGTCAGCGTAAAATATGGCTTGTCCAGCGGCAGCCCAATCTTTTCCGCAAACACCTTCAGCTTCGGCATCCACCAATCGAATTGTGGTTTCGTGAAAGCCTCGACTGCGCCTTCCGCCAGCGACAATTCTTTGTTCGGAATCACCAAATCCAAATCCAGTCCAATCGTGTTGCCAAAGCCCTGACAAGTCGGACACGCACCAAATGGATTGTTGAAGCTGAACAGTTGCGGTTCAGGAATGACGTATTCAAGATCACATTTTTTGCAGGCGAATTTTTCTGAATATTTAAGAAGTTGATTGCCCTCCGGCTTGAGCAATTGAATGAGCGCTTGCCCATGGCCTTCGCCGTAGCAGGTCTCAATTGAATCAACCAACCGCGAACGCACGGCTTCGTCATCCCGCCTGACCGCCAAACGATCAGCTAAAACATAAATATCGTCAAAGCTGTCGCCCGTAAAACTATCCGGTGTTTGCAATTCAACGACTTCATTTTTTTCGGCCAGATAAAGCCGCGTAAAGCCACGCTGCATCAAACTCATCAATTGCGCTTTGACACTCAAAGTATCAATTTTTTTGGTTTTTGATTTCTTTGCTTTTGGTTTGGCTCCATTCGAGTTTTCCTCAGAATTTTGCACAGGCGCGGAGTGCGCAGGAAACAAAACATAAAAGCGCGTACCTTCAGGTTGCTGAAAAATTTCGTCAGCGATGGCTTGCGGCGTGTCGCGCTTTACAATTTCTCCGCATTGATAACAAATCGTCGTGCCGGCGCGCGCAAACAACAGGCGCAGATAATCATAAATTTCCGTTTGCGTCCCAACGGTCGAACGGGGATTGCGCGTCGAGTTTTTCTGGCTGATCGCCACCGCCGGACAAATCCCCAGCACTTCATCTACGTCGGGTTTTTCCATGCGCTCTAAAAATTGTCGCGCATACGCGGACAGAGATTCGACGTAACGGCGCTGCCCTTCGGCATAAACAGTGTCGAAGGCGAGCGAGCTTTTGCCCGAACCACTGACGCCCGTCACGACCGTTAAAGAGTTCAACGGGATGGCAAAATCTATTTGTTTGAGATTATTAACGCGCGCTCCGCGTACTGTGATTGCTTCTTCGTTAGACATAGTGATGTACAGTCAAATTTTTGGAGTAACGCAGAATCGTCCATTCTAGCTGATTGAAACAGCCTTTGACAAACGAAGGTTTTGACTTACACTGGCGTTAAATTTAGCACAGGAGTTTCGCCACTCTATGATCACAACATCCGCATCAATTACGCAACTGAGAGCTTCATCAGAAGCTCCGGTTATCGTCACCAAAAATTATTGCTCGTATGAATCAATCGTCCCACACATCAAAACGATTCGGATCATCACGGTTGATTGTCTGGTTGGCGCTGAAGATCATTATTCGGCAGTTGCCCGAAGCGCACCGGATTTTGACGCTGCAAAATGGTTGCGGCTGGAACGCAAAATTGCGGGACTGGCGCTGGGCAACATTGAAAGCAATATTAAAAAATTAGTCGTCGAACCAATTATCAAACGCGTGCATTTCACTGAGCTGAGCGCTGAGTTAGTGAATGAGTTCCAGGCCGAAGCCATTATTTTAAGTGGTACGTTGCGCGATTTCGATTTTTACGAAGCGCATTTGTTCGCGGGCTTTGACGAATTCATTCGCCAGACTTCGATACCGGTGTTGGCAATTTGCGGCGGGCATCAAATGGTGGGCCAAGCCTTTGGCTCCAGGATTGAAACGTTAGATCACAAATTACCGCACGAGCGTCGCACAGGCCGGACGGTTGAATATCAATATCGCTTCGTGACGATCACCGATGACCACGATCCGATTTTTGCGGGTCTGAGTTTTCATCCTGAGTATGACCGCTGGCACAAACACACCAAGGTGTTGCGCGTCTGGCAAAATCATAGTTTGCAATTGGATCACCTGCCCGAAGGCTTTAAATTACTGGCGCGTGGGTATCGCGCCGAACAACAAATGATGGTGCGGCGAACAGAGCGCCAGTTAATTTACAGCGTACAATTTCACCTTGAAAAATCGTTCCAGGATTTTCACCTTGATAATTATTGGAATCACCGCGTCGAGAGCCGCGACGGGCGCCTGATCTTCGAGAATTTTATGATCGAGGCGTTGCGGTTTGTCGGAAAGACAGAGGATGAAATCCGGGCTGCCAATAATCTGGCAAAAAAAATAAATGAAGCAGCATCTTTTAATAACGAACCCGAAAAAATAAATAACTCCGGTTGGTAATCATTACTACGAAATTATCTCAGTAGATAAGCAAAATAAATTCGGTATAGACAGGATTAACAAGATGGACAGGATTGATTAAGACCTTGAGGGTATTGGTCTTTTCTTCTGCTCTTGTCAAGCTTGTTAATTCTGTCCAGGCCGGAATAAGTTTGTTTGGGTACTTGTTTAAGTAAAACAGCCTTTACTCAGTTTTTTATCGCCCGCTACAAGCAAATATTTTTGTTTGCTTGTTCGGTTATCTCGCTTGTTGTAGCCAGAGCGAGATAACCGAAACAATTCAATTCGCTAACTAGCACAGGTGTCGCGTGTAATTATTTTTGCCCGCCGACGCCAGGAGAAATTTATGAGTACACAAAATCCAATTGTAGTTGAAAATCAAAACCTGGGAACGACAAACTGGTTCCTTGAAAACCCGGCGCGCAACCTGGAAATTGCCGGCTATGCCTCAGATACCAGTATCAATCGCGGCAGCTCAATCAAAATCTTTGTCAATTGTATTGAGCCGAAATTTTCTTACGAAGTTTATCGCATGGGTTGGTATAATGGTGCGGGGGCGCGGCTGATGAAAAAAGCAGTAACTGTAACCGGTATAGCACAAGCAATGCCCACACCCAATCCACTCACGGGATTGGTGGAGTGTAAGTGGACAAATCCGATCACCCTCAAAACGACAGCCAGTAGCACCACTGCCTGGACAAGTGGTTATTACCTGATCAAGCTCACGTCCAAACCTGGTGGCTTTCAATCCTATGTCGTTTTTGTCGTGCGCGAAGATGCTCGTGCAACCGATTTATTGTTCCAACAAAGCGTCACGAATTATGCCGCTTACAATATGTGGGGTGGCAAAAACCTCTACGGCGGCGAAGGTGGGCGAGCTTTCAAAGTTTCTTTCAATCGCCCTTATGATGAAGGTGAGGGTTCAGGACAGGTCTGGTCACAGGAATTGCAGATGATTCGCTTTCTCGAACGCGAAGGATTTGACGTCAAATACGCCACCAATATTGATACGCATTTAATAACACCTGACAAATGGCAGGCGAAGGCTTTTCTGTCCGTCGGGCACGATGAATATTGGTCGTGGCAAATGCGCACTAACGTTGAGCAAGCGCGCGAGCTTGGCATCAATATCGCATTCTTCTCTGCCAACACCTGTTATCGGCAAATTCGCCTGGAACCCAGCCCTCTTACCAAAGCGGCAAATCGTACAATTGTTTGTTTTAAAGACAACACGGTTGACCCAATGGCCAAAAGTGAAACCCAGAAACATTTGGCCACGAGTTACTGGCGTGAGGCTCCGACCAGTCACCCGGAAGATATGTTGATGGGGGTCCAATATGATGAGCAATGTTTTCCTTCGTCTGGTGACATCGTAGTTAGCAACGCAACGCACTGGGCTTTCCAAAATACTAATTTGCAAAATGGCGCTCACTTCATAAATTTAATGAATGGGCGAGAAACGGATCGCATACATGACAATGCTCCTCCCACGCTGGAAATACTGTGTACTTCACCTTTCAGTATTCCCGACCACCCTGAACGGACAAATCTCGTCGCACACACAACAATGTACACCTGGCCCGCCAGTGGGTCGTTTGTCTTTGCCTGCGGAACGCTGACCTGGTCCTTTGCGTTGGACGATTTCGGACAGTCCTGGCGCGATGAAGTTCCCGTTGATCCCGCCGTCCAACAGATGACGCGGAATATCCTGAATCGCTTTTCGGGACGCGCTCTTTGAGTTACCCTCTTGCTGATCGGAAATAACGCTGCGGTGATATTAATCAGGTCAGCAAGAGGTCTCATGAAAATCAAAGTACTATTTTTTGGCGCGTGTCGTGAAGCGTTGGGAACGAGCGAAACTACGTGCGAAATTGCAGCAGCAGCAAACGTAGCGCAGGCCTTCGCGCACCTGAGCGCCAGCCATCCGCAACTGACAGCTTTCGGTAACAGCTTATTATTTGCCCTCAACGAAGAACACGTCCGCCAAAATGATCTCGTTAATGACGGCGACACCTTAGCAATTTTCCCGCCTGTTTCCGGGGGATAATTTTCAACTTAATCTCAAACAATATCATCGGAGTCCCTATGACCAAGCGAATCTTTCTTATCCTTCCGCTGTTACTTTCCCTTGCCATCACCGCCCAAATTCGCGTCCCAACCGTGGACGATTTGCTCAACGTTAAATCCGCTGGCGGTGTGCAAATTTCGCCTGATGGTGCGCGGGTTGCCTACATCGTTTCAGAAACGGATTGGAAGCAGGATGCGTATGTGGATCACCTCTGGATCGCCGAGGTGAAAAGCGGTCGCACTTATCAACTAACACGCGGCGAAAAATCCTGCAACAATCCAAACTGGTCGCCGGACAGTCAATGGCTGGCGTTCACATCGGATCGCATTGGCGGCAAGAACCAGATTTTTGCGTTTCATCCTGATGGCGGCGAAGCGCAGCAGCTCACCAAAACTGAAAACGGCGTGAGCGGTTACTCGTGGTCAGAAGACGGCCAAAGCATCGCGTTCACCACCAGCGACGTTGACGCGAAATATACAAAAGAGCGCAAGGATTTTCTGGGCGACTTTGAAGTCGTGCGCAAGGAATACGCCTTCTCGCACATTTTCACTTTTGATGTTGCCGAAGCGATGAAAGAGCCTGTGACCGGAACGCCGCGCACCAAAGGCAAAGATTTCACCGTCGGTAGTTTTTCGTGGTCGCCCGATGGCAAACAAATTGCCTTCAGCGCGAGCATTAACTCCGACCTTATCAACGGCGGCACGTCGGATATTTATGTGCTGACGCTGGCCGACAACAACGTGAAAAAGATTGTCGCGCAACCCGGCCCCGACAATTCGCCGCGCTGGTCGCCCGATGGCAAACAAATTGTCTTTTCCTCGGCGATGGGCAATCTGAAGTTTTTTTACACAAACCCAAAACTCGCAGTCATTCCGGCAGAGGGTGGCACGCCTCGTTCCATCACGGATTCATTTGACGAACAGCCCGGCCTGCTCGAATGGCGCAACGACGGAATTTATTTTCAAGCGTTGCAGAAAACCGCTTCTCATCTGTTTCGTATTGATCCGACAACCTCAAAAATCACGCGCCTCTCGCGTCCTGACAATTTCATGATTGGCAGAGCAAACTTCAGCACGGATGGAAAGATGATGGCGTTCGCTGCGCCGTCGGCAACTTCGTTGAATGAAATTTATGTGACGGAGACGGCGAATTTTGCGCCACGCAAATTAACCGCAATGACTGACCAGGTAAAAAATTTCAAACTCGCCACGCGTGAAGTCATTTCGTGGCAAAGTCAGGACGGCGCAACCATCGAAGGCATCCTGCTCAAACCGGCTGATTTTGATCCGACAAAAAAATATCCGCTGCTGTGCGTAATTCACGGCGGCCCGACAGGCGTTGACCGTCCGACGTTGCTGGATACGCGCTATTATCCAACTGATATTTGGGCGGGACGCGGAGCTTTAATCCTGAAGGTTAATTATCGCGGCAGTGCCGGCTACGGCGAAAAATTCCGCCAACTCAACGTTCGCAACCTCGGCGTCGGCGACGCGTGGGATGTGCTTTCCGGTGTAGACAATTTAATCAGCAAAGGCTGGGTAGACGCGACAAAAATTGGTTGTATGGGCTGGAGTCAGGGCGGTTACATTTCGGCCTTCCTGACGACTTCGAGTACGCGGTTCGCCGCCATTTCCGTCGGCGCAGGCATTTCTAATTGGGCGACGTATTATTACAACACCGACATCACGCCGTTCACGATTCAATACCTGAATAATGACCCCACCCTTGATCCCGAAATTTACGCGAAGACTTCGCCCATGACGTATGTGAAAAAAGCGCAGACGCCAACCCTGATTCAACATGGAGAATTAGACAAACGCGTCCCCATCGCCAACGCTTACGAATTGCGCCAGGGCCTCGAAGATCGTGGTGTGAAAGTAGAAATGGTAGTCTACAAAGGCTACGGTCACGGCATCACCAAACCAAAATCCATGCGGGCCGTAATGCAACATAATCTGGCGTGGTTCAACCACTACATTTTTGGAGATGCCAGGCCGGAGTTTGCGAAACCGGAATTGCCGAAGAAAGATAGTAAAGACGAAAAAGTCGCAGGAAATTAAATGAACTATCTCTTTTTTATAGGCTTTTTGATTTTATCAGTGGATGCGGCGTTTGATGAATTAGATAGGATGGTAGTCTCGACTTCTTTGGCCCCTAATGGTGATAAAAAAACTATGCCAGCTTCTTTATCAAACTCGATAAACCTGCCTGAATGTAACTTAGATAGGACATTAGTTTTGAAAAGCCGTATAGCCCCCTTATACTCTGTCCATAGATGAAGGTCTTCCACCATCACCCCATTTTGTAAATCTGTATAGGTAAGAAGTAGTACTTGCTGGCTATATGCGAGGTCAGTTCTTAAGACTCGCTTTTTCCCACCTACCTCCCATATCTCTGGTAAGTTTCTTAAGGAAATAGCATCCAAAAATAACTGAGCATCTTCAAGAGACAGGTTATGGAAGACTCTAATTAACTCACAAATAATCCAGTCTGCTACTCTAATAATTGTTGCTGCATCAATCTCGTTCGCTTCTACATCTCCTCCTACATGACCAATCCCTCGCTTGCTGCGAACGGTATACATAAACATTAATGCTCTAGGGATAATTATTCGTAGTGACTCAATTCCAGTTGCAGCAGGAAGCTGAATGATCTTTCTGACTTCATCGGCAAGATTAGGAATCTGCTTACCAAATGCAACATATGTTCCAGTTAAATGATGTTGCAAGAATCGGAAAACGCTTTCAACGAACTTCCCTGAACTTAGCCCCGCAGCATCGAATGAAGAATTAAATTGAGCCTCGCCATATCGCTTTTTCATCTCCAAATAAGTAGTAATTATTCGTTTTCTAAACACAACAGGTATCTTGGTCAGTGCTATATCCAAGGTTGGCGAGCTATGTGTAATACTCATATTGGCCTTCTGTATTAGTTTTTCTTTTTAGCTCCCCTGATCTCAATAATCGCTGTAGAGGAGCAGAAAAATCTGATGTCTTATAGCTATACGCCAATGATGATTTGCAATAGCTGATAATATCAACAACCATGCTTGGGCTTACGAAATAGCTTTCAGATATTAGTTTTCTTAGTATTTCTATCGGACCGAGACGATTGCTAGAGGCTATTCGACCTTTCCTAGAAGATTTATCTTCGCCAGCAGCTTTTGGCTTTTT
>JAYSTY010000373.1:0-6224 GCA_043719385.1 Blastocatellia bacterium | reverse complement strand
TGACTTCCACGGGGATGGCAGTTGAGCAGGCTGCTACTGGTGTCACAACTGTGATGGGAACAATTTACGATGTAGATGGAATTACGCCAGTCCCCAATGCTCGTGTGCGTGCTTTTACCAACGTCTATGATCAGGCAACACAAGCCTATACCTTTGTGTTTAATCAAGTGACACAAACTGACGACAGCGGAGCCTTTGTCATTCGCAATGCCCCGAATGATTTTTCTGTGCGGATTGTCGCTGAATCAGCGCGGCTGAACGGCAGGATCTTTCGAGTTTTTAGTGGAGTAACAACGCGAGGGACAATAGGATTTTTAAGTTTTCCAGTAGTTGCAAATCCCAGTCTGAAAAATGCACTGGTCAATAGACCGCCGTTACTAATTACTCCGTTAAGCGTCACGATGAATTTCAATGAAACGCGTGATATCCCAATTTACGCTGACGATGCTGATGTCACTGATACCTTGCGCCTGAGTGTCACTGGCCCGACAGGAATTTCAATTATCCCTGGAACGAATGGCACGTATACCATCCGCATTCCGCCAACGGCTGGCGGCTCTTATACAATTATGGTGACAGCTTCCGACGGACAAGGCGGAATGGTCACACGAGATATTGCCTTAAAAGTTAATGCGCCAAATGTTGCGCCAACAGTGTCAGTCCCGGCAGCGCAGACAGTCAACGCCGGGCAGGCGTTGAGCTTTGTCGTTTCGGCGACTGACCCGGATGTGGGGCAAACGATTACGCTGGCGGCGATGGATATGCCGATTGGCGCAACGCTGGCACCTGCAACCGTAGTGAATGCAATCGCCGGAACCTTCAGTTGGACACCAGCGGCAAATCAGGTCGGAACTTATACCGTAAAATTTACTGCGACAGATAATGGAACTCCGGTTGGGAGTGATATGAAGACGGTTGTGATTACGGTGAAGTAAAATTATGCGACAAATAAATCTGCTTTACGTCGGCCAAGGCACGAGCCATTGTCCGACGTAGCGCGGGCTGCCAGCCCGCAAGCTGAAACGTGGAGAACAAGTTGTTGGTGAAATAATTTGTTGTGTGAAGAGGAACGCGGGCTGGCAGCACCGCTGTACGAGGTAGCGCGGGCTGCCAGCCCGCAAGCTGAAACGCGGCGAGCGAGTTGTTGGTGAAGTAATTTGTTGTGTGAGGAGGAACGCGAGCTGGCAGCCCGCTGTACGTTATGATTTACGAATACCGAGAATATTATCGGCGCAAACTACCGCACATTCATCATCCCGGCGCGACTTTATTTGTGACATTTCGACTCGCGGGTTCAATCCCTCAATCCGTGATTCGGCTATGGAGAGCCGAGAAAGAATGGCTTGACCAGAAAATTGAAAAAGCAGAACTACAAATAGAATTTCATCACAAATGGTTCAAAAAATTCGAGGATGTTTTGCACCAATCACAAGAGAGTCCGAAGTGGTTGAGCGACGCATCTGTCGCTCAAATGGTAGCTGATAGTTTGCACTACCGCGATGAGAAGGCTTATCAGCTTGACGCTTATTGCATTATGCCGAATCACGTCCACGCAGTTTTTACACCGCTACTACAGGATGAATCGTTGACGCCGAAACAAACAGGCAAAGGGTTGAGATTTGTCAGCGACTTACCTGACCTCGAAGCGATCATGCATTCGCTGAAAAGTTATACTGCAAATCAGGCAAATAATTTGTTGCAGCGTTCCGGCGAGTTTTGGGAAAGTGAGAGCTACGATCATTGGGTTCGGGATGATGAAGAATTCAGGCGGATTGTAAAATATGTGCTTGATAATCCGGTAAAGGCGGGGCTGGTGAATAATTGGCGGGATTGGCAATGGAGTTATGTTAGGGATAGTAAATTTTTGATGGAGTAGTTAGTTGCCAAAGTTAGTCAACGGGCAGGCTGCCCGTTGTACGTTCTGCACGACTCAGGCTACAATTCGCGTTCTCTTCGCAATTCAAAATTCAACTAATTATTTAAAGGACAAACGACATGGCTGAAGCTTTTCCAAAGATTAAAACGATAAACTACGAAGGCGCAGATTCGCGCAATCCATTAGCGTTCAAGCAATACAATCCTGATGAAATTATCGAAGGCAAATCCATGCGCGATCATTTGCGCTTTGCTTCGTGCTTTTGGCATACGATGCGCGGACGCGGCTCCGAGATTTTCGGCATGCCGACGGCTGTGCGTCCGTGGGATGATTTTTCTGAATCCGTAGACATGGCACAAAAGCGCATCGAAGTATTTTTTGAGCTAATCGAAAAACTTCAGATTGATTTTTATGCGTTCCATGACCGCGACGTTTCACCTGAAGGCAAGAACCTGAAAGAGACGAATAAAATCTTCGATAAAGTCACGAAGATGCTCGCCAAAGCGCAGAAAAATTCCGGTAAAAAATTGTTATGGGGAACCGCGTGTTTGTTTCAGCATCCGCGCTTTATGCACGGTGCAGGCACAGCGCCAAATCTTGATGCCTACGTGTATGCGGCGGCGCAGGTCAAGAAAGCGATTGAAGTCACGCACGAACTTGGCGGACTCGGCTACGTTTTCTGGGGTGGACGTGAAGGTTATTTTTCTTTACTCAACACTGACATGAAGCGCGAACTCGACCACCTCGGCGCGTTCATGCAAATGGCCGTTGATTACAAGAAAAAGATTGGTTTTACGGGGCCGTTTTATATTGAACCAAAACCAAAAGAGCCGACGAAGCATCAGTACGATACGGACGCGGCGACGACTTTAAATTTTCTGCGCCAGTATAAATTGATGAATGATTTCAAGCTCAATCTTGAAACGAATCACGCGCAGATTGCCGGGCACACCATTCAGCACGATCTGGAAGTAGCGATTGGTGCGAACGCGCTCGGCTCCGTTGACGCGAACATGGGCGATTGGCAATTGGGTTGGGATACCGATCAATTCCCGACCGATTTATACATCTCTTCGCACGTGATGCTGTGCGTTTTGAAGATGGGCGGATTCACGACAGGCGGATTGAATTTTGACGCGAAAGTCAGACGCGAAAGCTTTGAGCCGGACGATTTATTCCTCGGTCATATCGCTGGTATGGACACGTTCGCGCGTGGCTTGAAAATCGCGGCGAAAGTCCGCGCTGATGGACGCCTCGCTGATTTCGTTAAGCAACGATATTCGTCATGGGATTCTGAACTTGGTAAGAAAATTGAAAAGGGTAAAGCGAGCTTTGAAGAATTAGAACCTATTGCTTTGCAGATGGGTGAAGTGAAGTCGAATCGCAGCGGACGCCAGGAATATCTGGAATCCTTATTCAATGAATTCATTTAGCAAAAGAATGGAACACAGATAGACACGGATTTTGCAGATTTTCGCGGATTATAACTGCGGCTATTTACGATATTCGTGTCTGTCTTTAATTTATTATTTAGGGATAAGCCAATGATTCGCAAGCCCTATTTTTTTCTGAAAGCGATTGGTGACTGGCATTAGTCGAAAGATGCAGAAGTTATAAATTACCTGCACTGTAATATGAAATTGCGTGACCTGTTCAAACGAAACCTAAAAGAAACTGTTCCTGCGTGGCTGGCTGACGCCAGGTCAAAAGCGGAAGTGTCTTTCACAAAGCGGCCAGCCGAACCCAAAGCGTATTACTCCAAAGAAGTGATCTGTCAGAATTGTGAGCAGAAGACGAAACAATATCGGCATGGTTATACTGCCGATGGCGAACTCTGGAAGGGGCATGAGTGTATGTGTAATGGTTGGCAGTGCGGGCGCTGCGGAACACTCAATCAGCCGCAGCAGGAATGTTGTCGGTAGCTGAACTTTTCAGGCCGACCACTCACGAACCTTTTCCCTTTGTTGGTAAATAACTTTGTGACAGCCGAAATACTGCCACAAATGGACTGACGAAAAATTCTGCGTGATAGTAAAGTTGCCGCAGTTTACAACTTTAACTTGAGACAACTTTATGACTACTACTAAAAAAAATCCTTATGCCATTTACGCCCTCGTTATTCTTTCACTGCTAAACCTGCTCAATTACGTTGACCGCTATATCTTCGCGGGATTATTGCCGTATTTACAAACGGACACGGGGTACAGCGATGAGCAGGTTGGCTGGGTGATGAGTGCCTTCACGATTGTTTATACGGTCTGTTCACCGTTGTTCGGTTATTTGGGAGATCGTTTCCGGCGCGGACGTTTGATCGCGCTGGGGATCAGTATCTGGAGTCTGGCGACGGCGGCTTCAGGCCTCGCGCCAAATTATTCTTCCTTACTCGTTGCGCGTTCGGCGGTGGGAATCGGGGAAGCGAACTATGCGACGATTGCGCCGGGTTTGTTGTCCGACTTTTTTATTAAAGCCAGGCGCGGTTTCGTGATGAGCATTTTCTTCACGGCAATTCCCATCGGGTCGGCCATTGGTTTTGTGGCCGGCGGGGCATTGGCCTCACCAGCCAGATTAGGTTGGCGGCACACTTTATTTCTCGTTGGCTTGCCGGGATTGTTAACGGCGGTTGCGGCGTACTTTATGCGCGAGCCTGAGCGCGGCGTGATGGATGAGGAAGAGTTAACAAAATCTCATTACGGCCTGCTGGAAGGTTATCAATTGTTGCTGAAAAATCGTGGCTATATTTTTGCCAGCCTCGGTTATGCGGCGGTCACGTTTGCGCTGGGAGCATTGGTTTCGTGGGCGCCAAAATGGTTGAATGCTGACAAAGGATTGAGTGTCGAAACGGCGACGCTGTTGCTCGGCGGCTTTGTCGTCGTCGGCGGAATTTTAGGGACGATGGCAGGCGGAGCGATTGGCGACTGGCTGACGCGGCGTGGCGTGAAGGCGGCGTACTTCTGGGTTTGTTCTGCCAGTGCCCTTTTGGCGATGCCGTTTTTGTTTGTGATGATCGCATCGCAAAACAAAATGGTTTACCTGGCCAGTATTTTTCTGGGTGTCACGTTTGTTTTCCTGGGCAACGGCCCGGTCAATGCGGTGCTGGTTAATTTGGTCCCGGCAAATTTGCGCACCACGGCTTTGGGGTTTGTCGTCGTAATTATTCACGTGCTGGGTGATGGAATTTCACAGGGTTTGGTGGGGACAATTTCTACGTGGCTGAGCAGTGCAAAAGGAAATTTACCCGGCCTCGTCAATACTCTGGGGCAAATTTTTAATATTGATCCTGCGACACAAACTCTTTCCGTGGCGATGCTGATGATGCCAATAGCTCTGATTGTCGGGGCAATATTTTATGGCATCGGGGCCGGAACAAAGGAAGGGAAGCAGACGTAAAAACCCCGAGCCTGCCAACCTGAATTGTTACCCCCCCAGGAAACAATTCAAGGTCGGCAGGTTCGGTTCAGTGTGCAATCAGGAGGACTCGATTCAATTTAGATTACGCATCCGAAAAAGATTTGGATGCAGATATTTTGGAAAAAAAATTATTCAGCCATTTTTCGCGTTACTTCTTCCTGCAACCGCAACTGTCCTTTGTCCATCGCCCAATGATGATTCCACTTAAAAATCGGCTTGAAAACAGGTGAGAGTAAACGGAGCAACGGTTTATCTGCGCGTAAGCGCCAGTCGAAGCTGACGTAAACTTCTGCGCCCTGTTGTTCCAGTTGCCAGATGCCACGACCGACAAAATCGCCGGTCGCCGAAATTTCAATCAAGCGTGGTTTTTCGGCCCGCACGGCGGTCGCTGTCCAGCGCAGCCGATAGGGCAGGCGGCCTTTGGTGAGCAGGGTTACCCGGTCGCCGATCCCGTCGGGATGTCCCGATGGTTCGTGTTTCGTCGCCAGGTAAACATCGGGCCACCAGTGTTCGTAATCTTTCCCGGCTTTCAGGATTTCGTAAACTAATTCTATCGGGGCAGCGACACGCCACTCGGTTAAAAATTGATATTCATTGGCAGCCATAGCAATCTCCTGTTTCACTTTACGCAAATTAAGCGGCACTGGATTTATGCGCTTTGCGATTGTTGTGCTAGTCTGATGGCAATCAAGCGGTTATCTACCAATTAGTTTCGCAGGCTCACAGCTTGCCCCGGATGTGAGGTTATATGCACGAACAAGAAGAACTCCACGATGAGTTTCCGTCGGAATTATCCAGTGTTGATGAAAATATCAGGCGGCAGCAGCCTGGCGCGAATGATTTCGGCCCGCGCCCCTTTCGCTGGCGACTTTGGGCGCTGGCGGTGGTCGTCGCTATTTTTCTGGTCGGACTGCCCGCCTGGTCAACTTTTTAAACTGAC
>JAYSTY010000372.1:0-2583 GCA_043719385.1 Blastocatellia bacterium | reverse complement strand
TGAAGAATTTTCGCCCAATGTTTTCCGGCTCATCCTGATTAGGCTGGCTCAGCGCTTCGGTCAGATTTGTCAGACGGCTGGGAGTTCCGGTCAGCGAGCTCCAGCGAAGATTCGTTTGGGGATGCTCAAGTAATATTTTGGCTTTGCCGGATTTGGCCTCAACGCTTTCAGTTTTATTGGTCGGCTGGGTATTTACAATTTCAGTTGGCGGCACTGCCAGCGAACGATTCAAATTCGCCCGAATATCAAAATTTTCCAGCGGTTGCCGAACGCGCCGATTGGGCTGGGTTTGCGTGCGTACTTGTTTAGTTTGTGATTGATTAGCAGCGGTGAAACTCGACCACGAAAATTGTTGTCTAAACGCTGGCAGGGCAGCGCCGACAGCCAGCGAAGCAATCACAATCAAAAAAATGGCAACCGCAATATTTCGTTTCATCGTCAGAGTTCTCTTTCAGGACAGGTCATCTCCAGGGCTATTGCTCTTAAATTACGATAAGAGGAAATACTTGATCTTTACTGTTGCTCGAAGCCAATTTGTTGAGGATAAGTTAGAAAAATGAAACAAACTCGGCGCATCCGTTTTTACCTGGGATTATTCGCTGGTTTGACCGGTTCTTTGCTGACGGTCGGCTTTGGTGCGAAATACCCTTCACGGGCGCGAATGCGAAAGTTATTCTGTTTGAGGTTGACCGTGATGCGCCGGAAGCCGCCATCATCCTTTTTGTTCTTTGGGTCGTAAGCCAAAGTATATTGGTTGCGTAATTCATCCGCGATTTGCGCCAGCGCATAAGCGGTCATTTGAATGGATTCAGAACGAATATAAATTGCGCCTGAACGATTGGCCATTTCCTGTAAAAATTCGATCCCAATCATATCCCGATCTTTCGGACGCTGTTTTTCATAAGTTCCGCGTGGCTGGGCTTGCCAGTGATTACCCCTGAACTGGGATGGGCTAATATCGGGCAGGTCACGCGGCTTCAATATCTTGCTGCCATCGTTCCGCGTTTCATAGCGCACGGAATAGGCGATCACACTGTTCCGCGCCAGCATTTCCAGGACGCTTTCCGACGTAGCGATTTTGCTGCCGGAATCTACGCCATCAGACAAAACAACAATTGCCTTACGGCCCGGCAATTTATTGAATTTCTCAGTGATCGTTAAAGCTATCGCATCATAAAGACGCGTGCGGTAACCGCTTTTAAGTTTTTTGATATTGGTTTCAAGAACTTTCTGATCACCTGTAAAGTCGCCCACAAAACGCACCTGATCATCAAACGCAACCACCAGCACTTTGTCTCTGGGTTGCAGCAGCTTGACGAAATCCTTCGCCGTGCGTTTGATTTCATCTAATTTATTTTTGGTACTTAAGCTGACATCAATTAACAACGCGACATTGAATGGCGTACTGGCATCGGAAAAATCCGAGATGATTTGTTCGTTGCCATCTTCGTGTAAAGTGAAATCTTTTATTTTTAAACCAGTGATGAAACGCCCAAAGCCGTCTGTGATGATAACGGGAACGGTTACCAGTGTCGTATCAAACGTGAGAATGTCCGACTTCTGTTCCGGCTCTATTTTTTTAGGCGGTTGCTGGGTCGGTTGCTGTTCGGCTGGTTTGACGGGTTCCTGTCCAAAGATGACGAGCGCCACTAAGAACGTAAATAAAAGGGCGAAAATGAAAGTGCCAGGGTTTTTCATAAGTATAAAAATTAAGGTGACAAATTTTACCTTAATTTTTACTGCGCTTCCATCACGCGCAAAATATTTCCACCAAGAATTTTTTCCAGTTCAATTTCGGTCAAGCCGCGCCGAGCCAGTTCCGCCGTCAATGACGGCAGCGCCGCGCCATTTTCCAACCCTTCCGGCACACAGTTAATGCCATCAAAATCAGAGCCTAAACCAACGTGATCCGCGCCGACCAGGGTAACGATATGTTCGATATGATCCGCCAAACGCGCCAGTGGCATTGGTCGTACTCGCTCGCGCAAAGTTTTTGTACTCAGCCGATCTTTGGCGTATCCGGCGGCAATATTATTCATCGCGGCTTCGATTTCAGTAAACTGTGGTTTGAGTTCGGCAAAAACCTGACGCGCCGCCGCCGCATAATTTTCATCCAGAAAAATTGGATAAAAAACGACACACACAACGCCATTGGATTTGGCTACCGCCCGAATCATGTCATCGCTCATATTGCGCTTGTGATTTGACAATGCACGCGCACCGGAATGTGAAGCGAGCAGCGGTTTCGTTGCCAGTTCAGCGACTTCCCAAAATGTTTTGTCAGAAACGTGCGAAATGTCTACAAGCATTCTCAGGCGGTTCATCTCACGAACAACTTCACGTCCAAAATTGCTCAGCCCTGTTTGCTGCCCGCTTTCATCACCCGACGATCCGGCCCAATTTGTAGTCCGCGAATGCGTCAGCGTCAGATACCGAACGCCACGCCGAAAAAATTCTCTGAGCGCATCCAGATCATCATTGATGGCGTGCCCGCCTTCGATACCCATCAGCGCCGCCAGCTTGCCGGATGCCTCAATGCGACGAATGTCTGCGGCAGTCAGCGCCCGTTCTATCAACTGCGGA
>JAYSTY010000371.1:0-6243 GCA_043719385.1 Blastocatellia bacterium | reverse complement strand
TTAAGGGCGAAGGGATGGTCGCGTTGACGCGTGGGTTTATGTACGCCGGAGCCGCACGGGTCATTGCCAGTTTATGGAAAGTGGAAGAAGACGCGACGGTAGATTTGATGAAGGACTTTTATCAAAATCTTTTGCATGACAAAAAAACAGTCGCGGCTTCGTTGCAGCAGGCGCAAATTGCCGCCTGGCGCAAACACCCGGACAAAGCGCCCTACAGTTGGGCGGCATTTGTTTTGCAGGGGGAATACAGGTAAGAAGAAGGGCTTTGGTTTTTGGGCTTTGGACTTTGGAAAACCCAAGTCCAGAGTCCAAAATCCATTTGTAAAATTCCTGGCTTCAATAGCTCCAAAATTTAGTTTTCTTCGCGGCTCTGCCGCCTGATGTGCGAAAAGGCTCCGCCTTTTCGAGCGGCTTCAACCTGTTTTGGGCTGTGCCCGTTTATGGATTTACGGGCACAGCCCAAAACAGAGAAAGCAACTTCTCGGTTGGGCGGAGCCGCAACCGCACATCAGGCGGCAGAGCCGTAAATTTGGAATTACTGGGCTTATTTTCTATAATTCGAATTTGTTCATCACCACGAAATTTCTTGCTGACTCTGGCGTGTTTATAGAGTTTATGAGAAAGTTCGTGGTGATTTATTTTGACTGATGTAATTTGGATAACTCCGATGTTTCGCTCGCTGTGTATCTTGTGGCATCGGTAAGGCGTTTCACCTACAAACAAAAAAATGAGTAAAGAGTGGGACTTGACTCAGGATGGCTTTGACCAGTTACTGAACTGGTTTGATGCTGACCGGGACAAGGCAGGAAAAAAGTACGAAGAGATTCGTTGTGGAATTGTTAAGGTCATGACTGTGCGGAGGTGTCTTGAAGCCGAAGTAATTGCCGATGAGACCATTAATCGAGTAATCAGAAAGCTGCCTGAAATAATTCCTGCCTATGTTGGTGATCCGGCGCTTTACTGTTTTGGTGTGTCCAACAAGATTTATTTGGAGTGGCTCAAAAAACAACCTGCTCAGGTTGAAATCCCTGCCGTCTTACCTGCTCTACCTCACGAGAATAAAGAAACCGAAAATCAATGTTTTGAACAATGTATGAATCAGCTTTTGCCCAAAGATCGGTTGATGATCATCGAATATTATCGGGACGAAAAGCAGCAAAAAATTGATCATCGGAAAGAATTAGCCGAGCAGTTGGGGATTTCAGAAAATGCCTTGCGGTTGCGGACTTTTCGGTTGCGAGGGGAATTAACTACCTGCTTAAAGAGATGTCGCGAAAAAAACATGAAATAAATCGCCGGATTTGTTCATAAGTGAGTAGGAACCCCAAAAGTCCCTGATTGAGCATAGGTGCAAAAAACATGAGTAGTAAAACATATCAAGCATATCTGCTTGGGCTTTTGCCTGAAGCGGAACTGGTGCGGGTTGAGCAAACGCTGATCACGGATGGCGCTTGTTACGAACAGGTACTGATGGCGGAAGACGACCTGATAGATAATTATTTACGTGGCAGGCTGTCGCCAGCAGAGCGGCAACGTTTTGACGAGCATTTTCTCTTAACTCCTGAACGTCAGGAACAGTTCAGATTTATGCAAATTCTGCACGGATATGTTGACCGTACTCCTCAAGTGCAGGGACAGCAACCGTCGGTCAAATCGTGGTGGGAACGATTGCTCCCGTTTCCCGTAACCGCGCCAGCCTGGAAATACGCGTCGGCTTTTACCCTCCTGGTTTTAGCCGTAAGTGGGATTTGGTTGCTTACCCGTTTAGCTAAGCAACCAGATGAGCAAATGGTTAAGCAGCCAACTCCAAATCCTTCAGCCACGGCAATCTCGACAGCGACTCCAACCAATATCATCGGAACTCACAGGCGGACAGTGGATTTATCGTCCGGGCAGGAAATGTCCAGCAGGTCAAAGCCGCAAATCATCAACGTCACGCCGGAAGATGGAGAAGTTCAACTAAAGCTTCACCTTGATAACGATCAATATGCGAATTATCAGGCGACACTGCTTGATGATGATGACGAGAACGAAGCGACCAATGCCAGAAAATTGCCGCAGCAATTCCAACCCCAGGGCGAGAAAGTAAAATACCTGTTAATCAATTTAGCTGTGACCGAACTCCCGCATAAAAACTATCGCCTCAAACTTCAGGGGCTGACCTCAGATGGAAAATGGGAAAATGCCGAGACCGCCCATTTCCAAATCATCCACAAATAATTGAGGCCTGTGCAAATGCCAGTAAGCACATATTAAGTCGTAGCGCGTTTGGAGTGCTGCGGCTTGGCGCAGCTTTGCGTTTGTGTCTGGGTTGCTGCGGGGCAACCTTGAGGTTCCACTAGCGAAAGCAAAAGCGGTGTCAAGCCACCGCACTCCAAATGCTCCGCTCTTCGATTAATTATCTGACCGATTAAAATATCTCAAAATTTCTTGAAACGTTTTGTAATTTTTGACCATATAAAAGTGAAAGAGGAAAAAATGATCAGGTTCGAAAGATAATTCTTTTGCTCTGCCAGCCGAAGGATATTATGACCATCTTTCACCGCGACAAATACTCCAAATATCGGGCCTCGTCTGACCGCGAAAGTGTCCCGAAAATGTCGCACATAAGGCTGGCGCTTCTCAAGTAAGAGCGTCAGCTTTTTTTATCTGCACGCTGGTTGGGAAAGCGAATGATCATTGTTTCTCTTTTGCCTGGTGTCGGTAAGGTGAAAAACTTGCGAGTTGCAGGGTAGCGCGATTTAACCAGCCAAACATCAGTCAATCTGCGCCCCTCAGCCAGCAACCGCGAGATTTACCAGCGTCAGCGTCCTCAGCCATTAATTCATCTGAAATTAACACGCCAGAGATTGCGACAGGATTAACAATGCACCTTATCTGATTTACCTGCTTGACCGCAGTTTAAGGCAAAGGCTATTATCACTTTCCCCGAATCTCGTAACCGAGTTAGGCCTTTGTCTATTATGACTGCACCATTAAGTCCACTTCCACAAGAATTCTCCGAACGATTACGCGATCAGTTGCGCCGGCTGCTGGTACATTTTGAAGAGATGCGCGCCGCTGCCCCTCCAACCCCTGGTTCATGGCTGCCGCCGATTGATTTATTTGAGCTGAATGATGCCGTGATTGTGCGCCTTGAAGTACCCGGAGTTCCCGCGGCCAGTATTCGCCTGGCTGTGATAGATGGGGCGCTGAAAATCGAAGGGGCCAAAGAGACCCTGAATCCGGCTAATAATTCTGACGAACAGGAGAGGCCCTTGCGTTATTTATGCCTCGAACGCACGTCAGGGACTTTTACCCGCAAAGTTCCCCTGAAATGGACAATCAACTGGGCTGGGATCGCTGCCCGATTAAATAACGGAATCCTTGAAATCCGCCTGCCCAAAGCCCAGGAGACAGGCAAAGAATTAATTATCCCCATTACTGATGACAGTGACCAATAAGCGGTAAGCGGTGAGCGGCGGTTATTAATTTAACTTTCAATCATCATTTAATCGGTCATCGGCCACTGACCACGAGCTACTAAATTTATGTCCACGATAGATCAACAAGAAGAAAAAAAAATAGCTGATGTTTCCGAAGATCAAATTAAAATTCCTGATGTTTTGCCGATCCTGCCCCTGCGTGACATTGTGATTTTTCCGTTTATGATTGTGCCGCTGTTCGTCAGTCGTGAGCGTTCGATCAAAGCCGTAGATCAGGCGCTGGCTGAAAATCGCATGATCATGCTGGTGGCGCAAAAAGATATTGGTAAAGAAGAGCCAGGTGCTAACGATATTTATGCAGTAGGAACTGCCGCAATTATTATGCGCATGCTCAAGCTGCCGGACGGTCGCATCAGAATTCTGGTGCAGGGGCTTTCGCGTGGTCGCATTACGCAGGTCGAAGATACAAATGGATTTTTACAGGCACGGATCGAAGCGTTGCAGGAACCGGAATCAGATACCGGTTTGGAAATGGAAGCGTTGATGCGCAACGTGCGCGGCTCGCTGGAAAAATCCGTGCAACTGGGCAAAAACGTTTCGCCGGAAGTCATGGCGATTGCGGCAAATTTAGACGATCCGGGCCGGCTGGCTGATCTGGCGGCCTCGAACCTGGAATTAAAAGTTGAAGACGCGCAATCGGTAATTGAGTCGTTGGAAATTTCTCCACGCCTGCGCCGTGTCAATGAACTGCTGGCAAAAGAAATCGAAGTCTTAACCGTGCAGGCCGAAATCAACACCCAGGCCAAAGGTGAAATTGATCGTTCACAACGCGAATTTTATTTACGGCAACAACTCAAGGCCATTCAATCTGAGCTTGGCGAAGGCAACGAATTAGCCGAAGACATCACGCAATACCGTGAAAAAATGGGCAAGGCGAAAATTCCCAAGCCGGTCGAAGAAGAAGTCGAACGCCAATTGAAAAAACTGGAACGCATGCACCCGGACGCGGCGGAAACGGCGACGTTGCGCAACTGGCTCGACATCATGGTGGCGCTGCCCTGGTCGAAACATTCCAAAGAAAATCTCGACTTGAAAAAAGCTGAAGAAATTCTGGATCAGGATCATTATGGTTTGGAAAAAGTCAAAGAGCGTATCATCGAAGCGCTCGCGGTACGCAAGATCAAGGAAAAAGCCAAAGGCAATATTTTGTGTCTGGTCGGACCGCCGGGCGTTGGTAAAACTTCGCTGGGACGTTCCATTGCCAAAGCCGTAAATCGCAAATTCGTGCGCCTGAGTTTGGGCGGCGTGCACGACGAAGCTGAAATTCGTGGTCATCGTCGCACTTATGTGGGCGCAATGCCCGGACGCCTGATTCAATCTATTCAACAGGCGGGGACAAATAATCCGCTGATTATGCTGGATGAAATTGATAAGGTCAGTTCGGATTTTCGCGGCGACCCGTCTTCGGCCTTGCTTGAAGTCCTCGACCCCGAACAGAATTTTTCGTTCCGCGATAATTACTTGGGCGTCCCGTTTGATTTGTCGAATGTGATGTTCATGACGACCGCCAATATGCTGGATACAATTCAGTCAGCCTTGCGCGACCGCATGGAAATTATTCGTTTGTCGGGTTACACCGAAGAAGAAAAGCTGCAAATTGCCCGGCGTCATTTGTTGCCCAAACAGATGGACGAAAACGGCATTAGCAGTAAAGTGCTGGAGATTTCCGACACGGCGTTGCGGGAAGCCATCGTCAAATACACGCGGGAATCCGGCTTGCGCCAACTGGAACGCGAGATTGGTAAAGTCTGTCGCAAAATTGCGCGGCGCGTGGCGGAGGGCAACAACAAAAAAGTCAAACTCACGGTCAAGAATTTGGCGGAGTTTCTGGGCGTGCCAAAAATTGAACCGGAAGAAGCGCTCAAACACGATCAGGTTGGCGTTGCAACAGGTTTGGCGGTGACTGCGACGGGCGGCGACATTTTATTTATCGAAGCGATTGCAATGAAAGGGAAGGGCGGCTTGCAATTGACCGGACAATTGGGCGATGTGATGAAAGAATCAGCGCAGGCAGCTTATTCTTATGCCCGCTCCAGAGCCAAAGAACTCGGCATTGACGAGGAAAAATTCTCGACCACCGATATTCATATTCACATTCCCGAAGGCGCTATTCCCAAAGACGGCCCTTCGGCAGGAATCACGATGGCAACGGCGATGGTGTCCGTACTGAGCAATCGCCCGATTCGGAAAACGATTGCGATGACGGGTGAATTGACGCTGCGCGGGAACGTCCTGCCGATTGGTGGCGTGAAAGAAAAAGTCCTGGCGGCACATCGCGCCAAAGTTGAGAAGATCATCCTGCCGGAACAAAATCGCAAAGACATGGAAGACGTGCCAAAAGATGTCCAGAAAGTCATGCAATTCGTGTTTGTCTCCGACGTGCGCGAAGTTTTCAAGGAAGCGCTCTTGCCACCGATGAAAGAAGCTGAAGACAAAGGCGAAGTCGCCAAAGCAAAATCTTCCGCCGAGAATTAATTTTGTAACGGCGCAGGACTTTGAGCTTTGGCCTTTGGTCTTGGATTACCTGCAAGAATGATTTGTCTTCCGCAGCAGTCACGCGAGAGTTAATCTGCTGTTCAAAGGGAATCTTTTCAATCCCTCGACAAAGTCCAAAGCCCAAAGGCCAAAGTCCTCATCTTAAAAAAATGTCCGACAGACTTGCAAGTTTGTCGGACATTTTCTTTTGCTCGGAAGACAATCAGTCAGGAGGTAAAATAGGTACACAGTAAATTACTGTGTAATGGGGAGAACAAGGTGA
>JAYSTY010000038.1:0-4349 GCA_043719385.1 Blastocatellia bacterium | reverse complement strand
GGCGTTAAGCGGGCGATTGAAATACCACCAATTTTTTTTCGGCGTCCAACCTTTTTTTTTCGCAACTTTATTACCCCACAAACATTGTTCAGTTGCAGCCACCAGAGCTTTGAACGAATCATCCGCTTCGTTCACGTGATCAAGCAATTTATTTTTCTCGGTGGCTGTAGCTACCGTCAGCGATTCTTCCAGCAACTGGCGCACGTCGAGGTCGTTCAGATAATCGTCAAGCCCCAGGCTGTAACCATCGGCGACGGATTCGACGATGCCCTCCCAGGTTTCCACCAGTCCCGCCAGGCCGCCATTAATAACATGGTCAGCGCAGCCTTTTTTTTGCAAATAATCACGTACAGGATCGCTCATAAAATTAATGCTCTTTATTAAGTTGTCGTTTGAAATATTGCTCGCCGTCGTTCGGCTTGAAACAAGTGCGAATGGTCAGGTCATGATCAAACGCGATAAAAATCCCGGAGCGGCGATCAAAGCGCGAAATTGTCCCGTCTCCGCGCACGACTTCGAGCAGATCGCCGCCGACCGGAGCATCGCGTACAGCCTGTGCCTGCTGTAAATATTCTTCTTTTGAAAGCAAACCGAATTCGTGTCCGTGCTTTTGATAATGCTCAGCAAATTTTTGCCGCGTGCGAAAACCAATTTCAGGATGAACAATCCTCGCCGCAGATGATGACGAAGATGTTTGTGCGGTTGCGGCTTCACGTCGGGTTGGCTCTGACACTGCGCCGCGCTTCACACTGGAGCGGCAGGCGGGGAAAATCCCAACGGCAAGCAGCAGCAGGAAAAGCACCCCTGAGAATTGTTGTCTGGTTATTTTTGACTGCAAAATTGACCTCATTGATAAATGTAAATCTGTTGCCTGCCGGAGTTGACGTTATTAAGCTTCAACCATTAACATCATACTTGTCTTAGATACACAAGTTTCCAATCACAATCAATCAGAGTTGTCTGGTAAATCGCAATGTTACAAAACATTGATGAACAAAGGGTATGGTTTAATACTTTGCTTAAGTCTGGATAAAGGTGGGATTTTATGGAAGGCTATTGGAAGGCTTAATTATGTGCGGGATTTTTGGTTTTAGTGCGGTCATCCGCGGGTGTGATTTTTTCGGGCAGCCTCTGTTGGAAGGCTAAATGGGTGAAAAAATCTGCGGGTATATGGTGTGATTAATGAAACAGGATGCCTGGCGGCCCCGGACTGCCACCGCTGAACAACCCAACAAAAACTACGGCGACAGTCACCAGGCATCCTTGTTACGTTTTTATAGATAGCGAGCGGCGTGCCAGAGATTTCAGCAAAGCCACTTGAACACAAAACACAATAAAATCAGGGCTTTGCCTGAGTCTGGACATAACTTCGTTCACTGTTGAATAACTAAAACTGCCGTGTCCCGTCACTTTGACCTGACGTATTGCGGCGGTCTTACAAAATCATTTCTACAATCCAAATGAACTTCTCAAAAGCCAGCAAATTGATTGCCCAGGCGAATCGAATCGTCGGTTTTTCGGGCGCGGGAATTTCCACTGAATCGGGCATCCCCGATTACCGCAGCCCCAATGGCGTGTGGGCAAATAATCGTGTCGTTGAATATCAGGAATTTATTAATAGTCGCACCGGACGCATCGAAGCGTGGCGACAAAAAGCGCTGATCTGGCCTGAAATGCGGGCCGCAAAACCAAATGCCGGGCATCGCGCCCTGGTTGAACTGGAAAAGCGCGGCAAGTTGCTGGCGATGATTACACAAAATATTGACGGCTTGCATCAACGCGCCGGACACGATCCGGCAAAGGTGATTGAACTCCACGGCACAATGCTTGAAGCAGTGTGCCTGACCTGTGAAAATCGCATCCAGATGGATGAAGCGATGACGCGCATTGCGTTAGGTGATCCGGCGCCTGAATGTGATAAATGCGGAGGCTGGCTCAAACCTGCAACCATTTCTTTCGGGCAGGCCATGCCGCAACGCGAAATGCAACGAGCAGTTGAGACCTGTTATTGTTGCGATCTGTTCATCGCTGTCGGCTCATCACTCGTAGTCCATCCCGCCGCTACACTGCCCGCCTTAGCCAAAGAAAACGGAGCCGCCCTCATCATCATCAATCGCACGCCGACGCCACTGGATGGAGTGGCTGATTTAGTTTTGCATGAAGAAATTGGCAAGGCTTTGTCGCAATTGGTGGGAACGATTAACGCAACTTAGATTTCAGGCAGAGAAATGCTTTTATCTTTTCTGATGTCGTGAATATTCAGACTAATTACAGGAACCAGAGCATCAGCTTCCTCTTTAGTCAGCATTGTTCCATCAATGAGGCGATTAATAAGTTGGCGGTAAGAATGTTGCACCTCTTCCCTGGCTTTAAGAGCTTCCAGCCTGTAATTCAGCCGCCCTTTCCAAATAATCGTGAACGATGGAGTGTGAGTAAATTTGAGCTTCTCTACTGAGGTGTTGAGCAGTTCTGCCAGATATTCAACACGATAGGTGTTTTTTTGTATTGTAGTAAAACAACTCCCAATTCCCATACTACCGGATTCATCCACACGAGCCTCTTTACGCAGATAATAAAGCGTGTGTCGGCCTGGGGCGAGTACTACAGCGCCGCGTGTTTCGGTGTGACTCAAGCGATAAAAGGCAACCGGCGGAAAACCTGCTAATTTATTAAGCCAACCATCGCCACAACCTCCAGAGCTATTGCCGCCGCCAAACCCACCGAAATGATTTGAAGGAACGACCGTAATGGATGCCTCAACTTCCAAGTAACGTAATAGCTTGAAAGCGAGGTTTTTATTTTTTATACGGACCAGCAAATTACAAGTCGCAAGATATTCTTCATTCGTTTGCGGTGCATCAAGCAGGGATAAAAGGGCACTCTGATTTTGCAACGGATCATTTGCCAGCAGGATCAAAACCTGTGCGCTGAATTGTTTGTAATGCGGCAGCAAGACATCATTTTTCACGTTTGCATTGAGATGAATCAGCGCATCCAGAATTGCACGATGAACATGCTCAGCGCCATTCGAGGTCGTTTCAGATACGTTGAGAAGTTTGATTAACTCAGGTGTGAATTCATCAAACCTGTACTTGCCAATTAAATAAGCTCCCCAGGCTTGATCCTGACTTTTATCTGAGTGAAGCAGTTGATTTACCCTGGCTCTGACTTCATCAATTTGAATCAGACTGGCGGATGATTGTGAGGAAATATTGCTCTGACCTAACGCAGTGCAGGATAACAGGAAAAAGAAAATGCTGAGCAGAACTTTCATAAACCCTCATTAAATTTCAAACTCGTCCAGGCATGACTTGCATAAAATCAAATGACCAACCACAGAAACTTTCTACAACTCTTCGTCTTCATTATTCATCTGACCGACTTCTCGCACTTTCTTTATCACCAGATCAAAATTAAAACCCAGCCGCACGAGGTGATCAAAAAGCTTTTTCGTTTCTTCGCGTGAGGTTGGCTTCCCTTTCAGGCGGAGGCGTTTGGTAATTGCTTTTGTAATTAACGCTTCTTCGTCATGCTCTGTATAAACGTCTTCCAGCGCCTGATTTATGACAGTTGAGGAGATTTTTTTTCGTTGCAGGTCACGCCGCAACCGATTCCGCCCGACAGCTTTGATCGTTAACCGCGAGTTCGCATACTGCGCGGCAAATTGTTCGTCGTTGAGATAATTGAGTTCCTGCAAACGGGTGAGGACGCGAGCTACGATTTCTTCCTCTGCCCAATCTTTTTCGAGCAGGCGCTTACGCAATTCGGCGATGCTGCGCGGTTTGGCAGAAAGTAAATTGAAGGCGCGCTTCAGAGTCTTTTCGTAAAGTTTCTCCTGCATGCACGCATCGTAACCGAGTTATAGTTTGCAAGAAAATGTTTTTCCACAAAGTCACACGAAGTAGCACGAAGGGGAAGAAAAAATTTAACAGAATTGACAGCCTGGACAAGCCGAACCGCTTTGGGCAAGACGATTCTCATTGTTCCGCTTATTTTCTGTCTTCTTCGTGAACCTTCGTGTGGCTTCGTGGAGGAGACGGTCTTTTTCCTGAATGCCAGAGGAGGGGAAAGAATTTATGATTGGCTGGAGTTGCCGGATTGCTGCAGGTTTTGCATCACCTGGCCAGGCGTGGCGACTTGCAACCCTTTCAGCCAGAGCTTGAAATCGTCCGGTACAGTGGCAGCCATCAACGCTTCGTCCATCGTAATAATTTTTTTGGTGTAAAGCTCAAACAAAGCCTGATCAAAGGTTTGCATGCCTGATTCGCCGCGTCCTTTGGCAATCAAATCGCGGAGGCTGCTTGTCCGTTCAGGCTGAATAATCGCTTCCCGCATCAACCCCGTGATCC
>JAYSTY010000370.1:0-15110 GCA_043719385.1 Blastocatellia bacterium | reverse complement strand
CGCTCAGGATTTATCAAGCCGTGACATATCTCGACTGGTCTATCCACAATCCGCCAACTCTAACCGTCTCTAGCGGTTAGTCAGGTGGGACACACTCGCTTTTTTGATCCAAGCCTCTTTAACTTTCAAATCCTCAAGGTTGATATGCCTCATGATTTTGATTCATCTTCCTTCTTCTGACGGGCTAGTCTAGCTACTAATTGTTTGGCAAATTCTTCTCTGGCTTTACGCTGTTCGGGCGTAAGAAAGTTTCCGCCAATTTTATTGTCTTCTTCAAATTTCGCCATCTCTCTTGCGAAGAGTCGGTAATAATCGTCACGAACTACATTAGTAAAATCCAGTTCACCAATTTCCTGGTTTAATTGTTCAAGCTCCTGCTGGTCTTCACGGGTCAAATTCTCTTTGATAACCAGGCGTCGTTTCCTGTCTAACTTTTCTAAAGTCGGCTTATCCAGCGCTGAGCGGAAACCAAACATATCACTTGTCAGGACACCTTCAAACCCCATCCCGCGCGGGCTTCGATCAGGAATTTCGGCATAGCAACGATCTGTTTCTGGGTCTCGTTTGAAAATTTGAATTTGTTCTTTTTCCAATCCTGCAATAACTAGCGGATCATGTGTCGAAAGTAGGATATGCCGCGTGTCGTTCTGAGCATCGGAGCCGACAGTTTTTTCATCGTCTACGATTTCTTTAATAAGTTCGATGTATTCTGTACTCCAAAACGGATTCAAATGCGTGTCTGGCTCATCCAATAAAATTAAAGATTCCTGCTCTTTTGTAAATCGCATCAGCCCCAACACCATCAGCAATTGTTGTTCGCCCTCGCTCAGTTCACGAAAAGTTAGTGTTCCATCGTGACTGCGAATTTTTACTTTGACAATCACATCGTGAATGACCTCGGATAAATCAGTGCTTTCCAAACTGGCAAAGAAATCACTCGGCGTTTCGTAATCTTGCGCGAAGGTCGTAAGTGTTGAGTGGTCTTTGATGTATAAATAGAACAATTCCTGCTGCGAACGTTTTTTGATTCCGCCAGGCAAATTCTGCATCAAGCGCATCGGCGCGAGCGAAACAGAAAAAAGTTTATCCAAAACCTTCTGCACTAAGCCACGCGCATTCCAAAAGCGGGGATCACCTTCTTTGCTTGTCCACGAAGGCTTTTTCATTACGAACAGCACTGACTCTAAATCTTCGATGCGGAGATATTTTTTCAAAAACCCTTTGATCTTTTCATCACGTTTGAGAAAGAATGCCAGCAGCACATATTTGCTGTGATGATTTTCAGCATAAAAAAGCCGCCGCAAGGACTTCAATTTTCTCAACTCACTGGCATCTGCTGATTCAGCATTTAGAATCGCGTCATAGTATCTCCGTTGATGTTCAGCAAAATGATCCTTGAGCCGATTGCTGGGGCCGGAGTAGTAACCAAAGACGAAGGCTGGTAAATAAGGCAAATCTTTTTTTGTCTGGCTTCCATCCAGTGCGAAGTTGACCGGCGTAGTTTCTTTCTTCAGTCGGTTTTTGCGCTTTGGGTCATAATCTATCTTGACGTTGTTACCGTGGCATTCGTATTCAATTCGATAAGCGAAAGCCGTGTTTTGACCTAAATCAAGATCGCGGAAAATAATGACCAGTGCTTCAACTAAATTTGATTTGCCCGTGCCATTCCATCCAACCACAACAGTGATGTAGCTTTTTTTGTCGAACTCAATTTCAAAATCCTTTAGGTTTTTGAAATCACTGATCCAAAGTTTGTGCAATCTCATGCTTTTGCCGTTAAATAAACTTCGCCGTTGTTTCGTTTGTCCTCGTCGAAAGATTGTTCCTCAGTTTTCAATTCAGCATAAAACTCTTCGACTTGTTCCGGTTTGAACCCTGCTTCCCGAAAGAGTTCTTCCGGTGTTAGCGCGTTTTCGGCTTCGCGCAAAACATCAATGATTTTACGCCTTTCTCCCGATGTCTTCTTTACTGTCTTTTTCACAACCTTGCGTTCTCCTTTCCGTTTGGCTTGTTCTTCGGCCTCGCGCTGTAGGCGTTCGGCTTTGATTTTTTCCAGTAAGATGCTTGCAGGTTCATCAATGGGGTCTTGTGCAACAAGCTTACCTGCAAAAGCGTCTTGTAAAACTTGTTGCCGCAAAACCTCCGCGCGTTTCAAGCTGGTTTCAATATTCTTTTCCAATTCGTCAATAATTGAGAACCGACGCTCAACCTCAGCAACTATTCGATACTGTTCAGCAAGTGGTTGAAGTGGAATAGTCAAAGCTTGTAGCTTTGATCCATTCACATTTGCTTGTCCAGCGACTTGAGTCGCAACAGATTTAATCCAATTACGGCCTAAGACCGAATTGAGGAAGTAAACAAATAAACTTGGCACATAATCGTTTGCCAAGCGAACCCGAATTAAATACGAAGCAAACGAAAAAGGCTTAGAGCTTCCAGAATAGAGCGCAGTTTTGCCAACTAATTCTGCGCTATTTGTACGATTGAAAAGGACATCTCCTAGCTCCAGAAACAGCGCAGGAAATTCTTCGTGACCTCTTGGTAAATATTTGAGTTGATCGAATACTAATTTTCCGTCTTGAATATTTCCCATTCGGAGTACAGGAATTCCATTTGAGTCTTCATTCGTTCGTGCCGAGGTTCCATATTGAACTTTCGTAACTAACTGCTCAACTGTTACCCATTTCCATCCTTCTGGCAGTTCTGGCAACTGGCTCGTTTCAGCAGCGACAGGTTCGACATATTTATCTTTCCATTTGTCATCTTGTGGCGGTTTTCCTGCCGCTTCCATTTTGGAAAGTTGATCAGCTTCCCATTTTTCGCGGCGTGCTTTGAGAATTCGTTTGAGTAGCTGGTCAGCCGATTCGTATTCGCGTCCTTCGGCTTGAGCCAACTTCGCTTCAGTTGGTACCAATCGCCCTTCACACGCCGCCTGAAGAATCCCGGCGCGATAGTGTTTCAATTTAGCCTGTACGCGCTTCAACTCAATTACAGCAGCATCAAGACGAGTAAAATGTTTTTCGATTTCGGCAATAATGCGACGCTGTTCAGCGGAAGAAGGCAAGGGCAGTTTTGTTTGTGATAAGAATTCTGGCGGAACGCGTAATTGTCCCGCTGCTCCTTTCATGGAAATTCTTGCCGCTTGACGGAATTTTTTCTGTAACAGGAAAAACAATAAAAACTTTGGCTCAATATCAGCGACAGGACGCAGTACGTGAAATTCAGTCGAGCCTACGCTTATGCCTGAGGGAAGATTTGTTGCAACCGCAAACTTGCCGTTTTCCATGCTCGGAGTTATCTTGGCAAAAAGTACATCTCGCTCCTGAAATCTGGTAAAACCTTTCTTTGCCTCTTTCCACAGCTTTCTAGCAGAAGCGTTAATACGCCCACTTTCAGCTTCGACTGCCGCCATTGGAACGAACGTCACATAATCGTTGTCTTCCAACTCTTTATTCCACCAACTGGGATTTAGATAAACTAACTCCCCTATGGTTGTCCATATCCAGCCGTTCGGAAGCCTACTCGCTTCAGTTTCACTCATGCGGTTAGCACCTCATTATTTTCATACACCAGTTGCATCAACCTTCTCCAAAATACAGTTAGCTATAGCCAACCCTGCATTACAAGTCAGCGTAGAAATTACTGATTAAATTTGATTGGCAATATAGCGAAGATCGCCTTTACAATGGCAAGTTTCACACAACTACGGCTGCCTGTCCACTGCGCGATGATCGGCGAAAGTGATTTCTTACCAGACCGCCGCAGGTACAATGATTGGCTGGAAAAGTTGCGGAAGCAAATCTTCCTGTTGGCTTTTACAGAGTGTAATTAACGGTGAGGAATTGATAACGATTCGATCATTCGACACGAGCCAAGTCCTCCGCTAATTCTTTGGCTGTGTATTGAAACGGTGAAACCTGAAAGCGTGACAATGCTTCGATAAATTCAGCGCGGCTCAAACCTGCGACCTCAGCGGCTTTTCCTTGTGATAATTGTCCGACCTCGTACCATTTGACGGCGGCGGCAATTCGCATTTCATCCACAAATTCCTATGGGCTACGACGCAGGGCGGAAAAGACACTTTCTGGTAATTCGACTGCTAAAGTTGTCACAATGTTTCTCCTTTAACGAAAACCTGTGCTTAGTTTGTAACACTGATTTAGCACCCTGTAAATTACGTTTTTGAGCGCGAAGAAATGTCCAATAAACTTCAGTTTGTTGAGGTTTCGCACGAGAGATACAGTTGCCGAGAAATGCAACAAACTGAAGTTTGTTGGACATCTGGCTGCTTCAATTTTGCCGTTCAGGAATAATGATTTCGTTTTCGACTTCGGAGCAGGCGACACCGACATCGTGGTATTTGGTGGGATCAGTGGTGAAAGTTTCGGCAGCGATTTTCTTGGAGTGAAAATAAGCCAGCGCGGAATAAACTTGCGTCAGCGTTAGTTTGTACGGCAAGCATACGCACTTCGTGATTTCAAAAACACTTTCACTGTATCGCGGACATACGCTTTTCCCATAAATTCCTGGATAATTATAAGTACATAAATTGCATGGATATTTACTATGGAACAGTCACCCGCTCTCGCTCCGCCCAATCTTCGTTCGCCCTTTTTCAGGCGCTGGTACTTTTGGGTTGCCATCGGTCTGATTTTGCTGCTGCTGGCGGCGCTGATTTATGGCTTTTATTATTATCGTTCGGGCAAGCTGAATCATTACATCGCTACGCAACTTGAAGCGGCTTTGCTGGAATATGGTGTCCGCGCCGAAGTGGGCGGTTTCGAGTTGGGAAATGGCCTGAGTTCTGCGACTCTGCGTGATTTAAAATTTTACAATCAGGCCACCGGACAATTAATTTCGACCGTTGACCGCGCTGTCGTAACGCTCAAAATTACTGACCTTTATGCAATAAATTTAAATCGAACTGTTGTGATTCAGCGGCTTGAATTAGACAAACCGGATTTGACCGTAGCGATTGATGAGAACGGGAAAAGTAATCTTGATGGATTGCATCAGCCTCCACCCCGCGCTGCCAGTCGCATTACCTTTGACGTTAACAATCTGGTTGGTGAAGTAACTAAAGGGAAATTTCACCTGCTTGATAAACAGCATCAGCTAACGACAGAAATACCGGATTTAACGGCTACGTTTCAACCCACTAATAAATCCGGGGTTGCTGCTATTGCGACAAAGTTTGCAGCGCACGATGGCATTGTGAATTACGAAAGCCGCGCCGTGGCGGTGGGGCAAATTGATTTTGTCGGCAAACTGATGGAAACGGGCGCTGACATCGAACAGTTGGCGTTGCACTCGCAATTAGGCGAAATTTCGGTAACCGGAAAAATTCAGGGCTGGCAGGTTTTGAAATATGAACTCGACACAAAAATAAACGCTGAATTGGATGAAGTCGCAAGCCTGTTGACGCCCAACACAAAAGTAAATGGCAGCGCTGAATTTATTGGACAAATTACCGGCGAAGGAAAAAATTATCAACTCGCGGGACAAGCACAATCGCCTGATTTTACCGCCGCCGGAATCCATTTGCGAGCCGCTAAAATTCAACAAATCAAGCTCACTCCGAAAGATAATTCGTTGCTCTTGAGCGCACAAAATTTATCGGCGCAGGCAATCACCGGACGCGAATTCCAGGCTTCAACGTTGACAGTGCCGGATGCGCAGGTCGTCATCAACACCAATAATAATAGCGTCACCATCAATGCCCGACAGGCTAATGCCGGACAATTGCGATTGACGACGACACCGGCGCAGGCAAATGCGCTAAGCGTCCAAAATGTGACCGCTAAGATTGTTGGTACGGCGATTAATGTTGAAGGCGATGCGCGGCTTGGAAACGCTTCAGTACAAAATATAAACATCGGTGCGACGACCGGAAAGCTGTCGCTCACGCCCGCTATTTTTTCGTTGGGAAATTTCACTACTGCAATTTTTGGTGGCGCAGTCAAAGGGTCGCTGGCGGTTAATTACAAGGGCGGCACTTCCAATCTCAAGGCCAGTTTTGCCAGCTTGAAAACTGATCAGGTGGTAAATACTTTCGCTGTCAAAAATGTTCCCTTAGCCGGAACCATTGACGGGAAAGCAGATATTACCTGGCCTGAATTCAAGGCGAAATTTTTCAGCGGTAACGTCAATGCCCATTTCAACGGACAGTCCACCCAGGTGCCTGCCGGGAACATTCCGGTCACTGGCGATGTCGTCGCACAGGTGCAGCGCGGCAATTTCAACTTCAGCCAGCTAGAACTCCAAACTGATGTCACAAATGTCACAGCCCAGGGAACGCTGGCACAAAACGGACAATCCAATTTGAATCTGACATTGACTTCAACGCAGGCTGAACAATTGCTGACCATCGCCAGCGCAGTCGAACCGTTGCAGGCAATTATTAATGAGTACAAGCCCAAAGTATCCGGTGATTTTAATTTCACCGGCACGTTAACGGGCGACATTGCAAATCCAGCGATTGCCGGGAATTTGCAGGCGGCACAGGTTGGATTACAAAATGAATTGCTCGGAAGTTTGCGCGGACAATTATTATTTTCACCTGCCGAAATTCGGTTCGAGCAGGCGTTGTTAACTGTTAACAACGGCGGCACAGTTAATTTGGATTACGTGGCTCCACGTGCTTCAACCGGCAGCAGTGGAACGCTCAACGCAACTTTTGCACGCATCAATACACAGGACATCATCAAGGTAGCTGGAGTTTCCTTTGATCAAAAATTACTGGCGGGAGAACTGACAGGCGAAGCGCATTTGACCGGATTACCCGCCGCGCCACTAGGCAACGTCACAGCCACCATGGCAAATGGCATCATTGCCGGACAACTCGCGCAACAGACAACCGCAAAGATTATTTTCGATGCGCAAACTGCCAAACTTGAACGCGTCGAAGTGCGCCTGCCACAAGGACAGATAACAGCGAGTGGCGATTACAATTTCAAGTCCAAAAATTTTCAGGTACAGGGACAAGCCGATCAAATCAGCCTCGCCAGTTTGATCGAAGCGTTTGAGGTCAAAGAGACAACGGTCACAGGAATTGCCGACGCGACTTTCAACGCCAGCGGCAAGGCTGATGATCTGGATCAGTTGAAAGTTGAATTAACCGCTGCCAGCAAACAAGTATCGGTGAATGGTCAGAATGCAGGCGAATTAAAATTGAATGCGCGGACGCAAACAAACGGCAGAATTGAGGCTGAGTTAAGCACCAACATTACCGGCAACACGCAACCATTTACGGGCAGCATGGAGTTAAAACAACCGGGTCGTCCGATTCAGGTTACTTCAGATTTGAATAATTTCGATTTGGCTCCACTACTAACGATTTTTGCGCCGGATGCGGCAGCTTCGATTGCTGGCAATGTTACAGGGACGTTACGTGTCGCAGGGCCACTGTTTGACGCAAAAGATCAATTTTCGCTCGACAGATTGCGCGGCGACCTCACGCTTAATAAAGTAGCGCTGAGTGTTTCAGGCAATCCCATCAATATCACAATGCCGCTGGTTGTGGCACTCGACAATGCACAAATTAAATTACAGCCAACCCAAATTACGGGGACGGGCACGAATTTAACGCTGGGCGGAACCATTGGTTTACGCGCCGGAACGGGAATGGATTTTGCGCTGAACGGGCGTATTAATTTAAGTGATTTTCGTCCCAGCCCCGATATGTTTGCCGACGGATTAGTCGTCATTGACGCACGGTTGGGTGGCACGACCAGTCAACCTGTTTTGTCAGGCCAGGCAACCCTGCAAAATATTTCGTTCACGGCGCTGGATTCACCGGTCAATTTTGACGCGGGCAACGGGCGCATTGTGTTTGCCAGCAATCGCATCACGCTCGAAAATTTCACGGCGAATGCCAACGATGGAACACTGGAAATTAAAGGCGTTGCAACGCTGGATGGCTTGCGCCCAGGCGGCTGGCAATTCGACGCAACCGCACGTGATGTGAACATTTTGTATGCGGGTGTGCGTGCCAATGCAAACGCTACGCTGGTTTTGCGCGGCACGCCTGACAGTCAAACGCTCAGCGGCAATATCAATCTGCCGTTAGTTGAATACACCAAAAATTTTGGCGTAGACGGTGCGCTGGGGAGTACTGGCTCAATCAATTTTGGCGGCTTCGGTGGCGATTTAACCAGCACCAATGCAGGCGGTACAAGTTCGTTTTTCCCCCCTGTTAATTTGAATATTAAAGTAGACGCACGCGATGCTGTCCTGGTCAGAAATGAACAAGTGAATACTGTCGCGTCGGCAGTGTTAACAATCGGCGGTACGATCAGCGAACCTGACCCGACGGGGCGAATATCGTTTGAAGGCGGAACGATTACGTTTCGTAAACATCGTTATGACATTACTGCTGGTACGCTGGATTTAGGCGGTGGAACGGGCGCACCTCCGACGCTGAATTTATTGGCTGAAGGCACGGTAAGCGGCTATCAGGTTTCGCTGGGTTTTACTGGCCCCATTGATAATCTGGATGTGTCATTAAATTCAGAGCCACAATTAGCGCGGGCCGAAATTCTCTCACTTGTGACCACTGGCCGCACCGAAACAACTGCTTTGAATAGCAATGATCTGGTGCGTTCCGGTGTCGGCACAGCCGCGTCGTTATTGACGCAGGAATTTATTTCCAAACCGCTTCAGGGTGAAACAGAAAAATTATTAGGGCTGAATTTATTTCAAATTGATCCGGTGCTGCGACCCAATGCGAACCCGGCGGCACGCCTGACGATTGGGCGACAAATCGCGCAGGGATTGTCGTTCACTTACTCGACAAATTTGGCGTCAGAGCAGGATCAAACAGCGCTGCTGGAATACAATTTAACTAACAAATTTTCGGCGCTGGCTTCGTTTACCCAGGGCGGCAGTTCGACCAGTCAGGGCGTCAACGGCAATGATTTTACGATTGAAATTCGGGGGCGCAAACGATTTGCTTTAGGCGCAGATAAAAATGCGCTGAAGGCTGCGACGAATCGTCCGGCAATCATCAAACCGAATATTACACCGCGCAAACTACCCGCCGTCTCCGCTACGCTTAACAAACCAGAGGAAATAAAAATCAGTGAAAAACAATTGCCGGATTTGCTGCCGATTATTCGTGAAGGTTACAGCCGCGCACTGACTCGTCTGGGCGAGCGTAATCTGACTAATTATTTACAGGAACAGGGTTACTTTTTTGCCGAAGTAGTGTCGCGCTGCCAGCCGGAAAATTGTGCGGGGCCGGACTTAAGTGTTGCTTACGACGTAACGCCAGGTGCGCGGTATGACCTGTCAAAGCTTCGTTTGACAGGTACTGATCAAATTGGGATTAGTGATGTGCGCGGCGATTTACAATCACAGGAAAGTAGTTTGCTGGGCAATGTTCCTTATTTAAAAACTCTGCCGTTAATCGGTGGTTTGGCGCGTGGCATTACCAGTAATGATCGGTTGCGCAATGATACGGAAATCATTCGACGGCACATGATTGATCTGGGTTTTCGCTCAGCTCGAATTGAAGCGCGGCGTGCCATCAATCCTGATTCCAATGATCTGGTGATTATTTTTAATGTCAACGAAGGTGAGCGTTCCTCCATCGCGCAAATTAATTTCAAGGGAAATACGGTTTTGACACCGACTGAATTATTGCGTGTAGTACCGCAAAAACAGAGCACAACATTTTCCCCGACAGACATTCGGGCGGGCGCGACACAAATTCGACAGATGTATACACAGCGCGGTTATCTGGAAGCCAAAACCGCGATCAGCCTGACAGATTTGCCCAACAATCAGGTGCAACTGGTGTATGAAATTTCAGAAGGGCCACGTGTCGTTGTGCAGGATATTGCGCTCAATGGTCTGAACATATCGCACGCAGATTCCGTTCGGCGCTTCCTCGATTTCAAAGCCGGCGATGTCTTAACGGCCCAATCCCTGCGCCGCACGCAGCGCGATTTGTACGCCACCGGAGCCTTTAGCGAAGTGGACATCCGTCCGCAACCAATCACTGGTCGCGCCGCTTCAGATCGCCGTGTAGAAATCAATTTCACCGAAGCGAAACCGTTGTTGCTGGTGTATGGATTAGGCTATTCAACCGACGAAGGCCCTCGTGCTTTGGCGCAATTGACTGACACCAATTTGTTCGGGCGCGTCAACTCTGCCAGTTTGAAATTGCGCATCAGTCGGCGCGAACAATTAGCCCAATTGCAATACACGGATCTGCGTCCTTTCGGCACAAAATGGTCAACGACGGTTTCCGCTTTTTACAATCGCAATGCTGACCTGAGAGCTTTTGTGCGCCGCACGGTTAATAACGGTAACAATAATCAAGCGAATAGCGGCACGACCTTTGGCATTAATCGTTTTGCTTCTTATCTTCAGACGGAACGAAAATTGAATGATCAAACTTCGGTGCGATTTCGCTATAATTTTGAAACTGCCAAATTATTTAACCTGCAAAATATTCCGGCAGTTGAAGTCACCCGTAATGAAAAGGCCGTTCGCTTAGGATTTTTCTCGGCAGGTTTTTCACGCGACACACGCGACAGCGCCATCAATCCTACCAAAGGGCAATTAATCAGTGCCGATCATTCGCTGGCGGCAAATATTTTTGGTGGCAATGAATCCTTCAATAAATTCTATGGCAATTATCAATTTTATCAGAAAGTCCCGACCGCGCTGCCGCTCCTGAAAAATTCTATTTTTGCCTTCTCCGCGCGAATTGGGCTGGCAGCATCTTTTAAAATTACTGATCGTGATGGCAACGGAATCATTACCGAGCCGGAACGCCGTCTGCCCATCAGCGAACGCTTTTTTTCAGGTGGTGCGACGACCTTGCGCGGCTTTAATTTTGAACAGGCAGGCCCGCAGGGCGTATTGGAACCACGCAACGCCAACGAATTGCCAACGCTGGTTCCACTGGGTGGTGATGCTCTGGGCATTTTTAATTTTGAATTGCGTTACCCTTTGTCACGGCGTTTTACCCTCGTTCCCTTTTACGATTTCGGCAATGTGTTTCGCAAGGTCAGCGATTTTAATTTTAAGGGTATGACGAATACGGTGGGTCTCGGTCTGCGCTTCAATACTCCTGTCGGACCAGTTGGGGTTGATTACGGATACTTGCTTGATCCGCCTTCATCCGTCACAGCCAGCGGAGGCGTGTTACGACAACGGCAGGGCGTCATTCATATTCGCTTTGGTCAGTCGTTCTAGCTTTTATCAGAGATAATGCGGAAGCCCGCACGAAGTAAGGGCAAAATATACGTTACCGGCATAGGTGTCGCTGCATTAGAGGGGTGCTTAAAAAAACCCTGGCTGGAAAGTGAGTTCCAGCCAGGGCTTTTTGTAATCAGCAATTTCACTTACTGTTGCGTCAAACTCATATTGCACGTATCACCAGAGGTAGAATGTTTGAGGTTCCGTTGAATCAAATAATTTCGTGCGCCCAGCGTCACATTATAGAATGCGCCATTTGGTGCAGTTAGAAGAGTTTGTCCAAATGTCCACGCGCACTTATCGGCGTTTTCTGCACCAGCACTATCATACCAGCCGGGATTGCTGCCAGGATCAGCATCAGTGGCGGCTTCTTCTAATTCATGCGCAATGATCGAAACCATCCCGTCAACACCCGCATTTCCATTTGGACCGCTAGCTTGCGCTGCGCAACCACTCAAACAACGATTCGCATTGCCAACAAAAGAATACCGCAATCTTTGCGGACCTGTTTGGAACTGGGCGGATGTATGCCAGCCGCAATATTTGGTGCAAAATCCAGAAGTCTCCGTGACATCAGAGGAAGTCAAAACAAAATAAATACCATCAGCATTAAAGGGCAGGCTGCCACTACTAATCGTAGTATTAACAATTGACAAGATGTCCGAATCTCGCAACCGTTTGCCCTTTGTGTATCCGATGGTCGCCTGCCCGCCATATAAAACATTGCCTGTGATTGAATAACTACCAGCACTATAAGTGGTATTAATATTGTAATAAGGTGAGAGGCCAACCGTACTGGCAAAATCACGCAGGATTTGTTGCCCACCTGCATTATCTGAACCATTGGTTTGATTCCAGTCACCATACCAAATGTAAAAGATAATGGGTGTGTTGATGAGCGCTCCGTTATGATAGGTAATCGCCGGAGTAACCGTTCCGGTCGAACCCTTCGTTGGAGCCGCAGGATTATGGGGATTCATTTTGTGCGAAATAATTTCAGGGGCGCCTTGTCCCTGGCCTTGTGCGAGTCCTGTCGCGTGAACTGTCAGCAAAAGGAATAAGGATAGTGTTAATAAAGAAATCAATGTTTTTTTCATTTGAGATACCTTTCTTTTAACTTTCGTCAAAATTACACTTAATAATCACAATTACAAGTAATTTGGGTGGACTTACAATCATTACCATTAGTGCCGGGTTATGGGTTTGCAGCCGGGGGAGAGCTACTAAAATAGATCAAGTATATTCGTCAGGGGGCGCGCGATCTATACAAGTATCGTGGTTCCTAATAGTAAACATAGTTTAGTTAAAAATTTGTGCGACTTAGCTTCTAAAACAATGATAAAGGTATAATGTTATGCGCTTATAAAGCATGAGCAAAATCGTCAGAACCATTGCGAGTAATGCTAAAAAAGCTCGCAGACCAATTAGTCAAAAAAAAGACGTAGAGTAATTTTTGAGAGATCAAATTATTTAGAATTGGCAGAAACCCAGTTGACCGCTGGACAGTATAAACTTCAGTTCAGTTCCTGACAAGATTAATAAAGCTAATATGCTAATAAATTATTTTAATTCATCTTCCCGCTATGAGTTGGGCGCAGGCTTGTCCGCTCCAGACAGCGCTTTCAATCGTCGCGGGTAAGCCGGTAGCCGTCCAGTCTCCCGCCAGGAAAAAATTGGCGAAGGGAGTTTTTTGTGCGGGGCGTTGACGCGCAGTGCCGACAGTATGTGAAATTGTGGCGTGTTGTTCTTTGATAACATAGGCGTGCGCTGGCCTTTGTTGACGCACATTCGGAAAGAACTTCTTCATTTCTGACTGCGCCATTTCGATGAGCAATTCTTTGGGTTGTGCGGCGGCTTGATGAGCGCCGCTGATCACTAAGGCAAGATGCTGGCGCAGGTTGGAAGAATTTCCCGCTATCGCATTTTTATTAAAAACCCATTCAATCGGCGAATCCAGCAAGCCGACAAATTCCAAATCCGTCACGGGTTTGTCATACCACAAATTGATCGAAACAATAGGCGCAGATTTGAAGGCAGAAACAGCCGCAAAATGTTCTGCCAGAATCTCAGGCGCAATCATTTCCTTAAGCATAAAGTAGGGAACGGCGCTGATGATCGTCTCTGCTGCGATATTTTCCTGATTGCTCAGAGTCACGCCGACAGCGCGATTGTTGACAAAATTAATGCTTTTGACCGAAGCATTTAATCTCACTTCACCACCGCGTTCTTCAATAAATTTCACGGCGTCGGTGGTGTACAAATCACTTAAGCCAACGCGTGAAATCGCCATCGTCGAATCCTGTGTCGTGTGCATAAACGCCTGCTCTAAAACGCGGGCAAACATATCCGCCGAAGCAATTTCCGGCGCTTCATTCAGAGTGGCAAGCGCGATCAAATCCCAAAAATGATTTTGAATGCGTGGCGACTGCCCCAATTCATTCAGCCATTCGCGCACCGTTATATCCGCCAGTCTGGCACGGTTTCCGTTCATTGTTCGCAATGCCAAACCAACCCGCAAAGCTCTGATTCGATCAGGCCAGGTGATAGTTTGCAATCGTGACAAGCCCGCGAGCAAATGCAGTGGGGCCGGCAATGATGGACAAACAAAACTCGCGTGACCTTCAGTTTCACTGAGAAAATCTACACGTGGATTGGCCTGGAATTTTACTTTTTCGGCAGCGCCGATTTTTTTGAGGAAGGCGAGCGTGTGATGATAACAGCCCATCATCAAATGCTGTCCGTTATCAATTGTATCGCCCGTAATTTTGTCGGTGAAGGAATAGGCGCGACCACCTAAAAAAGCACGTCGCTCCAGCAGTAAAACTTGCTTTCCCTGCGCGGCCAAATCAACCGCGGCAGCAAGTCCGGCGAAACCTCCGCCGATGATGAGAATGGGTGCGCTACTCATCGGCGCTAACCTCGCTTCTGCCATTCGCGCAACGCAATCAAAAATCTGGTGGGGCGATGCAAGCGAATTTTATGATTGAAAACGTCGTAATTCACAGCTTCAATTTTTTCCAGCAGGCGATGATAAATCCGCCCCATCGTTTGTGCTGCAACCAGCGTTCGGCGGTCATCAGCGGGCAGGCAGGCAGCGGCTTTGCGGTAATAATCGTGGGCGCGGTCACATTCAAATTTCATCAGCGCGCGGAAGTTGTCATTGACTACGCCATTTATTAAATCACGTTCGCTGTAACCAAAGCGTTGCAAATCTTCCTGCGGCAAATACACGCGGTCACGTTCGGCATCCTCTTTCAAATCACGCAAAATATTTGTAAGTTGCAAAGCCAGGCCAAGATTTTCGGCATACTCATGCGTCTGCGGATTTTGATAAGTAAAAATCTCAATGCACATCAGACCTACGACAGCGGCAACGTGATAGCAATATTCGTGGAGTTCTGCAAATGTCTGGTAACGATTGCGGTACAAATCAATTTCGCAGCCGTAAACCAGCTTTTCAAACAATATTTTCGGGATCGGAAAGTGTGCCAGTGTCCGCTGCAATTTGTGCGTTTGCGGCCAGGTGGGATGACCAGCGTAAAGATTACCCAACTCCGCACGCCACTTATTCAGTTCAACCTGCGGATCGTGTTTCCAAACTGCCTGCGCGTCATCCACCACGTCATCCACGGCGCGACAAAAATTGTAAACGTCAATAATTGCTTCGCGTTTAGGCTTGGGCAAAAATAAAAACGAATAGAAAAAATTCGATTGGATCGTTTTGGAAAGGTCACGTTTGAGCGAACGCGTGCGGTCGCGCAAATGCCAGGGCGTAAAGTGAATTTCTTTGGTTGAGGCCGCTTTCATAAATAACATCCAACAAACTGTCAGTTTGTCTCTTCCTGAATCAAACTAAAATCTTTGCTCTGAGCCGATCACTCCATTAACCGCCAACACGTTGT
>JAYSTY010000369.1:0-6258 GCA_043719385.1 Blastocatellia bacterium | reverse complement strand
ATCGGATGACCCACCTCGGCATGCCCGACAGTTACAAGGTCGCCGGATGAAAGAAACTCTTTCCGGCAAGGACTCGGCATTTATGCAACAACGTCCTCCAATATTTAAAACTTCTTCACTGCCTTCCTCAAATGTTTGAGCAAATTTTTATCCCGCAGCACTTGGTTGATGAAATTGAAGAATGGACTGATGGCATATTAAAAAATAAAGAAGGGGGTGTAGTTGCAAAGAGTGAGGAAGGGTATTCCTTTCATGAAATTTCCCTTGCTGATAAGAAAGAACAGGAATTATTTTTTGAGCAAATAAAATCCTTTGTCAAAGAACATTGTAAGGTATCCCCAATAAAAGCCGCGTTAAACTATCGCCAAGAAGAAATTGACGAAATCACAGAGTTTATTGGAAGCAGCTCATTTGCTTCGATAATGGTTTCAATCGAAAAAAATATCCCACTATATTGCGATGATCTTGGACTTCGGAGGGCTGGGGTTCATTTACAACCATCGCTTGTGACAGTAGGAATTCAACCTATTTTGCTGAAGATGAAAGATCGAGGGCTGATTTCCTTGACCCACTATAGTGAAGCTTTGTGTCAACTGATTTTAGGCGGATATTTTTATATCTCGGTGAATGCTTATAATCTTTGGTGGATTTGTGAAAAGTATGGAAGGAACGCTTCACCTCAAATCGATTATATTTTAAAGCGCCAATTGCAAGGCCCATATGCGAATTATCTATCGGCGCTTATTGTTGCTGCACATTTTATTCGTAAGGTTTGGCTTGAAGTACCAGAGAAAGAGGATAAGCTTCAGCTAATTGACTTAGCGATTGAGGCGGTTATTACAGGGCGAGATTTACTCGCAACAAAAGCTCACTTGAAAAATATCTTGACTTTAGTTTTTGGACACTACAAAAGACCTTTGCCACTTCTTTCAGAGCGAGTTGATAGTTGGGGTTTCAAAGATAAATTTACAGCAACCTCGCCTTTATAATTCCTGTTTAGAAACGAAATATTTTTATACTAATCCGAGGCGCCGCAGCAAATCCGCAAACCGCGCATCCCCACGCAAATCATCCAGCATCGGCTCTACGCCAATGAATGCGAGGAAGCCGGAACGCTCTTCATACGCTTGTTCCAGCCACGCGAAGGTTTGGTCGGTTTCGCCGAGGCCGAGGTAAATCAGGGCGATGAAATACGATGACACGTATTGTTTTTTGGCTAAGCGTAACAACTGGGCGAGCATTTGGCGGGCTTCGCGGGGCTTGCCTGCTTTAGCGTAGGCGTGCCCGAGAAAAGAAATAAATGGTGGCGTGCCGCCGACTAAATTCAATGCCTGGCGCAGTGCAATGACGGCTTCAGGGAACATTCCTTTTTGCAAATATACTTTGCCCGCGTGCCAGTGTGCGAAGCCGAAATTTGCGTCCATCTCTAACACCTTGCGCGTTTGCGTCAGGGCTGCATCATAATCCCGCGCAAAGTAATATGCCCAGCCCAGGCTTAACGTAGCGAACAACGATAGCGGATCAAGCTCCTGGGCGCGCTGGCATTCACGAATCGCGGCGGTGCGCTGACCAGTGGCTTTCAAATAAAAACTGTAGCCATCGTGGGCGTTCGCGTAATTCGGGCTGAGTTCGATGGCGCGTTTGTATTCGCACTCAGCAGCGGCAAAATCCCAATCAAATAACAAGCGACAGAAGCCGAGCGTCGAATGTGCTTCGCCCAGCGTGTCGTCGAGTTCCAGGGCTTTTAGCGCGGCTGCTTCGGCTTTGGGATAGGTGTCGCGGGGCGGATAACCTCCGGTGGAGGACGCGAGAAACGAATAGGCATCGGCGAGTCCGGTATATGCCAGCGCATAATTTGGATCAAGGTCAATCGCCTGTTGAAAATGTTCGATGCCTTTTTTGATCCAGTCCGTCGTGCGTTTATTGGTGAAGTAACGACCTTTCAAATACAGGTGATACGCTTCAGTGTTTTCGGTGTAGCGTTTGACGAGCTTCTTTTTCTCTTCACCTGTCAGGCGCAAACGTAATTTTTCACTGATGTCGGCGGAAATTTCAGCTTCGAGCGTGAAGATGTCTTTGCTTTGGTGACGGTACTGTTCGCCCCAAAGCTGGGATTGATTGGCAACATCAATCAACTCTGCTTTGAGAATTATTGTATCGCCGACTTGCAGGATACGGCCCGCAAACACGGCACGCACGCCGAGTTCCTGACCCGCTTCCTGTGCATCAATGTTCTGGCCTTTGTAACGAAAAACAGTGCTGCGCGGTACGACACGCAGTTTTGGTAACTGCAAAAGACTGTTGATGATGCTTTCGGTGATGCCGTCAGAAAGATATTCCAGGTTTGGATCAGCACTGGCGTTAATCAGCGGCAGCACGGCGAGCGAATCAATGGCTTTGCGGGTGCGTGCTTTTCGTGGTGCAGCGGAAATTTGCGTGGCAGTTGTGAGATTTATCCCGCTGCCTAAAATCATGGTTGCCTGATCTTCAAATTGTAGTTGTTGTCGCAGCCGTTTCAAATCATTCAGCAGCTCACGGACAATTTGATAACGTGCGCCGGAATCTTTGCGTAAGGCTCTGGCAATGCAGCGTTCCAGGCCAGCAGGAATTGACGAAATATAATGTGCAAGCGGCTGTGGCTCGGCGCGTAAAATCGCGGCGAGGACAACGCTCATAGTTTGTCCGGTAAAAGGCTGATGTCCAGTGAGCATTTCATACAGCACGATACCAAGACTGAAAATGTCACTGCGAGCATCTACTTTCAAACCACGTGCCTGTTCAGGTGACATGTAATGCGCCGTGCCCATCACCGTGCCGGGATTCGTTTCGATATATTCAATGGTTGGAGAATCCGAGGAATAATTTGGCTGCGATTTTTCATTCACACGCGCCAGGCCAAAGTCCAAAACTTTTACATAGCCATCCGGCCTGAGCATAATATTTTCGGGCTTGATATCCCGATGCACAATGCCTGTTGTGTGCGCGGCTTGTAAGGCTTCCGCGATTTGTACGGCGACATCAAGCGTTTCGCCGATCTGCAATTTGTCTTCATTTAGTTTTTGCCGGAGCGTTTGGCCTTCGATAAATTCGGTGACGATGAAGTGGACGCCGTGTTCTTTACCGACTTCGTAAATCACCAGAATGTTTGGATGATTGAGGGCGGAAACAGCACGAGCTTCCTGTTCAAAGCGACGCACGCGATCAGCATCGGCGACGAATTCAGCCGGTAAAATTTTGAGTGCAACTTTCCGCCCCAGGCGCGTGTCTTCGGCAAGGTGGATTTCACCCATTCCGCCCGCACCGAGGCGAGACAAAAGACGATAATGCGCGAGTTGTTTGAGCAGTGCTTCTTTCATGCAATAACGACCAAAAACGTGCTGTGCATTTTGGTTCTTTCAGCGGCACAAATCAACATCTCCGGGGAACCGTTTTATCTTGTGTGCAATACTTTCTGCAAACTTGCTTGATATTGGAGCGAATTGGGAAGGATGGGTGAATATTAGGCTCAAGGCAAATACAAATTTGAAGGGGCACGGAAAATTTCCATGCCCCTTTGATTCGTTACTTCACTGTTACTGCCGTCTTTTATTTTTTGGCGTCGGTGATGCTAAAACGTGCTGCTTTCAAATTCGCCTTCCAGCGAAGGACGATTTTCTGCGTGCTGCGGCGCACGCCAATTATCGAAATAGGCGATCTGCTGGACGCAGGCAATCGTGCAGAATTTTGCGCAGGGCTTTTCTGTATAAAACTCGCGCTTGATGTCTGCCATTGAATATTTTTCCAGCGGCACTGCCGGATAGCCGCGTTGTTGCGAGCAGTAATGAACCAGGCCTTCTTCGCAAATATACAAATAGCGTGCGCCTGCCCGACAACGCCATTCGTGCGGTTTGCCGTGGGCTAAATCATCCTGGAAGCCGTTAAATCTAACCCATCCGCTTTTACCGAATTTCTTTAATTGCTGATAGATTTTCATTTCCCGATCACTGAGCGGTTTTAATTGTCCGGTTCCATCGTGAATAATTCCGAGCGAAGTCGAAAATCCAAGCTCGACCGCTTTCTCCGCTACGGTCACTGCATCTTCGGGGTCTTTAATTCCGCCGCCAATCACAGAATTAATATTGATATGAAAATCGGCGTCTTCGGAAAGATAGCGCAGATAGCGCGGGGCTAATACTTTCAGGCTCTTTTGCGAGACATCATCAGGCGTCACGTTATCAATACTAATTTGCAGATAATCAAGCCGGGCTTCATTCAGCTTACGAATATTTTCCCTGGTCATGTAATAGCCGTTGCTAATGAGACCGCAAAGGATTCCATGACTACGAATATGACTGATAATCTCAAAAATTTCGGGATGGAGCATTGGCTCGCCACCGCTGATGACAATGAGGGAAGTATCGAATGATGCGAGTTTGTCAATACGCGCTTTCATTTCGGTCAATGGCACCGGATCGGAAACTTTGTCGTATTCGTTGCAATAGGTGCAGGCCAGATTGCAACGGCGCATCGGGATAATATGGGCGAGGAGCGTATGTTCAGTTGAAATCAGCGCTTTCGCCGCCATCTTTCTTTCCCGCACAAGGCGAGAAAGTTTTGCTTTAGTCGAGTTCTTCATAATAACGGTGTGAAGTTGGATAAATCCTGTCAGTGATTATTTCTCTTAGATAGACACAATATGGTAACTCAGACTTGAAAAAAGATAAATCACCAATGCCGGCAAACGTTGGCAGTGCAGGCGCAAAAAGAGCGAGCAGGAAATTTCCCCTCGCTCCGTTTGGTTGACTTGCATTTGAATTGCTTATGGTTTTTTAGGGGGGCGCTGATTTGATGTCGGCGCAGATTTTTTCTCTGGCGCTTTGGTGTCGGATTTGTTCGTCGGCGCAGTGGGCGCAGCAGCCTTAGCAGGCTCTTCCTTCTTCAAATCTTCCGGCTTCTTCGTCTTTGGGCCTTCGGCTGGGACATCATCAAGAATTACCTTGAACTGTACATCGCCACTGAACCGACGATAGTTTTTATATCGAATGACCTGCCGCATATGATAGCTGTCACCCTTTTCAAAAACGAGCGTATCGTCACCATAGGTGTAGGTTGGGAACCAGTAGCGCCCATCAATATTTTCGCGGTATGTCTCAAACTTAAGAAAGCGTTGCTTAAATTCCGGGACAATTTTACCGGACGTTTTCACGATTTGAAGGTCCTGATCGTCAACCCAGATACGGCCTTGGAAGTATTTGCCTTCGATTTTTTGATCTTTCAGCCGTTTCATCTCACGCGTATCTGAAAGGATTTTAGGTGTTACCTCAAAAACGAACGTATTTAAGTCATCAAGTTTTTCCTTATTTACGAAAGTGACTTTATAATTAGGTAATTCTTCAGCCGTTAAAGCAAAGGGCTGAACATTAATAAAGGCATTACGGTCTTCAGCCGTCATTGTTATTCCGGCTCGGTCCAGAGTTGGTTGGGGAGCTTTTAGAATTCGCTCAATGCGCTTACCTGCATCACTAAAGATGAATTCTGAGACCTGATAAAATTCCCCTGAGATCGTATTTGCACCTCCGAGTGCTTGAAGCTTGGTTTCTTGTTGATAGGCATAATCTTTCCAGGCTTCAAATAGTTCACTTTCCTTTTGTGTGAAGCGTTTGATGATTTCTTCTGGAGGGAGTTGAGCGGAAATAACAGTTCCCGTTGTTTCCACCTTTTTATTCTGGGGGGACTGGGCCAGGGTAAGACAGCTTAATACTAACAAAAGCCCGAAAAGTGGGACTGCTAAAAAGATTTTCTTCATATTCTAAAGACCTCGCATCAGGATAAATTACGATAAAAGTTAATCACGCATTTGATGTTAAGTATAACTGAGACAGTTGCTTTTGGCGATTTAGGAGTCACATTAAAATGATTTTCAAATGGGATATAAATGACAGAACAATAAAAAAGTAAAAAAAAATGAAATACCCTGTTGACAGAAACCAGAAAGTACCTATAATCCCCTTTTGCTTGAAACAAGAGCAACTAATCAAAAGCAATAAATGCTCGATATTTGAAAACTAGGTAGAGCGAACCTTTTGTCGAATTCCTTTTAGAATCTTGTCTTGAAAGACCATGATTTAAAAGGTTTATTCGTTAATCCGAATGAACCAGGATTTATATTTGAGAGTTTGATCCTGGCTCAGAATCAACGCTGGCGGCGTGCCTAACACATGCAAGTCGAACGATTAAAGCCCCTTCGGGGGTGTATAGAGTGGCGTACGGGTGAGTAAC
>JAYSTY010000368.1:0-15379 GCA_043719385.1 Blastocatellia bacterium | reverse complement strand
TGAAGCCGTAACTCTGAGCGACCGCCAAACTACTTCTCGCCTGCTTATGAGCTGGAGGGATTGATACCTGCTACGAATGAAAATTTTTATCATCAAATCTCGCACGATTGGGAAAAGCAGAATGTCCCACCGCCTTCGGTAACTGTGGAAGAAATTGAGATGGGGCGTGCGTTGTTGCAGGAATTAACGAAACAATGGAACGCGTTGGCATTCGAACAGGAGTTAGTTTTTGTATTAACACATTGCAATTAGGAGTCTGGTACATTTGAGGGTGGTGCCCCAAATGTAGGGAACACTGGTTTTGTAACTGACGACCCTTGAAGAGACGATGGGTTATTATTTTCAGGTTCAGTTGTGGCTTTTATTCCTGCTGCTCCCACTAAGCCTTTCAGTGCAAGCCCCGCTGTAAAAGTTTCATAGGAAATTTGGGTTGCATCGAATTGTTCCTGCCCAAAAAAGTAACGTGCGGCAAGAATGCCGGAAACTGCTCCTAGCACTGTTCCAGCTAGTGAACCGATATAAAAACTATCTTTACCACGTTGAAAGAGTAAAATCTTGCCACCACTCAATGCTATTTCATGTGCCAATCCACCTAAGCCACCAACAGAAGCCGCAAGGCAGAGGATCCAGCCATTGTGTACGCTCCTTGTAATTAAGCCATTTCGAACACTTATTGCAGCTAAGCACGCAAGCGTAACGCCCACTGCAATAGTAGACCAAATCGAAACTAATTCATTGCGAGTAAATCCGTCGGTTGATTTAGTTGCTGTTTGTAGTAAAGACATAAAATGATCTCCTTTCTTCATATCTATTTATTGCCCTTGAGTGTTTTGCTTTTCCCCGAAACCCCATTTAAGCGAGGTGAGGACAAAGCCTTTGTTTTTTCCATCGCTTCGACCACTCTCACCGCCGAACGCCAAATTGAGCCAGAGATTTTCAGCGACTTTACGTTCCAGCCCTAACGACAAACGGGCCGAGTTATCAAAATGCAAACCTTGTAGTCTGGCTCGAATCAATGTCCCTTCAAAAGAAAAGGCGGTATTTTCATTACCAACTCTGGCTCGTCCACCAAAAAAATAACTGTCCTGGTTAATAAACGAACCTTTCTTTTTTGGATCAGGGACCATCTCTTGATTACGATAGCGAGCGTGCAAAATCAGTTGGGACGTTTCAGCCAATCGTGTTCCCTCGAAACCATATGCCACTGATGTCCAAACTCCACCGCCATTCCAATCAAAGTTTTTCGTTTGCCCATCGGTACTGAGCCAGCTCGGAGCTGCCGCGATAACCCAACTGGATTTATTCCAGTTTCTTTTGCGCGCTTCAGCCCGACACTGTGCGGATCGTGTATTATTCAAGGTCCCAACCCGTGCATTTTCCTCGTCATATTTTTTTTGCGCAGCCAGATAAGTTTCATATCGTTTTTTTTCTACCTCGGAAGCCCCGGTGCCAGGAGGGTCAACAGGAAAAGGAGGCAAAATATCAGGGAGCTTAATTGCTCGCTGAAAGCATTTCATTAACTCTTTGTCCATCCGAAAATCCCCACGATCCCAAAGTGTGGCGTGAAAGCCTAGTGCTAGGCGCAGGGATTTATCTTCTTCATTCACTCCTTTTGTCGTGGCAAAGGATACTTGTGTACGCGCAAGTAAGCGTTTGGCGTAGCTCGCCTGATATTCCCGAAGTCGTAGGTTTGGCCCTGCCAGCAGTAAATAAGGTGACAGATCAAACGCGATGCCTGATTGAAAATTACCGTTTTGATCCACTCCATTTAGGATTGAAGTCGCAAAAGAACGCGGACTGGAAGGGCGCAAGACTGTTTGGGGCGTCACTCCCAGAATCGCAAAAGCTGGGGATTCCGGAATTGATAAATCAAGATTCGCCGTATTTTCTGGGGCGGGAGAGGCTGTAGCGGTTTGCGTTGCTGGAGGTGAGGGGGAATTATTCACCCTGGCAATGGTGCCAGGTACAGCCGCAGGCGTGCCAGTTGAGATAGGTATTGGAGGAACTACGTTAGCAGGGAATAAATCTTGTTCTTGTCTTTTTACAGGCGCTTCCGGCGGAATAAAGCTCACCTTGAGACCTGCATTGAGCCAACTGAGGAGCGGCGCGGTTCCGGCGCGAAATGGAAATGAATAAATTGTATTCCCCTCGTTTGAAGGGTCTTTGGCTATTTTTACCTCAACGGTTGCACCCGATTTTCCCCAATCAATTTGCGGCAAAATGGAGGTCGGGACATGAATATAATAGCGATTGTCTGCCCCTTGCTGTGCTGCACACTGATTCGTTCCGGCACCACAGGGAAAAGTAATGGTGATAGCCTCAGAGTTTGGTACTGATTGTGGGTTTTGTGCCCGTATGTAGGGCGGCTCCCAACTTAATAGTAAAAGTAAAATCAGATTGCACCAGATGCTTATTTTCATGATTTTATGCCACCTCCAGGCGAATAAATCCAAAGGGCGGCGGACTCTCAATGGGGCCAGTTTTACTGTCAGTCCCAACGACCAAACTGTCCTGGGACACACGAATGGTGACCGCATAATTTTGTTCAGGAATATCCACGGGTGAAACAATCGCGGCACGCCAAAAAAGTGTACGGTTGGCCAGATCGTTAATAGGTATAGGTGGATTTCCAATGCTGAAAATATCCAGAATCGTGTCACTATTATCGCCTTCTGCGAATTTTACCGGATTACTTCCTGTCGCGTCGTAAAGCCAGAATTCGTATTTGGCAAAATGAGCGAAGCCCACGTTAATTTCGACTTGCGGTAAACCCCCGGTGGGGTTAAGTGATGCATTTTGGATTGGCATATTATTGATCCTTTGTTTTTTCAGAACAGGCGCTAAACAAATAACTCTCCATTCTCAAAGTCAGCCTGGACGATTTGAATAGATTTGTTGGTCGCAAGCTGGTAATGGGGCAGGTCTGGAAAAGTGACCCAGTTGCCGCCCCATTCCAGACCTTCCACTAATCCTGTTTGGGCAGCTTTTTTGTATAACGGTGAATCCGTCAGATATTTACCATTGTCAAAAATACCCAGGTCCCAGGCAATACCAAAATTATGATTACTTTGTCCGCCCCGTGCATTCGTTACTCTCGGTCCTGGATTGCCAAACCGACCTTTTCTGAATAGCTCATTTTGTTCAGCATATGTACGCGTCCCGGAAATGATGCGAGCCTGTATTCCGGCGTCTAACACTTTTTGCATAAATTTTCTGGCGGCTTGCTGTGCCTTTGGATGAAGTGTCTGAATGCATCTTTCTGTGCGTAAATCGAAGCTTCCCAAGTCAGTTGCTACTTGAATAGTTACAGCTTCTAGTGCAAGTACCGCTGCATCAGTCTGGGAGCCATAGATACCGTCAATAGGGCCAGGATCAAATCCGGCTGAGATTAAAAAGCGCTGTAAAAATATTACGTCTGCTGCAAATAGTTTCATTGCCATAGGATGTCCTTCTCCCTTAAATCGTTATATTTATGATATGGCTGACTAACTGCCGGGCCAGGGTCTATCTGGTCTTCCATATAGATATGGAACTTTTTGACAAAACATTTCATGGTATTCAATATTTTTTATCAAGGGTGTTAACGCTTTCGTTTTTCCCGGCGTCTTACCCTGCGAAGACGAAATGAGCGGCACAAACACAGCCGCCTGTTATATGAATCGCAGTTATTTTTTGAGATGATGGGCTAACCCCAATGGCACAGTTAGCAAATAACGTTTTATCAATTGTGAGTATGCACGCCGAACCCAATTCGCCCCAAATTTCATCGGCTCCGGTTTTGCAATTGGTGAATCACGAAAAATCGGAAGAGATCAGTTTAGTCGAGGCTGCGCGTAATGGTGATCGCGCCGCCTTCACGAAGCTCTATGAACGTTATGCGCGGATGGTGCATGGGATTGTGCTGGCCCGTGCGCCACGCACCGAAGCTGATGATTTAGTCCAGGATGTTTTTTTCTTTGCCTGGCGCAAAATTCATATGGTACGTGATGCGGCGGCATTTGGTGGCTGGATCGGGATGATCGCACGGAATCGGGCGATGGATTACCACCGCCAGAAACATGAAACGGAAGAATTGACCGAGCATATGGCGGACACAATCGCTGAAAAACCAGCGCCAAAGGCCGAAGCGATGGCGGTGCTGGAAGCGATAAAATCATTGTCGGAAGCTTACCGCGAGACGTTGATTTTACGGCTGGTAGAAGGAATGACCGGGCCGGAAATTGCCGCCCGCACGGGTCTGACGCCGGAATCGGTCAGAGTCAATTTACATCGCGGGATGAAAATGCTCCGCGAAAGATTGGAAGGCCAGGCGGCTTAGTATTTGAGAGCAACGACCGCAAACAAAAAAGTTTACGGCACATCAGGGTGAAGTCATGAACGACAAATATTTATGGGACAAATCAGGTGAACCAGACGAAGAAATTCTTCAACTCGAAGCCTTGCTGAGCGAGTTCAGTTATCAACCGCGTCCGCTTGCCTTGCCAATCGAGCCGCCGAAAAGAATTATTTTTCAGTACGCGCCGGTTCGCTACGCCGCGCTGGCCGCAATGATTTTGCTCGCAGTTGGCCTGGGATTCTGGCTCGCGCTGCGGCAATCATCGAATCAGCCTGAGCAGGCAGGAAAAGGGAACGCTGCTACTCCAACTCCGACAATCTTTCCACCGGCGATTGAGCGTCAACAGGAGCCGGAAGAGTTGGAGCAGAAATTAGTCAGGCATAATTTGATGCCGCAAACACAGGCTCGATACGTCAGGGCTGCGCATAAGCGAGTCCACAAAAAGAGCCTTGAAAAACAGGAAGAAGAGGCCGGCGAAAAAGTTTTATATGCACTTCAAATTACGAGCGATAAGCTCAATTTAATCACGCGGAAAATCCAAACGGATGTTAACTAACCATTATTTTTTCCCTTTGAACGGAGGGTTTTATGACCAACTTTATTATTTATAATTTTATTGCCAATCTCACGGCGCTGGCACGACAGATGTTCCTGCCGGTACTTTTTATAACCTGCTCAATGACCGCTTCATACGCCCAGGCCAGCAACCTCGCGCAGAGCCAGTATGCCAAAGCCAAAATTGACATCAGCCATCTGGCCGGACTTGAGACCAAAGCCGAATCCGTGGTCGAAGTCTCGATTGATCGCAAGACGCTGCGCCTGGCGGAAAAATTCTTTAGTAAATCCACTGATCCTGATGAGCAAAAAATTAAGGAATTGATTTCCGGCATTGAAGGCATCTGGGTCAGGGTTTTTGAATTTGAAAAAGATGACGAATACTCCGTCAATGATTACGAAAATCTACGCACGCAAATTCAGGGCGCGGGCTGGACAAAACTGGTCGGCGTGACCAGCAAAAAGAAAGAAAAAATGCACGTCGAAGTCTCGCTGATGACCGATGACAACGACAACATTCTGGGCGTCGCGATTATTGCGGCGGAACCAAAACAACTGGCCGTCGTAAATATCGTCGGTACGTTTGATCCGGCGCGGATTCGGGAGTTGAGCGGTAAATTTAAAATCCCTGATCTCGACCTTGAAGGCATCGGCATCGTCACGAAAAAGAGCAAAGACAAGGATAAAGACAAAGAAAAAGAAAAACCCAAAGAAGAAGTAAACAAAAAGAATTAATCAACCCTTTATATTGCCTTTAGTCTGGCAGCGAGGTCGCTATGAAATATTTTGCCCGTTCATTTGTCATCCTCATTATTTTGTCATTCGTCGTTTCTGTGACTCCGGCTCGGCCCAACGAATTCAAAGCCGTCGTTAAGCACATCAAAACTCATTACAAAGCCAAACAACTTCGCATCCCGTTGGTTTTCGGCCTGGTTGGAATTGGCGCGAGGATTTACACGAAAGGTGCAGTCAAAGGCTTAAAGCTGGCGATTTTTCAGGATCAGGATTTTTCCGCAACTGTCAAAGACAACAGTTTTGATGGTGTCCTGAAAAAATCGCTGGACGCGACGTGGACGCCGATGATTCGGTTTTATTCGCGCAAAGAAGCGCAGCGAACTTACCTTTACGCCAGGGAAGACGGCAAGGATTTTCAAATTCTGCTGACCGCGCTGGAAGCCGACAGCGCCGTTGTCCTGTCGGTCAAAGTCAATCCTACACAATTGATGAGATTCATTGAAAAGCACAACAATGGTGAATCAATTTTGGGCGAGTTTGGGTTAGGTAAAGAGAAAAAACAAAAAGACGATGTCGTAGTCATTGCCACAAATAATGAGGCAAAAGATAAAAACGATACGGCAGTTGTGGCTGATGCTGAACCCGCAAATAAATTGCCGGAAAGCAAAGACGACGCAACTGTTCCGACGCCTGTAAACGCCGCCGAAACAGCGAAGGCCGACATCAGTATTGATACGAAACTGGTCAGCCTCAACGCCAAAGTCCTGAGCAATTCCGGCAAGCCCCTCACGACGTTAAAGAAAGAAGACTTCACGCTTTACGAAAATAATGTGAAGCAGGAAATCTCTCATTTTACGCCTGTGACTGCGCCAGTCAATTTAGTTCTATTGCTGGATTTTAGCGGCAGCACCGAAAAGAAAAAAGATGTCATCAAGGACGCCGCCAAAAAATTTGTTGATTCGCTTGGCCCGAATGATCGTGTCGCGGTGGCGGCTTTTGCACGGCGATTTTATCTCGGCTCAGGCTTCATTGCCGACAAAAAACAACTGAAGAAAATCATCAAAGATATAAAAATCCCGTCCAGCGGCACGGCGTATTACGATGCGATGTGGAACACGATGGACGTTTTCAAACAAGCCAGTGGCGGTCGCAACGCAGTTGTCGTCCTGACCGATGGTGTAGACAATTCAATTAGTGCGCCCAAAACTTTTCCACCCAAACACAGCTTTGATGAATTGTTGGAACGCATTGCTGGAGAAGACGTGACGATTTATCCGATGTATTTGGATACGGAATATGAAACTGTCGTCAAACGTCACGGACGCGACACGCACGAGACATACGCGGTTGCCAGAAAACAGCTCAATCAGGTTGCCGGGCAAACCGGCGGCATGTTATTTCAGGTCGCCCGCATCGAAGACCTCGACGGCGTGTACCAGCGCGTCGCCCTGGAACTCAAAACGCTTTACAGCATCGCCTATACGTCCACGAATGACGAAGCCGCCAAAGCGCAGAAAAAAGACTGGCGTGAAATTAAGCTGATGGTGAATCAGAAAGATGCCGTGGCACGCAGCAAGCGCGGATATTACGCAAAGTAAAGAAGACACCTGCAAATAAATTGAACCAGCAGGCTGACCACTGGTTGCTGACCACTGGTTGCTGACCACTGACCACTGACTAAAATTCTCACCTGCTGCCGAGCAACGATTTTTGGACAGTAGTCAGCAACCAGTGGTCAGAGGTCAGAATGAATCTCTTCCGGTAAGTAAAAACCCCTCTCACAGCCAAAAATATTTTGCCTTCATTTGGCGCATCCTTGAACTAATTCCTGCGTTTATATAGGCATCAAGAAAATAATTTTCCGAATAGAATCCCGAAGGGATGGCAATAAAATAGCCCAGGGTGCAACCCTGGGTAATGTCAGGGAGAGCACCCAAACCCTGAAAGGGTGGAATAAATTATCTCGCCCTTGCAGGGCTCGGGTCTAACCGTACAATCAACCCAGGGTTCTACCCTGGGCTATTGTATCCCGCTTCGTTGGAGCTTTATTCGGAATTTCATTTTCTTAAAAACTATAGTTGAACCAAAATCTCGTATCCTGAAACCAGCGAGGCATAAATAACTATGAACAAATTTTCCCTTTTAAATAAATCGCTCCTGCTCCTCAATTTGCTGGCTTGGCTGGCGCTGTTGGGAATCGCGCATGGGCAAACGACGAATTTCTTCTTTTCGCTAACTTTTTTCTCCTGACTTGTTAATAATTCCTCTTTCCATCCGTTTTACCTGTGGAGAACGAAAAATGAAGGAGGTTGAAATGCCAGTTACTGCTACACACTTACGCGCTGTACCCGCGCCGCAGAGCCAGTTGGAGAGCTTGTTCCAGCAACATTACGATCAGATTTTCCGCACGGCGTATCGCGTCACGGGCAATGCCAATGACGCTGAAGATGTTTTGCAAACCATTTTCCTGCGCCTGGCGCGGCGCTCAGGAGAATTTGTCTTAGAGCCGAACCCGAAAGCTTACCTCCTCCGTGCCGCCATCAATGCCTCGCTCGACATCGTTCGGACTCGCAATCTTACTAATTTAATTTCGATTGATGATGTCACCTCCGATAATTTTCAAACCCGTCCGAATCAAAACCCTGAAGCGCTGCACTCTGATCAGGAGCTACGCCAGATTATTCAAAAAGAAATTTCCGGCTTGAGCGAAAAAACCGCGCAGATGTTTGTCCTGAAATATTTTGAAGGTTTAGACAATAAGGAAATTGGACAAATTCTCGGCACTTCGCATTTGGTCGTCGGCGTGATGCTGCATCGAGCGAGAGCGCAGTTGAGGAAAAAACTAGAAGGTGGTCAGTTATCGGTGGTCAGTGGTCGGTAAAACGGTTACTTCTCGAAACTCGAAACGAGAGACTCGAAACTATAAACGCTATGAAAAAGAATCCTAACCAAATTTTAGCTGAAGCGCTGAACGACATTCGCTATGAAGTGATTGATCCTTCGGCTGTCAAAAATGCTGCTGAGCGCGTCTGGGTACGCGTCGCAAACGAGGAAAATATTATGGCAACGACACAAACGGCGCAGGCGGAACACCTCCGCAACTGCGATGATTTTCAATCACTCATTCCGGCGTATTTAAGCCAGCAACTGACCTCAGCGCGGGTCATGTTGTTTGAAGATCACACCCGTGAATGCTTCGCCTGTCGCAAGGAATTAAAGGCAGCGCGAACCGCCACCACGAAACAGCAAACGGCAGTTGTGACAACGACAAAAAATTCGTGGTTCAGCTTCAAGCAACCAGCTTTTCGCTTCGCGTTTGCAGCGGTCTTAGTGCTGGGACTTGGCCTGGGTTCGTGGCCCATTCTGGAAAGAATTATTGACTCCTTCAAAGTTTTCAACGCCGTCGTCATGGCTTCCAACGGCAGTCTTTACCGCGTCAACGATGCGCAAAATACGCCGCTGAAAGTTGGCGAAAAAATTAATCGTGGCGAACGACTCCGCACGGCGAAAGGCTCTACTGCCGTCGTCAAATTAGCCGATGGGTCATTGATCGAAATGGCAGAGCGCTCAGAATTTTCGTTGGCCGATAATCCTGATGGCACAACGATCAACCTCAATCAGGGCAACGTCATCGTGCAAGCCGCGAAGCAAAAAAATAAACATCTCTACGTCAAAACAAATGATGCTTTAGTGTCGGTCGTTGGCACAATTTTCTCAGTCAATAACGGCACAAAAGGCTCACGCGTTTCCGTCGTCGAAGGCGAAGTTCACGTCGAACACGACAGCAAAGATGCGAAGCTTTTGCCGGGTGACCAGATCACGACCAGCGCCAGCATCGAACCGTTGCCAATCAAAACGGAAGTGGCCTGGAGTAAAAATTCCGCGCAGTATTCACAGATGCTGGATGAAGTCGAAAAACTTCGCAAAGACATCGCCGCGCTGCCGCGTCCCGGTGTGCGTTATTCAACGCGGATTTTAGATACGATGCCGGAAAGCACGGTGTTTTATGTTGCGCTGCCAAACCTGAGCGAAACGCTGAATGCCTCCTATTCATTGGTCAAACAGCGCATTGAACAGAATCCTGAATTACAATCGTGGTGGGATAAAAATAACAAAGGTGAGGGTGATAAATTGTTCGCACATGTCCGTGAGTACGGTTCCTATCTCGGCGAAGAAATTTCGCTTAGCTCATCGCTGGATAATGTCGGCCATCCGACTGAACCATTAGTTATCGCCGAGTTGCTTAACGCCGCTGGCTTGCGTACCGCGCTGGAGCAAATTGCGAATTCTCCTGTGCAAATCATTGATGATCCGGCGACGGCACAAGCCACAGCAGGCAAAGATGTTTTCGTGTGGATGAATGGAGACTTACTCGCAGCTTCGCCAAAATTAACTTCGCTTCAGCATCTGGCGGTTTCGTTGAAGGCGGCAAATAATTTCAAAGCGACTTCGTTTTACGCTTCGATTGCCAGACGTTATCAGGAAGGTACGAGCTTGATTGTCGCGGCTGATTTGCAAAAAATCGCGCCACAATTGACCAGCAAAAACCAGGGCATCAATACTGCTCATCAGGAATTAGGCTTGCTCAACCTCAAACATTTCATCGCTGAAATTAAAGATGGCAACGGCAAATCACAGAACAGCGCGGAACTGACTTTTGCCGAAGCCAATAAAGGCGTTGCGGCGTGGCTGGCGCAGCCTGCGCCGATGGGTTCGCTGAAATATATTTCGCCTGACGCCAATGTTGTCGGGGCTTTCGTCGTCAAAGACCCTGGCGCGATGGCTGATAATTTAATCAACGCGCTGAAAGCCGTCGAGCCAAAATTCGGCGAAGAGTTAGCAAAATTTGAATCTGAGCACGGCGTCAATGTGCGCAACGACATCGCGGCTCCGCTCGGTGGTGAATTTGCTTTTGCCCTTGACGGACCAATAATTCCTACGCCTTCGTGGAAAATCATCGTCGAAGTTTACGACCAGGCCAGGCTGCAACAAACGCTGGAACATACCGTAGACGAGATCAACCGTGAAGCACAAAAATCGGGCAAAAAGGGTTTCACCTTAACGAAATCCGAACAGAACGGACAGGCTTTTTATGTGATCAAGTCGTTGGATTTCGCCGTCGAAATTAATTACGCCTACGTCAAAGGTTATCTGGTCGCTGCGCCAAGTCAGGCCTTGATTGAGCGGGCGACGCGCTATGCTGAATCCGGCAGTTCGATCACCAGTTCACCGCGTTTCATCGCTTCGTTGCCGGAAGACAAGCAGGCGAATTTCTCGGCGATGCTCTATCAAAATCTTGCGCCTATCGTGAATCCGATTGCGAAGAATTTAGGCAACATCAACGAGAAAATGAAAGGCGGGGAGATTGGAGCGATCACTGCACTCGCCGGCAATGCACCATCGTTAGCCTATGCCTATTCGTTCGGAGATCGCATCACGTTATCTGTGAATACAGAAAAAGGCGCTTTGAATTTAGGCGATTTGCTAAGCGTTCCTGGATCAATGGCAATGCACGGGATCATTCGTAATGCGCTGCATCAGTAATCCTGGAGCGTAAACTGTCAGTTTGCGCCGCGTAAGTTTTGGGAAAACCCAGGTGAATTACGCGGCGCAGTTTCCCATTAATCTACAGCGTTGACAATGGCGCAAACTAAAAGTTTAGGCCACGACAATCGGTGGGAACTTCATCTCACCGATGCGCGTATTGAAAGGTACGATAAGCGTCCCGCTTGTCGCTTATTGCGGAGATCAAATATGAAAAAACCGATTCTGATAGCAATTCTTGTTGTGAGTGGAATGTCGCTGCTTTCGACGGGCTGTTCCCGTCATTTGCGTGCGGCTGTTAACAGCCATAAAACTGAAAATAAAGCCGAAAACAAAGGCGATGACGATGCGAATTATTCCGAACGGGAAGAAATTACGCAGAATTATACCTTTGCCCCTGATGCGAAAGTGAATGTCATTGGAATCAACGGCTCCTTAGATGTCACTACATCCGATGGGAGCAAGGCTGAGATTCACATCCTGCGCTTAGCTCGTAATAAAGAGACGTTTGAAAATCACAAAACTACGATCCAATTTGAAGGCAATGAATTGTTTATCGAAGGCAATCGCAGAAATAGTTCTGGTCTCTGGGATTTGGTGGCAGGTAATGATGATCTGCGTATCCGTGTCACCCTAAAGCTGCCACGCAAGGTTGAATTTACGACATCAGGTGTCAATGGACGCGTCAACCTCGGCGAAATCGAAGGGCGCGTCGAAGCACACGGCATCAACGGAAAAGTGACGATTGCCAAGGCTCTTGGCTCAACCGAATTTTCCGGGATCAATGGCAAGATCGAAGCGACCATTGGCAAGTTGAATAAAGACGGCATCAATATTCACGGTGTCAATGGCAACGTTGATTTAAAATTCCTCGACGAAGTCAATGCCAACATCGAAGGACACGGTAACAATGGACGCATCAATGCTGACCTGCCAAACGTTCAGATCAAAGAACAAAAGCATTCAAATTATAGCGCAGTGATTGGCACAGGCGGGCCGACCATTGAAGTCAATGGAACAAACGGAAATGTCTGGTTGTCGAGCGCTAAGAATGTGAGCGCAACACCGAAAACTGAAGTTAAGGGAAGTTAGGATAAAAAATAAATAGAACACGGATGACGCGGATGGAGCGGATTAGCGCGGATAAAAGCAAGCTAAAGATTACTGTTAAATAATCATCAGCGAAAATCCGTCAAATTCGCGTCATTCGCGTTCTATTCTTCCAGGTTCTATTCCTTCAATTATGACTCCAATCATTGAACTCGAAAATCTCGGTATCAAATTTGGCAGCCGACAAATCCTTGACCAGCTCAACGTCAAGCTCACCGGACGCGCCATTGGATTGCTGGGGCCTAACGGCGCAGGCAAGACGACGCTGATTCATACGCTCCTGGGCTTTCATCCGCCAACTTCAGGGACAGCAAAAATTTTCGGGCGCGACATTTCTTCCGAAGCTAAAGAGATTCGCGGGATGATTGGATTTATGCCGGAGCGCGATTCGTTCATCGCTAACATGACCTGCATTCATTTTGTGCGATTGATGGCGGAGCTTTCCGGCCTGCCTTCGGATGCCGCGCTCGAACGTGCGCACGAAGCTTTGTTTTATGTCGGCTTGGGCGAAGCGCGCTACCGTGAACTTGGGTCGTATTCGCTTGGCATGAAACAACTTGCCAAGCTCGCGCAAGTCATTGTTCACGGGCCGAAATTGATTATCCTTGATGAACCTACCAACGGACTCGATCCGCCCGCGCGGCAACGCATGATTGAACTTATCCGCGAAATTCGTGACAGCCGACAGGCGCAGGTTTTGCTTTCTTCGCATTTGCTGCATGATGTCGAAGAATGCTGCGAAGAAATTTTGATCATGAAAAATGGTCGCATCGCGGCGCATCACGACCTCGAAGCCGAACGCAAAGCCAATCGGAAATTCATCGAAATGGAAACACGCGGCAATCAGGTCGCCTTTGCCGAAGCCGTTGAAAAGCTGGGTTGCGAATACGCGATCACCAGTAAACAGCGGATGAAATTAATCATGGATGAACAGGTCGAAGTGCGCGATCTGTATCGTCTGGCAGCCGCCAGTGAATTACAAATTCGCAGCCTGAATTACAAACGCGATTCACTGGAAGATATTTTCCTGAAAGCCATGGAATAAAATAAAATTAACGCCAGGCGTGAAACAGTTGTTTCACTCTTGAAACGCGAGAGGCTTTAGTCTATACTTGTCTGGTAGCGGCAAACAAGCGAGTTCGACAGGTTCTGTCGGGCTTAATACTTCACAAGCATTACCGAATTAGGAGAATAAAACTATGTCTCGCGTTGCTCATTTTGAAATTCACGCGGATGATCCCGCTCGCGCTATCAGCTTTTATGAAAACGTTTTTGGCTGGCAATTTAGTAAATGGGAAGGCCCCCAGGATTACTGGCTCATTAAAACTGGCGAAGCTGATGAGCGTGGCATTGATGGTGGCCTGCTGCGGCGAATGGGTGGAGCGCCCACGGACGGACAGGCCGTAAATTCTTATGTTTGTACGATTATGACTTCAGCGGTAGACGACGACATTGCTAAAGCAATGTCCAGCGGTGGCAGCATTGCAGTGCCAAAAATGGCAGTGCCTGGCATTGGCTGGTTAGCCTATATCAAAGACACCGAAGGCAATCTTTTTGGTGCCATGCAGGAAGATGCAAGCGCTGCATAATCAACGTGGCGGAAACTTTTAGTTTGCGCTGCTTGCTTCACTGTAGTTGTTGAGAAACCAAACGAAGTACCTGATCCGGTTTTGAGTTAATTTACAGCATTGAAGACAACGCAGGCTGAAAGCTTACGCCACCTCTACCAAAGGAGGAAAGCTATGCGTTCTTTGATAAGAATTATGATTTTGATTTGCTGGTGTCTGACTATTGCGTCGCTGGCTGAAGACAAGCAACCAGCGATCAACGATTTTGCCTGGCTGTCGGGTTGCTGGGAAAATCAAACCAGTAAGCACTCGCAGGATGAAACCTGGAGTAAGCCTGCGGGCGGCTCAATGTTTGGTACAGGGCGAACTGTTGTAAACGGAAAAACTACGGAGTACGAATTCATGCGGATTCATCAGGAAGTCGATGGAATCTATTTCACGGCGCTGCCTTCCGGGCAAACGGAAACGACGTTCAAGCTGATCAAGATGAACGGGACAGAAGCGGTGTTTGAAAACCCGACGCACGATTTTCCGCAGCGGGTGATTTATGGGCTGAATCCTGATGGTTCATTACACGCACGGATCGAAGGTGAAATGAAAGGGAAACAGCGCGGGATTGATTTCCCTTATCAACGGGCGACTTGCGGAATGAAAAAGGAGGTTGCTAATGTTCACTAAACTGGAAATCAAATGGGGCTTCATTTTCGCTGCGATGCAATTAGTCTGGATCACGCTCGAATTCGCGTTCGGCTTTCACGATAAATACATTTCCTGGCATCCGACAGTTTCTAATTTTATCGCGCTTCCTTCGATCATTATTATGGTTCTGGCGATTCGGGACAAGCGAACTGCATTGAATGGAAAGATCACCTTTGGCAAAGCCTTTCTGTGCGGATTGGGCGTGAGCATCGTCGTAGCGATTCTCAGTCCCCTGGTCCAAATAATTTTTTTCCGACTCATCAATCCTAACTTTTTTGCGAACTCCATCAAGTATGCGGTTGAAACTGGTCAGGCAACACTGGCGCAGGCGCAAGCAAATTTCAACCTGACAAATTACCTGATGATGGGTGCGGTTGGCTCAATCATTATGGGCGCTATCACCTCACTGATCATTGCAGCGATAATTAAGAAAGACCCCAGGAACATTTGAGTTTTTCTGAACGTAAGGATGACTGGAGCGCAATCGTCCTGTTTGCGCTCCAGTCAAAATAAGGAAATAGCAATGGCAGTTTATCAGCACACCTATCAGCAATATGCAGGCAAGCTCACACCACTCTGGTCACGGTTCCTGATTATTCCGCGTTACGCTTATCAGGGAGTTTTTCAATCCAAACTATTCACGGGACTTTTCGCTGTGTGTTTTGCGCCACTGCTGGTGGCGATGGTTTTTATTTACCTTCGTCACAACCTGACAGCGCTGGCTGCCTTTAATGTCAGAGTGACTGACTTAGCTGACATCAATGCGTTTTTCTTCCGTATTTTTACTTATTGGCAGACTTCATTAGGATTTTTGCTGACTGTGATTATTGGG
>JAYSTY010000367.1:0-15386 GCA_043719385.1 Blastocatellia bacterium | reverse complement strand
ATAAGCCATACTTTTTCACCCCCAATTTGTTGCGAGTAATTTCCGCTTAGTGGGCAAATATTGTCAAGCGCTATTTTGATTGACAGTTGCCGTTATTAAGTCTTCCTGACCGAATCCCCCAATAAAATTCCATAAAACTGCGATAGCGTGTCAACTCTGCGATGTGCAACAAGCATTCCCTCACCGCAAGTAGCGCTCACTGCCACTTGCAGAACCGACTCGTCATTTGGTCGCCGCTTCCGCCTGAAACCAATTCAGCACCAGCTCGCGCAATTTAGTTCCTTCAAATTGTCCGCGCACAGCGTCAAGCACTTCGATGTTGATTTGTTTTTTTCGCTCGTAGAAACCGATCCAGTACGGCAGGTAAAATTGTCTGATTACGGTGCAGGTTATTTTCAAATCGCTGATTTTGAAAAATCCTTTGGCGTAAACACCGCGGCGAACTTTTTCTTCCAGTAAAGGAACAGCGGCAACTTCACTCAACAAAGTTGGCGGGAATTGCGCAGATTCGATCAGCAGAAAATCGGCGTCCTGCAACTCCTGCTCAAAGCTATACAAATCTAAATTACCGACAACGGCATCCAGCGCCAAAAAATTCGAGGTCTGAGTTTTACCGTTTTTCACTGCAACTTTGAAGAGGTAAAACGGCACATAAAATCCGGTCTCAAACATAAATTTGCCGTGCCGAAATTCACGCATTCCAGCTTTGAACAGTGCTTGCGATTCAATACGTGTAACTTTTGGAGGAAGACAGTTAAGTTGCATCAGGCAAAATAAATCCAGAGTGAAATGATGATAACAAGTAAGCTCCCGGCAAAAGCTAAATTGATTCGTTTTTGTAAAGTCGTTTCCACTTCTGTCGAAGCAGCAAGGATGCTGGCAGATTCAACTTCATCCAGCGAAATTTTTTCGTGGATCGTTTGAAAAGTCAGCCCATTAACTTTTTTCGCTTCCGGTGCGGGAGTCAGCAAGCTAACGACAATCAGAATGACGACACAAACTACAAAAATCAAAATCGCAAAGTGCAGAAAGTTCATTCTAACAAACCAGGCAGGAAAACCGTCAAGTGTCACTCCGGCATAATAAATTTCCAGAATAAAGCGCGTCGCCCCCATCACAAACCCCACCACCAAAGAGACAATCGCGCCCTGTCCATTGATTCGTTTCCAGAACACGCCAAATAAAAAGACTACGGCAATCGGTGGCGAGACATAAGCCTGAACACTTTGCAAATAAATCCAGAGTTGCGAACTGATGCGCCCCATCATCGGAATCCAGAGCAGGCTCAGAATTACCATAATCACTGTCGCAAAACGACCAAAATTAACGAGTTGTTTTTCGGTCGCCTGAGGCTTGATCTTCTTGTAAAAATCCATCGTGAAGATCGTCGAACTGGAATTGAAAACCGAAGCCTTACTCGCCATCAATGCCGCCAGCATTGCGGCCACCATCACGCCCTGCAAACCAGCCGGCATCAATCGCACAACCAGAGTCGGAAAAGCCGCATTGGAATCCGCCGCCATTTCCTCGGGATAAAGCGCCCGCGCAATCATGCCCGGTATAATCAGCATAAACACCGGCAAAATTTTCAGAAAGCCCGCGAGAATTGTTCCGGCTCGTGCATGGGCAACATTTTTCGCCGCCAAAACGCGTTGCACAATTACCTGATCCGTACACCAGTACCAAATTCCCAACAATGGCGCGCCAAAAAATATTCCCGTCCACGGAAAATCTTTATCGGTCGAGGCCTTCATCATGTGAAAAAAATCAGGTGGCACGGCGGCCTGTAATCCGCTCCAGCCGCCCACTTTATGTAAGCCGATAAACATCAGAATCAAAGCGCCCACCACCAGAATTATGGTCTGAATAACTTCGGTATAAATCACCGCTGCCAGGCCACCCGCAACCGTGTAAATGCCCGTCGCCAGCAACAACGCTATCGAACTTTCCACCATGCCCCAGCCAAGCACAGCTTTCAGCACAATCGCTCCGGCAAAAATAGAGACGGCAATTTTCGTGAAGATGTAAGCCAGCAGCGAAATGCTCGCCAGATAAGTCCGGCACGCGCTGTTGTAACGCCGCTCCAAAAATTCCGGCATCGTGTACACATTCGAGCGTAAATAAAATGGTACAAACACCCACCCCAGAATCAACACCATGATCGAAGCCAGCCATTCAAAATGTCCGGCAGCCATCCCCGTACTCGCGCCCGAACCTGCCAGGCCGATAAAATGTTCGCTGCCAATATTCGAGGAAAATAACGAGGCTCCAATCGCCCACCACGCCACATCACGGCTCGCCAAAAAGTAATCCGCCGAGTTGCGTTCTTTCCGTGCGAAATACCAGCCAATGGCAAAGATAACGAGGAAGTAAAGCGCCAGCACAACATAATCAATCGTGATCAGATGCGCTGTTCCGGCTTGCAGCAAAAATGTTGGGGTCATAGGGTTGCTCTCCGACAAGCTGGATAGCTCGTTCGTGATAGAACTTTGTCGTTAGTACTGCTCAGTTGATATTGCGACGGGTGAAAAGATTTCCGCTGGCAGGCATCATAACTTTCACTGGTTTCAGACTGCAAGGTGAAGAGAAGATAAAAAGCGAAACATGCAACTTGACACGGCAAGCGCGAAAGATATACTTATGCCCGCTGCGGAGATATGGCCGAGTGGCTTAAGGCGGCGGTTTGCTAAACCGTTGTAGGGTGTAAAGCCTTACCGAAGGTTCGAATCCTTCTATCTCCGCCAGTTTCCTTTCACTGAAAGAATTCCAAAGACAGTAAAAATTTAAGCTGACGAATGCGGATTAGGACTAAACCTGACTCATCATTTCGCGCCAGCTTAACGATTTGCTGCCGTCATCCACGCGCACCATCGAAATACAATCAGGAACGGGACAGACCAAATGGCATAAGTTGCAACCAACACATTCGTGTTCATCCACGACCGGAAATTTTTTGCCATTGATTTCAGTAAGCGGAATACACTGATGCGCACCGTCTTCGCACGCGATATGACAGAGATTGCAATTGATACATTTGCTGTGATCAATGCGTGCGACAGTTTTATATTTCAAATCCAGATTGCCCCAATCGGTCACGCGATGAACGCTCCTGCCAATAATTTCGTTAACACTCGCATAGCCTTTTTCGTCGAGATAATTTGACAGCCCGTCAATCATGTCTTCGACAATGCGATAGCCGTAGTGCATCACCGCTGTGCACACCTGCACTGTCGTTGCTCCCAGCAATAAAAATTCCGTCGCATCACGCCACGTTGAAATACCGCCGATGCCGCTGAGCGGAATATTGACTTCCGTATCACGCGCCAATTCAGACACCATATTCAGCGCAATCGGTTTGACCGCCGGGCCGCAATAGCCGCCGTGCGCCGCTTTGCCGTTGACGTTCGGATGCGGAATCATTGTGTCGAGGTCTACGCCCATTACCGAGTTGATTGTGTTGATGAGTGAGAGCGCGTCCGCTTTGCCTTTAACGGCGGCGCGTGCGGGATAATTGATCGCAGTGATATTTGGTGTGAGTTTCACGATGACAGGCAAATTCGTAGCCTCTTTCACCCATTCGGTCACCATACAAGTGTATTCCGGCACTTGCCCCATTGCCGCACCCATGCCACGCTCAGACATTCCGTGCGGACAACCGAAATTTAATTCAAAGCCGTCTGCGCCTGTGTCTTCGACTTGTTTGGCGATTGTCTGCCAGGCTTCGCGTTTGGATTCGACCATCAACGAAATGATCAGCGCGTGCTTGGGATATTTGCGTTTGCACGCACGGATTTCTTTGAGATTTACCTCCAGCGCGCGATCCGTAATAAGTTCGATGTTGTTGAGTCCCATCATCCGCTGCGTGCCATAATCAATCGAAGCCAGCCGCGAAGACACATTGACAATCGGTTCGCCCAGCGTTTTCCAAACTGCTCCGCCCCAACCTGCATCAAAGGCACGCTCGACCATCGAACCCATATTCGTCGGCGGCGCGGAGGCGAGCCAGAACGGATTGGGGGATTGAATGCCTGCAAAATTTACGCTCAAATCTGCCATAATTTACCTCCTGGGTACGCAGGCATCCCTGCCTGCGAAAAGCGCGTGTAACGCCGCTTTTCTTCGTGTTTGAGAGAATGATTGCCTCGATAAGTTTACTCTTCGTGAGGGGCAGCGGCAGTGCTTCGCTGGCCGCTGAGCAGGCAGGATGCCTGCGTACCCAGGGCTATGCGCCTGCAAATTTCACCTCTTCGCCCGTCAAAAATTTATGAATGCCCATCGCGGCGTGTTTGCCTTGTTGCGCGGCGTCTACGGCTTCGGCTCCACCATTCACACAATCGCCACCCGCAAAATATTTTGGATTGTCAGTTTGCATCGTTGTTTCACTCACAATCACACGCCCAGCCTTATCAAGCTTGGCGCCAGCGATGTTGGTGAAAAAGTTGCGCTGCTTTTGTTGGCCTGTTGCTTTGATGACCATTTGCACAGGGAGTTCAAATTCAGAGCCAGCAATATTATTGAGTTTTCCATCTGAATTAATTTCTGTGCGCACGCAACGCAACGCCGCTACGCGTGTGCCGGAAGCGTCCGCAATAATTTCCAATGGTGCAGTTTGCCAACGAAATTCGACCGCATCTTTTTTCGCTAATTCATATTCGTATTCATAAGCCGACATCTCGCGTTGTGTACGGCGATAAATCATCAGCACTTGCTCTGCGCCTAATCGTTTTGCTTGCGTGACTGCATCAATCGCCGTGTTGCCTGCGCCGATGACTGCGACAGTGTGCGCAATTGGCACGCTCGCCCAATCGCGCGTTTTGATCAACTCAATAAATTCCAACGCGTCGTAAACGCCCGCTAAATTTTCGCCGGGAATGCCGAGCTTAGTTGTAGCGCCCAAGCCAACACCAATAAAAATTGCCTCGTGCGCGGTTTCGAGATCAGCTAAAGAAATGTTTTGTCCGATTTCGCAGCCGAGCCGAAATTGCACGCCGAGCCGTTCGATCATTGCAACTTCGTCAGCGGAATTTTGTTGCGTCATTTTGTATTCGGCCATTCCGTAAGTATCCAACCCGCCCGCCTTCTCGCGCTGTTCATAAATCGTCACTGCATAGCCGAGCCGCGCCAAATACGTCGCGCACGACAGCCCCGCTGGCCCTGAACCAATGATGCCAACTGATTTACCGTTTGTTGCTCCTGCCTTGAAGACATCAAGTTGTTTTCCAATAATGTGATCCATTGCATAGCGTTGCAATCTTCCGATTTGAATCGGCTGTTTCATCAACGTGTTTTCGACGCAAGCGCCTTCGCACAACGCTTCGACGGGGCACACGCGCGAACACGTGGAGCCAATCGGGTTCGCGTCCAAAATCACGCGCGCCGATCCTCGTAAATTTCCGCTCGCAATTTTCTTAATGAACGAAGGCACATCAATGTGCGTCGGGCAAGCTTGAATACAAGGCGCGTCGTAGCAATATAAACAACGATGCGCCTCAAACAAGGCTTCAGCTTGGGACAGGGCTGGTTCGATTTCGTGAAAATTTTCTGTGATTTGTTCAACTGTCAGCGGGGAGTTTAATAAATCAGACATCGGCGCACTCCTTTACTTTGGCCTTGCACGGGTACTGATGATAGGAGGTTAATCCTCATGTCAGAATTGTTCCGGGGCAGCCTGCGTTCCTGACTTTTGCCAGCCGGAATTGTTATCTTTTGCGCAGTGAAGCGCAAGTACGAAATACGATAGCCAGGCTACTATAACCCACTATTTTTTGCCTGGGCACAGCAAATAACCTGAGACAAAAAAACCTTTACGAAAGAAAAATACGATAGCAGATAATCTCGCTCCCCTTCTAATCCCAAGTTGTAGTAAACTTCTGATATCAGCTAAAAAATTGAAATAGTCCGTTGCCAGTTCACAGCATGGGATAGGTGAGATTTTCAGAAGGAGCGCATTGTTCTTAGTGAAAATCCTGTTGCTCATCGCACGACAGCAACTCAGAAGGAAAAACATTCCGGCCAGGTGAATTGACGAGGCAGTAATGATAGCAGAACCACGAGGAATTTATGACTATGGTCAGCACAGCGCCTGATGCGATTGATGAAATCTTTATCAGCTATGCCCATGTTGATAATGAGTCACCCAAAAAAGGGCTGGACGGTTGGATCACACGTTTTCACCACGCGCTGGAAGTGCGCGTCGCACAGGTGCGCGGACAGAAGCCGAAAATTTTTCGAGACCCGAAGCTACAAGGCAATGATGTGTTCGGCGACCTGCTGGTAGATCGTGTCCAGCAATGCGGAATTCTGATTTCCATTCTCTCGCCACGCTATTTGAAATCTGACTGGTGCTCGCGCGAACTCACTGAGTTTTATAATGCCCAACAAAAGGCGGGAACACTGGTGGTCGGCGATCACAAAGCGCGCGTCTTCAAAATCGTCAAGACAAATATCTCACTCGATAGCCTGCCCGAAGAAGTACAAGCCCTGATCGGCTATGACTTCTTCAAGCTCGATGAAAAGGGGCGCCCGCAGGAGTTGGATGAGATGTACGGCCCCGAAGCTGAATACGCCTTCTGGGCGCGGCTGAACGATGTGGCCTACGACATCGCGGAGTTGCTTGATTTGCTGGAAACGAGGCCGGCAGCCGCTTCGCCCAAACCGATAGTTTTTCTGGCCGAGACGATTTCGGAATTGCAGGATGAACGCGATGCCATTCGCCGCGACCTGCAACGACACGGCTACACGGTGCTGCCGGATCGCACGTTGCCGTTGGTGCGCTCGGAGTTAGAATCGTTTCTACGAGACGAAATGGCGCGGTGCAAAGTCTCCGTACATTTGTTGGGGCCGGACTACGGCATCGCGCCGGAAGGAACGGAAGAGTCGCTGACCATCGTGCAAAATCGCATCGCGCGCGATTTTGGCAAAGCGGGCAAGCTGGTGCGACTGATTTGGATTGAGGCGAACTCGGACGGCAAAGACGCGCGACAGACGCGCTTCCTCGAACAAGTGCGCACCGATCCAGGATTGGACGAAGGCGCAGACGTGTTGGAAACGCCGCTGGAAGAATTGAAGACGGTGCTGTACGAACAGCTCAAGGCTGCTGAGCAACCGGTCGTGACCGCGCCGCCGCCTGCTGCGATGAGTGGTGCAGCCAGAATTTATTTGGTCTGTGATGCCCGCGACAGCGAAGCCGTGAAACCACTCCAACAACATTTGAAGCAGCAAGGTTGTAAAGTATCGCTGCCCTTGTTTGAGGGTGACGAAGCGGACTTGCGCGAGGATCACGAAGACAATCTGCGGCTCTGTGATGCCGTGCTGATTTATTACGGGCAAGGTAGCGAAGCGTGGCAGCGCAAGAAAATGCGCGAAGTCGTGGGCAGCCTGGGGCTGGGGCGAAAAGCGCCGCTATCCGCTGTCGGCATCGTACTGGGTGCGCCGCTGACCGATGCGAAGGAAGATTTTTCCAATGATGATGCCATCGTGATGAAGATGCCGGAGGCGTTTGCGCCGGACATCCTGCGCGAATTTCTGACACGCCTTCAGGCCGCACAGCAACAGGAGGTCATATGAGCCAGAACGGTCTGCACAATCCGTTTCCGGGGCTGCGCGCGTTTGAGCCGGAAGAAGATTACCTGTTCTTCGGACGCGAAAAAGAAACCGACGATTTGCGCCGCCGCCTGCGCACCTCGCGCTTCCTCGCCGTCATTGGCAGTTCCGGCAGCGGCAAATCTTCGCTGGTAAAATCGGGGCTGATCCCGTCCTTGCACGCGGGCTTTATGGCGCAGGCCGGATCAAGCTGGCGCATCGCCATGCTGCGACCGGGCGAAGACCCGATTGGCAATCTGGTTAAAGCCTTGCAGGTTTCGGAAGTCGTCCCCGCAATGAGTGCGATGAGCGCAGCCAATCAAACCGTGCTGGCAGTCACACTGCGCGACAGCAGCCTGGGCGTCGCCGAAGCCGTCAAGCACGCGATGCTGCCGCGCGGCGATAACTTGCTGGTTGTCGTAGATCAATTCGAGGAACTGTTTCGCTTCAACCGCAGCCGCACCAAGCACAACGAAGATGAAGCGGTGGCGTTTGTGAAGCTGTTGCTGGACGCGGCGCATCAGGATTATGCTGCAGTGTATGTCGTCATCACGATGCGCTCGGAATTCATTGGCGATTGCATGCCCTTTCCCGGCTTGCCCGAAGCCATCAACGAAGGGCTGTATCTGACCCCGCGCATGTCCCGCGATGAAATGCGTGCCGCCATCACCAAACCCGTTGCCGTCAGCGGTGCAACGATTGCCCCGCGTTTAGTCGTGCGCTTGCTCAACGAAGTCGGCGACGAAATGGATCGCCTGCCCGTGCTGCAACACGCCTTGATGCGGACGTGGGACAACTGGAAGGCGGAATCTGGCTTGCACACCAACAACCGACAACCGGCAACCGACAACCGACAACCCATTGATTTGAGACATTACGAAGCCATCGGCACAATGAAAGCCGCGCTTTCGCAACACGGCGAAGAGGCTTACAACGATTTGCCTTCCAAACGTGCGCAGGCGATTGCCGAACGATTATTCAAAACCATCACTGACACGACGGAAGAAGGGCGTGGCGTGCGTAACCCCGCGCCATTAGGTCGCATCGCTGCGGTCTGTGCCGCGACCGAACCCGAAGTCGCCGAGATTGTCGAAACTTTTCGCCAACCTGGTCGCGCTTTTTTGCAACCGCCGAAATCCGTGCCGCTTGCATCGGATTCGATTATTGATATTTCACACGAAAGCCTAATGCGTTTGTGGAATCGGTTGATTGGATGGACAAAGGAAGAAGCGAGGTCAACCGAGATTTACCACCGCCTTGCGTACAGCGCCGAACGACACGCGACGGGCGAAGAAAGCTTATGGCGCAATCCCCAATTACAAATTGGCCTGCGCTGGCGTCAAGAAAATCGGCCCACTGCGGACTGGGCGGGCCACGAACAGGGCTTTATTCGTTCGATGCGATTCTTGGATTGTAGTAATCGTGCCCATTTACTGCGGCGTGCGGTATTGATAGCAGCGGTGCTGTTGGTGATTGTGGGTCTGGCGGGCTGGGTGTATCGGCAGTATTCCATCAACCGAGAGTTACAGGCAAAACTTGCAGTGCTATCAGGCGCACAGCAAGCGGCAGCATTAGAAGTCGGTGCAGGCGCGCGCGAAGTCGCAGAATTACGAAGCAAAAACGAAAAACTAAAGGCAGAAGTCGCCGCCGCACAGGAACAGCGAGAATCGTTGACTGAAAGTATCCAGGCGTTGCGGAAAGACAATCAAACGGTTGAACAGAATCTTGTCGCTCTGAATCAAGAAAACGAACAACTAACGCACAAAATAAACTCTCTGCAAAAAGAGGAGATAGCTTTGAGCAATGAACAAGGGGATTTGGAGGAACTGGACAGAGAGCTATCAAGACAGGGCAGCATACTGACCCGCGAAGTTCAATTACTGACAGAGGAAAAGGACAGCGCCAAAGCGAGAGCGGATCGTCTGGTGGCGAAAGCCGCCTGGCTGGGATACCGAGACGGACGGGAAGGACCTGGAATGGCAGCGGCTCCTCACCCCTCATTAGACCTACCAAAGGATGAAAAGGCAGTGATTTTTGCACTTCCTGCGGATATTCCTGATAACGACGCACTCCGCAAACAAATCGAAGACTTGCAGCGCCAACTTGATGAACTGCGAGCGGAACGAGCCAAACAAGTAGATGAAGCAGGCTGGTTGAAAAAAGAGAATGCGCTGCTAGAACAACAACGAATCGCGCTACTGGATGAAGTGCAAGCCTTAGAACGGACGAAGGAAGAGTTGACCAAACGTCAGCAAAATTTACAGCAAATGGTAGCCGTGGCGGAAAAGCATGCACAGGCGTTAAAGCAACGGATAGCGCGCGCGGAGTCGGCGAATGCCAAAACACGCCAAGAGGTCGAGACACTACGAACCAAGACCAGGGAATCACAGGAGGAAAGCATCAATTTGGCAGATGGAATTAACGTCCTCCGACGTTGGATTGGTGCGCAGAACGCGGAAAGCGAAAAAGCCGAGAGCGTCATTAACAGAGCAACAAGCCGCCTCATTCAACTAGTAGACCAAGAGGTGCTGAGTGCCGACACATCAGGGCTCCTCGCCGTAGCAGCTTGGCGGCTAGCTTCCGATCCCAACGCTCCCAACATTTACACCCCGCTCTTGCTGGCCTTGCGTCGTCTGGATGAAAAAGCGGCACAGGCATTACTCTCCGCACAAACAAATGACGACACTACCAAAATCGGCACGACAACCAGCGCCATATTAGCACAGGCCATCTGCGCACGGATCAAGCGAGGCTTTACGCAGGAAGAGTGGCGAACGTATTTTCCGCCCGGAGCCGATTTCAACAGCCGCTTGGCGCGACCTTGTGCAGAGAAATGAAGGGTTATTCGTGAACTAACGCTCCATAGGTTTCGGGCCGCCGATCACGGAAAAATTGCCACGTGTTACGCACTTCGCGGATCAAATCTAAATTCAAATCCGCGACGACTAACGCGTCTTCATCACGCGGCGCTTCAGCAATAATCTTTCCACGCGGATCGCAGAAATAACTCTGCCCGTAAAATTCGCCGATATTCCACGGCGCTTCAACCCCTACGCGATTGATGGCCGCGATGAAATATCCATTCGCTACCGCGTGCGCGGGTTGTTCCAGCTTCCATAAATATTCGCTCAACCCTGCAACGGTTGCCGAAGGATTGAAAACAATTTCTGCACCGTTCAAGCCAAGTGCGCGTGCGCCTTCAGGAAAATGTCGGTCATAGCAAATGTATACGCCGATACGCGCGAATGCTGTGTCAAAGCACGGATAGCCGAGATTGCCGGGCTTGAAATAAAACTTTTCCCAGAAACCCGGCGCTACGTGTGGGATGTGATTTTTGCGATATTTGCCGAGGTATTTTCCGTCCGCATCAATCACGGCGGCAGTGTTGTAATACAGCCCCGTCATTTCCTCTTCGTAAATCGGCACGATGATGACCATGCCATATTTTTTAGCGAGGTCCTGCATCAATTTTGTCGTCGGCCCGTCAGGAATTTTTTCAACCGCATCGTACCAGCGCGTTTGTTGCTCCGCGCAAAAATACGGCGTCGTGAACACTTCCTGCATGCACAAAATTTTTACGCCTTGCTGCGCGGCTTGTTCGATAAGCCCAAGATGTTTTTCGATGTTGATGCGCTTGATCTCTTCGATGGAAGCATCGGTTGGCGCAGCGTTTTTCGCCTGGATCAATCCACATTTGATAATTCTTGCCATTTATTTTTCTCCTGAATGATACGGTACGGCGAGCGATAGCGAGCTGGTAGCGCTCGCACCAACTCGCTACCGCTCGTCGTACTGTACCTTTATAGTCGCTTTCATCAACACATAATGAATGATTGCGGCTGCGCCAAAGCCGACGAACCAGCCGTAATCATAAAGCGGTTTCAGCGCTGGAACGATCAACCCAACCCACGCCAAACCGCAGCCAATTAATGTCGCTGCAAGCGCACGCCAATTCCATCCGCTGTAAATTCCATCGGTGCGATACAAATCTGCGAGCGAGAGATTTTTATTTCGCACCAGCCAGTAATCCGCAATTAACACGCCAGCAATCGAACCAAGCCCACCCGAATATCCGTTCAGCCACGTGAAAATATAGGCCGAAGGATCAGCCAATAATTTCCAGGGTTGCATCGCAATGCCAATAATGCCCGTAATCAATCCGCCCGTGCGAAACGAAATTAATTTGGGAAACGCATTCGCAAAATCATTCGCGGGCGAAACTACATTCGCCGCAATATTCACGGCCAGCGTAGCCACGACCGCCGTGAACATTGAAATCGCTACGACAAACACATTGTCGAATTGCCCGACGACTTTCAGCGGATCCCATAATTCAGTCGGCTTCAAATTGGGATAAATCACAATCGCCGCCGAAGTGATGATGACGCCCATGGCCGCGAAAATTGTCATTGTTGTGGGGAGCGCGACGACTTGCCCCATTGTTTGTTCGCGCTGGCTGCGACCAAAGCGCGTGAAGTCAGGCATATTTAACGAGAGCGTTGCCCAAAAACCAATCATCGCTGTCAGCGAAGGAACAAACACAGGCCAGAATTCTGCCAGGCTATGAAATTTTCCTGCGTCCGTCAGCAAATTGCCTAAGCCATTTGCCCGCCAAATTGCCCAGCCTAACAAAATCGTTGTCATCACCAATACATAAGGTGCAGCCCAATTTTCGACAGCACGGAGCAAATCCATCCCCCGATAAATGATCCAAATATTCAGTCCCCAGAAGAGCAAAAACGAAAGCCATTCCGTCGGCGTATGCCCGCCAATTGCGCCTCCGAACAACGTCTGCCAATTTGGAATGATCGCTTTGAATAAAGTGTGCAACGCTTCGCCACCAATCCACGCCTGAATCCCAAACCAGCCGCAAGCCACAATCGCCCGCATCAGCGCAGGCAAATTTGAACCAATCGTGCCATACGCCGCGCGTGCAAAGACTGGAAAGGGAATGCCGTATTTCGTCCCCGGATGCGAATTGAGCAAAATCGGAATCAGCACAATCACATTGCCAAGCAGAATTGTAAACAACGCCTGCCACCAATTCATCCCCGCCGCAATCAAGCCCGACGCGAGCATATACGTCGGAATACAATGTGCCATCGAAACCCACAATGCGGCGTAGTTGTACGTCGTCCAATTGCGCTTTGCGACAGGCACAGGCGCAAGGTCTTCGTTGTAAAGCGGGCTTGAATTGATGGCAGAATAATCGCGCAACTCAACGCGCCCGTCGGGATGTTGGATGGTTTCGTAATTATTGTTGGATCGCATTGGTTGTTTTGTTACGCGCCTGTCAATCCGCGCTTGATAAATTGCCCCGCGCCCGCTTTGCCTTTCCATTCACCGTTTTCGACGATGACGTTGCCGCGCGATAAAACAATTTCGGTGACGCCTTTGACCGTCCAGCCTTCATACGCGCTGTAATCCACGCGCATGTGATGTGTAGCCGCGCTGATCGTTTGTTCGCGGTTTGGATCAAAGATCACGATGTCCGCGTCGGAGCCTACGGCAATTGTGCCTTTGCGCGGAAAGAGGCCGAAGATTTTGGCGGCGGCGGTCGAAGTCAATTCGACAAAGCGATTCAGATTGATGCGACCTTGCGCTACGCCGTGATGATAGATCAGGCTCATGCGATGTTCGACGCCGGGGCCGCCGTTGGGGATTTTGCTGAAATCGTCGCGGCCTAATTCTTTTTGCTCTTTCATGCAAAACGGGCAATGGTCGGTCGAGATCACTTGCAGATCGTCGCTGCGCAATCCCTTCCACAATTTTTCCTGATTCTCAATGCCACGCAGCGGCGGCGTCATCACATATTTTGCGCCTTCAAAGTCGGGCTGTTCGTAAAGGCTGTAATCCAGCAACAAATATTGCGGACAGGTTTCGGCATACGCCCGCAAGCCAAGATCACGGGCGTTTTGCACTTCTCTCAACGCGTCATAGCAACTGAGATGAACAATATAAACAGGCGAATCCGCCATTTCAGCCAAAGCAATCGCACGATGTACACCTTCAGCTTCGGCGCGTGTAGGACGTGTGAGCGCGTGATATTTTGGCGCAGTGTGACCTGCGGCAAGTGCGCGTTTGACCAGTACATCAATGACGACGCCGTTTTCCGCATGCATACAAATCAATCCGCCGTTTTCGCCTGCCACAGACATCGCTTTGAAAATCGTGCCGTCGTCCACAAGGAATACGCCGGGATATGCCATGAACAATTTAAAACTGGTCACGCCCTGATCAATCAGCGTTTTCAATTCGGGCAAACGTTCATCGGGCAAGTCGGTGCAGATCAAATGAAAGCCATAATCCGTCGTTGCTTTGCCTTCCGCTTTTGCGAACCAAACATCCAAAGCCTGATTCAACGATTGATCTTTGTACTGCACCGCAAAATCAATAATCGAAGTCGTGCCGCCAAACGCCGCCGCGCGCGTGCCTGTCTCAAAATCATCGGACGAAGACGTTCCGCCGAACGGCAAGTCCAGATGCGTGTGCGGATCAATGCCACCGGGGATGACGAGCTTGTTTGTCGCGTCAATTGTTTTGTCTACGTCAGTGATGACGGATGACAAATCTTTGCCAATCATTGCAATCGTTTCGCCGTCAATCAAAATGTCCGCGATATAGTCATCAACAGCGGTTACGATGCGGCCATTTTTGATTAGGGTTCGCATATTTGTTCCTAACTTTGACTGAGTTGTGTAACGAGTTCAGCGGGTGAAAAGATGAAAATTGCTGCGTCTTTGAATCCGTTCTTATCACGCGTGAGTATGGCGTCAAGGCTGGCGAGTGTAGCGCAGGAAATTTGCAAGTTGTCTTCAAAATCGTTGCCGGACAAATTTACTGCGAGTTCTAATGCTTGACGATCAACGATACAAATAGCAAATGCGTCCAGGCACACACGCACGGCATTGCGTGCGTCGTCGAACCCTTTTTGTTTGCGTGCGATATAGAAAATATCGGTGAGCGTTGAAGCAAGCAAACACCCCATAATTTTTCCGTCATCACAAGCCTGCCAACAAGCCGCCGCATCTGTATGCCACGGGGCGCGTTTTAATAAAACATCAAGCACGACATTCGTGTCGAAAAGAACGCGCTTCATGAATATTTCTCCAGCCGATGCTCGGCCAGCATTCGTTCAATTTCTGCATCTGTTGGCGCAGGCTGGTCAGTTGCCAATAGTCCTAAGGCTTGTTGCAGTGTCTGTTTCTGTACGCGCGGTTGGCCTTCCTCTGGCGCAAGTGTCTTCAAAACATCCTGTAACAAGGCATAGCGCCTGGCGAATGTCCACTGCCGTATAGTATTCAGAACACCATCGTAATTGGTTTCTACTTGATTCATACGTTACTTCTCCCGCCATTATTTTTACACAGTTGCCAAAGCTTCATCCAGCGCCTTCACCAATTCATCAGCATTATCCTTCGACATAATCAGCGGTGGGCCGATGCGGATGCAATTGCCGTACAAGCCGCCTTTACCAATCAACACGCCACGTTTTTTGGTTTCCTCGAAAACTTTCAGCACGGCTTGCGGATGCGGCTCTTTCGTCTTACGGTCTTTTACCAATTCCAAAGCTTGCATTAACCCCATGCCGCGCACGTCACCAATCACATCATATTTTTCCTGTAAGCCCATCAGCTTTTCACGCAAATGATCGCCAACAATTTTCGCGTTCTGAAGCAAATTTTCCGTCTCAATGACTTCAATCGTAGCCGATGCCGCACGCGACGTGACAGGATTGCCGCCAAACGTTGAAAACGTCAGCGTGCCAACTTTATTCGCTACCTCTGGCGTAGCGATTGTCCAGC
>JAYSTY010000366.1:0-2623 GCA_043719385.1 Blastocatellia bacterium | reverse complement strand
CAACAATCACGGAAGCGCTGAACACACGGGAGAGGATTTAAGTTTTTATAAAGACGGTGGGACCGGCATCATGTCGTGGGTCTACACGTTAGACCATAAACGCATCGGCATCATGTATCTGATCTCAGTCCTGACGATGTTTTTTGTGGGCGGCGTGATGGCATTGCTGGTGCGCCTGGAATTGTTCACACCAGGCAAAACCATTATGACTGCGCACCAGTATAATCAGGTGTTCACGCTGCACGGCGCGATCATGGTGTTTATGTTTATTATCCCGGCGGTTCCGGCGGCGCTGGGGAATTTCGTTTTGCCGCTGCTGCTGGGGACAAAAGACGTAGCCTTTCCGCGCCTGAATATTTTTAGTTTTTATATCTATGTGACCGGAGCCATTATCGCTATCGCTTCGATTGTTTATGGTGGTGTAGATACGGGCTGGACATTTTACACGCCATACAGTGTCGGCTCAGAAGGCAAAGTCATCTGGATGGTATTTGGTGTTTTCGTGCTGGGGTTCTCTTCAATTTTGACGGGTCTGAACTTCATCGCCACGACGCATAAATTACGCGCACCGGGAATTACCTGGAGCCGGATGCCGCTGTTCGTGTGGGGCATTTACGCGACGAGTTTGATTCAGGTATTGGCGACTCCGGTGCTGGCGATCACCCTGTTGATGCTGATTATTGAACGCGCCTGGGGAATTGGGATTTTCGATCCGAAGCTGGGCGGTGATGCAGTATTGTTCCAGCATTTTTTCTGGTTCTATTCGCATCCGGCGGTTTACATCATGATTTTGCCAGGGATGGCGATTATCAGCGAAATCATTCCGACCTTCTCCAAGAAAGCAATTTTTGGTTACAAAGCTATCGGCTTTTCTTCCGTGGCGATTGCCATCATCGGTTTCCTCGTGTGGGGACATCACATGTTTGTCAGCGGACAATCACAGTTCGCTTCGATGGTATTTTCGTTCCTGACCTTTCTCGTAGCGATTCCGTCCGGCATCAAAGTTTTTAACTGGACGGCGACGATGTACAAGGGCGCGATAACGCTTGAAACGCCGATGCTGTATGCGCTTTCTTTTCTGTTTCTGTTCACGATAGGTGGATTGACTGGAATCTTTTTGGGTGCCTTATCAGTGGATGTTCACCTGACCGATACCTACTTTGTGGTCGCGCACTTCCATTATGTGATGATGGGTGGAACAGTGATCGCTTTCCTGGGCGGTTTACATTACTGGTGGCCGAAAATGACGGGGCGGATGTATCCCGAAAGCATGGGGCGCGTTTCGTGTGCGCTGGTGTTTGTCGGCTTCAATGTCACATTTTTGACGCAATTTATTCTCGGCTCAAAAGGCATGCCGCGTCGTTATTACGATTACCTGCCGCAATTCCAAACCCTGCATCAGGTCTCAACCGTCGGATCATGGATTCTGGCCACAGGCTTTGTGATTATGGCTGGATATTTGCTGGCTTCGTTGAAATATGGTGCGCTGGCTCCGGCAAATCCCTGGGGCGGTTTGACGCTGGAATGGCAAACCTCTTCGCCGCCACCGCTGCATAATTTCGAGAAACAGCCGAACACTAAAATTGGGCCTTACGATTATGGCGTCCCAATTCCGCCCAGGAAACCTGGAACTTTAGAAGGAGCAGTGCATGGCACAAGCAGTTGATGAATTAAAAAGTGAGCACAAACATCCGTGGTATTTTCATCCCCACTTCACGGATTTAGAGCAGCAATACGATACTGCCAAGTTGGGCATGTGGACATTCCTGGCGACAGAAATCCTGATGTTCGGTGGTTTGTTTGTGGCTTACGCGTTGATGTTCAGCATGCATCCCGACGCGTTCCATGCGGGGCATCATCACCTGAATGTAAATCTCGGCGTGATCAACACGGCAGTCCTGATTTTCAGTTCACTTACGATGGCGCTGGGCGTTCGTGCGGCGCAAACAAATAATCGCAAGGCCTTGATTGTAAATTTAGTGATTACGATTGCCTGTGCCTGTGCATTTTTGGTGGTCAAGTATTTTGAGTACAGCCACAAATATCACGAAGGCTTATTGCCTGGCAGATTTTACACTTACCCTGAAGGCTATGTTCCGCACATTGAGACTTACTTTTCGTTGTATTTCATGATGACCGGACTGCACGGAATTCACGTCACGGTCGGAATTGGTTTGCTGGTTTGGCTTTTGGTCAGAGCGATGAAGGGACGGTTCAACTCGGATTACTACACGCCAGTTGATCTGGTTGGGCTTTATTGGCATTTAGTGGATTTGATCTGGATTTATTTATTCCCACTGCTTTATTTGGTGAGCTAAATTTTTATGAGTGAATACGCAACCGCACATGATGCACACGACGCGCAGCATCACGTTTCGCCTGTCAGCCTCTACCTGACCGTTTGGATTGGCTTGATGATCCTGACTGCGGTCACTGTTTTGGCTTATTACGTGCCGATTTGGCTTAATGTCAGTCTTGGTGCAGCTAACATCGTCATTGCGATGGCGATTGCGACGGTCAAAGCTTCGCTCGTGGCATGGTATTTCATGCACTTGCGACACGACAAAAAATTCCACTTGCTGGCATTTCTATCGAGCCTGATTTTCCTGGGACTATTTTTGAC
>JAYSTY010000365.1:0-6354 GCA_043719385.1 Blastocatellia bacterium | reverse complement strand
ATTAATTTGGAATCGGTCAATGTGTAATTTCCATTCAGGCTCAGGTTGCGTGTCGGGCGAATAGCGGCGCTGAATTCGAGGCCGCGAGCGCGAGCGCGATCATTATTGACAAAGCTGGTCAGGACTCCCTGCGCCGTTTTGATGGGGCCGCCGAAGCTGGCGGGATCACCGACATACGCAATTTGATCGCGGAAATAATTGGCGAAAAATGTGGCTTCGAGGCGCACGCGATCACGCCAGAAAAGTTGCTCAACTCCGGCATCAAAACTTTGGGCGCGTTCCGGCTTCAAACCCGGATTGCCGAGGAAAAATGAATTCGGGCTGAAGGCTTCGACCAGCGTTGGAGCTTTAATGCCTGCGCCGTAACTGGCACGGAATTTTGTGGCGCCGAAATTGTCATCGCCTTTGCGAGCTACGATTAACGCCGCAATTTTAGGTGTCGCTTTTGTCCCGAACCCGACGCTGCCGGTAAACGGCGCTGAGCCGAGTCCTTTCAAAACAGTTGCAAAGCTGGCAGGCAAATCCGTTCGATTATTTTCGACTCTGACGCCTGCGGTTAAGACAAAACGCGAAGCCGCGAAAAATTGATTCTGGACAAAAAAGCCAATGTTTCTGCGGTTCGGAGCGACTCTGTTTTTACCTGCGAAGCCGCTGTCGAAAACGGCACTTTCTTTTTCGTATTCGATTCCGGCAGACAATAAATTGCTGTGCGGCAAAACTACCTCGCTTTGATAACGAAGCCCGCGCCGTTTCTGATGATTATTGAAAAAGGAAACGAAATCATTAAAGGCAAAATTGGTATCAACAGGCGTATTCGGTTTGGTTAAATCCTGCGCTACGGGATCAAGTCCAAGTTGATTATTTTCAGCGAAGACAAAAGAAAATTGCTGATGCCAAATCCGCGAAGTTTGATCGTCAAGCTTAATGCCAGCAGCGATTCTACGGCGTCGCGCGCGTTCATCGGGGTCAGAAAAATATTTCGCCGTTGCGCCGGGTACGCCTAACCCGGAATTTCCGCTCCGCGCCAGAAAACGCAAAGTTGTTCGCTCATTAAAACGATAACCGAGGTTCGCCGAAGCCGTCCGGTTTTGATAATCATCGTTGCGTCCGCGTCCATTGGTGCGCAGATGCGCGAAGCTGGCGGAATAATCAAAGCCGTTATTCGCACCCGAAATTTTGGCTACCTGACGATTAAAAGCGAAGCTGCCACCTTCGGTGGAAAGCTCAATTTCAGGCGTCGAACTTGTGCCGCGCTTCGTGATGAATTGCAGCACTCCGCTCATCGCGTCAGAGCCATAGAGGGCGCTGTTGGAGCCGCGCACAAATTCAATTCGCTCAGCATTTTCGGTCGTAAAATCTGACAAATCAAAAGCGCCACCCGCGTCGTTAAGCGGGATTCCATCTACCAAAACTTTGGTGTAGTCCGATTCGCCGCCACGCACAAAAATCGAAGTCACTCCGCCACGTCGTGCTGTCTGCATCACGCTGATTCCAGGCGATAAGCGTAAGGCGTCGAGTACCTGCGAACGCTGCGAACGCGCTAAATCATTAGCTGAAATTACATACGCGCTGGCCGGAGTTTCGGATAAATTGTTGTCTGTCCGCGTCGCTGAAACAATGATCGAATCTTTGATAGCTGCGACTTGAAGTTTAATTTGCAGGACGGGCGCAGCGGAATTTCCATTGATGGTAATTTTTTGTGCGCCTCCAATTTGTGTCATTCCTTCGGCTTCGGCGGTGATGGAATAATCTCCACTTTGTAAATCGGGCAAAGTAAATTCGCCGTTTTTGTCAGTCGTGATTTCACGAATTACGAAGCCGCTGGCGTTTCGCACAATGATCCGAGCGTTTTTAATTTGCTTGTTTTCAGGATCGGAAACGGTGCTTGTGCGTTGCGCAAAAGCAGTGGTAGCAAGTGAGACAATAAATAATAAAAGTAAGAGTTGCAGCGATTGTTTTAGCCCGCGAAGCGGGTGTAAGCATAAAGCCTGGGGTGGAGCGCATGAGCGCGAAACCCCAGGAATATTAGCGATTGTGATTGTAGCCCGCGAAGCGGGTGATAGATTGGATGGCTGTCGCCCGACTTCGCGGGCCAATGAATTTAATGCAAAATCAACCTGGGGTTCCGGCTCCGCCTTCACCCCAGGCTTTATGCTGTCGCCCGACTTCGCGGGCTGAATTCGGACTAAATGTATAAGTTTTTTTAGGGTGGTGAATTTCATTGGTTTGTTTTTCCTGTATTGATCGTAATGATCGGCTTTCCGGTGTTTGGATGATGATTGACGCTGAGCTTCGTTTCAAATAAATCACTCAATAAATCAGCGGTCATGACTTCATCGGGGTTTCCAAGTGCGATAATTTTTCCGTGCTTGAGCAAAGCTACGCGGTCGGCAAATTCTGCCGCCAAATTAATTTCGTGCGTGACAAAAAGGATGCCGAGTTGATGTTGATGCGCAAGCTGTCTGACTAATTCCAGCAACGAAAATTGATGGGCTAAATCAAGGTTAGCGGTTGGCTCATCCAGCAAAAGAATTTGTGGTTGTTGGGCGAGCGCGCGCGCTAAAACTATGCGCTGTTTTTCACCGCTGGAGAGTTGGTTGAATGATCGGCTCGCAAATTGTGAGGCGTCGGTCGCAACCAATGTTTGCAGGGCGATTTCAATATCTGATGGCGAATCGAAGCCGATGCCAGCGGTCTGCGCAAATCTTCCGGCTAAGACATATTCAAGCGCCGTCAGCGAGAACTGTAATTCTTCGGCTTGCGCTACCAGCGCGATTTGTTGCGCGATTTCTCGCCGTGAAAATTCACTGAGATTTTTTTCCTGCCACAAGACCGTGCCGGAGTTTGGCTGCAATTTTCCGGCTGCCAAATTCAGCAACGTAGATTTCCCCGCGCCATTTTGCCCAAGTAAGGCGACGACTTCACCCGCTTTAATTTCAAGATTAATTTGCGCAAGAATTTGGTGCGAATAACCAAAGCTGATGTTATTGAGGTGGAGTAAAGCCTGCCCCGCCACGGAACCAGAATTCCGAAACGTCGAATTAATAATTTCAGCATCGCCCCAGCGCCCCATCGCCGTTTCGCCCTGTCTCCCCTTCCACTTTCCAAGCAACAAATAAACTAACACTGGAGCGCCGATCAGCGCCGTGATTGCTCCTGTCGGTAACTCACGCGGAGCAATGGCGGTGCGGGCGGTCGTGTCTGCCAGCAGAACAAGTAAGGCTCCGGCGAAGGCTGAAGCGGGAATTACTAAGCGATTGTCTGTGCCGCTGGCAAGGCGCACGAGATGCGGTACGACTAAGCCGACATAACCAATTGCGCCGCTGGTAGAAACTGCGGCGGCGGTCAATAAAGACGCGGTGATGAAGACAATCCAGCGGACGCGATTCGTTTCCACTCCCAGAGCAAACGCATCACGCTCGCCTGTCATCATCAAATTCAAAGCGCGGGAATTGGCGAATAAAGCTATGGCTCCGATGGCAATGGCAAAAAATAAAAATAAGCTGAATTCACCGCTGCCGCTGGATAAATCTCCGAGCAGCCAGAACGTAATGTTGCGCAGCTTTAAATCATCGGCGAGCGTTGTCAGCAAAACCATCAATGAACCCAGCAACGTAGAAATGACTACACCTGCGAGAATTAATCGCGCTGGATCGTCTCCGCGCCGACCAAGCAAATACACGACAAAAGTTGCGGCAGAAGCTCCGGCAAAACTGAGCAACGGACGCGCCAACGAAAATTGTGAAGCGAACATGATGCCGACAATTGCGCCGAGGGCTGCGCCGCTTGAAACTCCCAGCACATAAGGATCAGCCAGCGGATTTCTGAGCAGGGCCTGAAACGCCGCGCCTGCCATTGCCAAAGCTGCGCCTGATCCAATCGCCAAAATAATTCGTGGCAAACGTAATCCGAAAATGATGACTTCCTGTTCGCGTGAAAGTGATCCCGATAAAATATTTGTTAATGAAATATGTTCGCTGCCAAGGGAAAGAGAAATGATGAAGGCAAAAATCAGCGCGATGAAAAGTACAGCAATCACCAGTGCAGCGCGGCGTTTAGTTAAATACGCGCTGCTTAATCCGGCTGCTAAATTTGTGCTTGCCTTACTTGCCATGAATCTTTTTTCCCAGTTCGGCTAAACCTTCGACGATGCGCGGACCCGGACGATCAATCAGGTCAGGATTGATCGTGACGATGCGATTATTTTTGACGGCAGGAGTTGTGCTGAAAGCTTGTTTGACGGCTTCGAGATTAACGATTTCGGAGCCGTGACTTTCGGGAAGAATAATGACTTCGGGTGCGCGGGCAATGACCGTCTCACGCGAAAATTGCGGATAGTCGGTGGTCTCTGCGCCGGAAATAGATGTCCCGCCAGCAAGATTTATCAGGTCGTTAATGAACGTATTTTTCCCGGCAGTGATGAGTGGCGAAAGTTGCAAGACATACAGCACGCGTGGATGCTGGTCGGTTGGCTTGATGGATGTAATGCGTTGTTGCATGGACGAAGCCAGTTCTTCAGCGCGACCGCTGGCTCCGGTTACGGCTCCGAGTTTACGAATTGAAGAGATGACTTCAGTAACAGTGCGCGGATTTGTGATGTAGACAGGAATTGCCAGTTGATCTAACTGGTGTGTAATTTTTTCCAACTGGCTGGAAGTCGAAAGTAAAACCAAATCCGGTTTGAGCGCAATGATGCGTTCAAGGTTAGGTTTGATTGTGTCGCCAATTTTTTCTTTGGTTTTAGCTTCAGCAGGAAAATCACAATACGTCGTGACTCCGATGACGCGCTCACCCAGGCCAAGCGCGAACAACGTTTCGGTAATATTTGGTGCCAGCGAGATGATGCGTTGTGGCGCAGGAGTGACTTTTACCTGACGCCCCAAATCATCCTGATAAGTGGGGAAATTTTCGCCAACCGTTAAGGGGTTGTGGGTTTTTTGGCATCCCGCAAAAAAGAACAGGGAAATAAAACCGCAAAAAAATAATCGAGACTTGGGGCAACGCATAAAAAAAGAAAAGCCTCGGACGGCAAAAAAGCTGCTCGTCCAAGGCTTACAAGAAAGAAAGGAGAATAACCAGATTCAAGAAATTTCTTTGGAGCAAAGACATGAAGCAAAGCAATTTCTTAAACCGATGCCGCGCTCCTTCATCCGAAGAGCGATTAAAAAGCAGCAATCTTCCAGGCAGGTCTCCTGACTTGACTCAAGCCGCGCCAGCAATTCAGCCTTCTCGCGTGTTACCACGCAATGGCTAACCTGCTTTTTTTATCAGCAGCGGCAGTTTCAAAACCTTAGACGAGCTTTACAGTGGCGGTGACCGTGCGGGATTATTCACTCACCCGCTTCCCTATTATCCTGAACCTGAGATTCAGACACCTGAAAGCAATGCAAAGAACTTGCAAAATAGGGTTGCAACTTAGCACGCCCGCCTATACCTGTCAATTTGAGAAATTTAGAAATTTTCAAGTGCACAGCATAAAAACTTGAAGACTTTCAGTAGACATGTCCTAAAACAAACCATATCAACATTAAAAATGTAGCCATTCAGGACGCTGAAAGTTAATAGTTAGAAGAGAACGAATAACTTCACAGTTAAAACTAAATGCTATATGTGATCTGTTCTCAGTAGAATAGAAGATTACTAAAAGAAAATACACAGGCCTGCAACTATGGCATCAATTTTGCATCGTTAGTAGCGAAATCAACGTTCAACTAAGGCTCGAATACGGGATGTGTTGGGGAATTCGTTGGGGAGCGAGTTCCTGTTCCGTAAAAGAGCGTTGAGATGGCTGCTGAAAAAATGTGACTTCGGGGGATGTTACATTTGGTTAGCAGCCATTTCTTATTTACTACCGCCTGTTTTTTTACTCAGAGTCCTGCCATTTTTCTTCAGACTAAAATCATTTCCAGCGCGTCTAAGTTTACGTTTCAAAAAGCCCCATTAGAATAAATTTGGGGGGAAGAGTCGTGAGGAAAAATATGCACAGAAAAGTTCATCAGTTCAATCAATTTTGCGCGTTAGCTTTGGCTATAATAATGGTCATAAGTTCGCCACTAAGCGCGTTGGCGCAGAAAAGCAAAAATTCCAAGCCTGCCAACCGCGTCAATAAACTTACCGAACAACAAAAAGCCATTCACTTGCTTGACCGAATAACTTTTGGTCCGCGTTTCGGTCAAGTTGAACAAGTGATGCAAATGGGTTGGGAAAAATATCTTGATCAACAACTCCATCCTGAAAAAATTGCCGATGAGGTTGTGGCGCAAAAACTCCAGCCATTATCAACGCTCACAATGAGCAACGAAGAAATAGCGAAGGTTTACGAACCGCCGCTACAGGTGCTCCAGCAATTACGTG
>JAYSTY010000364.1:0-6375 GCA_043719385.1 Blastocatellia bacterium | reverse complement strand
TACAAAATGCCCGGACTCCTGTTGGGACCAGCTTGCCGCTCCTCAATCGCTTGTTCCCCAAAGACCTGAAGGCGCTGACCTCTAATCGCAATGTTCCTGATGTCATTCGCAAACAGGCGGCCCGACTGGCTGCCACGAAACGAATGTAAAAAACAATAGTGTGCCTGCAAAATTGACAGGCGCGATAATTTAACTGTAAGATTGCCGACTTGTTGAAGCTGTATTTTCAAGATCAATAATTCACGAAAAAAATCTCATCGCAGAACCAGGATGTAGAAGGGGATAGGCAAAGGTTACGCATGCCCACATTAGGCGAAGAACTCAAGCGATTGCGGGAAGAAAAAGGGTTCACCATTCGGGACGTTTCTGACGCAACTCATATTGGTGGTCGGTTCTTACAGTCAATTGAGTCTGACAATTACTCAATTCTTCCCGGCGGCATTTTTAATCGCGGCTTTGTGCGCAGCTATGCTCGTTTTGTTGGTATGGACGAAGAGCAGGCGCTGGTGATGTATGGTCAGCAGTTGGAATCGCAGGGCGGCGAAGCACCTCGCACCTTAGCGACGAGCATGGAAGGAATTGATGAAGAGGTCAGTTCTCCGTGGGGCAGCATCGCCCTCATTGTGATTATTTTACTTTTATTGAGTGCGGGAATTTTCACGGCTTACCGCTGGTTCAAAGCCAGCGAAGTTATTCCTCCTGTTGTCACCTCATCAACCCCTAATGCTGCAACTTCAGCAACACCTGATGATGGACTTGCACCAGCCCCGACCGCTTCAGTTGCAAGCACACAGTCACCTGCTTCGGCTTCATCAGTTGGTGCGTCACCATCACCTGCGCCGCCCGGTTCCCCATTACCACCTGCGCCTCCCCTGACAGGAGCCTTGCAACTAAAGCTGCAAGCCAAAGATGGAGAATGCTGGATCAAAGTCCGGGCTGACGCCAATCCGAAAAGTGAGATGGCGACGCTCAAGCCGGGCGAGATCAGAGAAATTTCCGGCAACGATAGATTGATTGTTAACATTGGTAACGTGACGACCCTGGATGCTTACCTTAATGGGCGTCCCATCAGGATCAACGCAAACAAGGGCAAGTTCATTGCTGAAAGTGTTGTTATCACCAAAGAAAATTACCAGCAGTTTATCCAGTAAATGGCTGGTTGATGATTTTCCTAAAATGGCACTCGTGGAGTGGTCACGAGGCAAAGCTGCCCAGATGCGGCACCATCCTAATCGTTCGTAATCACAGACCCGCGCGGCAACAAAAGCCTGCGCGGTTTTTGTTTATTCATAGACCGCTCCAAGTTATTGCGGATAAAAATAAAGCTCTAAATTTATGCTAACCGAAAATCTACCCGAAGCACTGACATTCGACGACGTTTTATTACTGCCTGATTATTCCGAATTTTTGCCCACCGAAGCGGACACCACCACGCGCTTAACTCGTACCATCAATTTGAATATTCCGCTTCTTAGCTCAGCGATGGATACTGTCACCGAAAGCCCGATGGCAATTGCGATTGCGCAACAGGGTGGCATCGGAGTCATTCATAAAAATTTTCCGATTGAAGCACAGCGCGATGAGGTGGATAAAGTCAAACGCTCCGAATCAGGGATGATCGTTGACCCGGTAACAATTACGCCGGAACGCCCGTTGCGTGATGCGCTGGAATTGATGCAGCGCTTTAAAATTTCCGGTGTGCCGATTGTGCAGAGCGATGGCAGGCTGGTCGGAATTCTGACTAATCGTGATTTGCGGTTTGAGAATCGGCTGGAACTCTCTATTTCTGAAGTGATGACGAAAGATAATCTCATCACCGTTCCCGTCGGAACGACTTTGCGCGAGGCTGAAGGCATCCTGCAAAAGCATCGCGTCGAAAAGCTTTTAGTCGTTGATGAAAACTATCACCTCAAAGGACTCATCACCGTCAAAGATATTCAGAAAGCGATCAAATATCCCAACGCTGCCAAAGATGATTTGGGCAGATTACGCGTTGCCGCTGCCGTTGGCGCAACCGGAGATTTTCTTGAGCGTGCGGCTGAACTCATCAAAGTTCGCGTGGATGTGCTGGCGATTGATACTGCGCATGGTCATTCTGTACGCGTGCTGGAAGCCATTAAAGCAGTCAAGCAAAAATATCCCGAAGTGCAATTAATCGCTGGCAATGTGGCGACCGGAGCAGGCACAAAAGCTCTGATTCAAGCGGGCGTTGACGCAGTAAAAGTAGGAATGGGGCCGGGGTCAATTTGCACCACGCGTGTAGTGTCCGGCGCAGGTGTTCCCCAAATCACCGCCGTGGCAGAATGTGCGAAAGCGGCGGCAGGTTCAGGCATCCCCATCATTGCTGATGGCGGAATTAAATTTTCCGGCGATGTTACAAAGGCAATTGCTGCCGGCGCAGACTCCGTGATGATTGGTTCATTGCTCGCGGGTACGGATGAATCGCCCGGCGAAATTATTTTGTATCAGGGACGCAATTTCAAATCTTATCGTGGCATGGGTTCCATTGGCGCGATGAAAGAAGGCAGCAAAGATCGTTATGGACAGGAATCCACCGAAGCCGAAAGCAAGCTGGTGCCCGAAGGCATCGAAGGTCGTGTGACGCACAAAGGTTCGCTGGCGGCTTTAGTTGGACAATTGGTTGGCGGCCTGAAAGCGGGCATGGGCTACACCGGATGCCGCACAATTGAAGAGCTGAAAACGAATGCGCGCTTCATCAAAATCACCGCCGCCAGCCTGAAAGAATCACACGTCCACGATGTGTTCATCACAAAAGAAGCACCCAATTATCGGGCGGAATAATCGTGTGCTGGTAAAAAGTATGATGAGTTAAATTATTCAGCTAAACTTGATTTCATATTTTTTGCCAGCCACAACCTGCACCGTCAACAATCCGTCATTAGCCGTTTGGACGGAGAGCTTTTTTGCATTTTCCAGCACGTCAATAATTTTCTGACCACGTGGCGCACGCAATTTATGTGTGCCGTTTATTCGTGGTCGCAAAACTGCCAGTGCACCTTTTCCATCTTTCCAACTCAGGTCAATTACCACCGCACCACGCGCCCTCAAACCTTTGATTGCGCCTTCTGACCACGCTTGCGGAAGCGCAGGCAAAAAGCTGATTTCTCCCGCGTGGCTTTGCAACAGCATTTCCGCCATGCCAGCCGTGCCACCAAAATTTCCGTCAATTTGAAAAGGCGGATGATTATCAAAAAGATTCGGATGCGTTGATTTCGCCAACAAGGCCAGAATGTTTTCGTGCGCCGTGTCACCTTCGCCCAGTCGCGCCCAAAAATTAATGATCCACGCCCGGCTCCATCCGGTGTGACCGCTTCCGGCTTTGAGTCTGCGCTCCAGCGTAACACGCGCCGCCGTTGCCAGTTCCGGCGTGCCGTGCAACGTGATTTGATTGCCCGGATGCAGCGCGAACAAATGCGAAATATGGCGATGACCGGGATCAGGTTCATCGTAATCTTCCAGCCATTCCTGCAACTGTCCATACTTACCAATTTTTGGTGTTGGCAGGCGATTACGAACCGCAATTATTTGTTTACGAAAATCTTCGTCAATTCCCAGAATCTCGCTCGCGGCAATGACTCGTGTGAAAAGAGCATGCGCGATGGCGCTGTCCATCGCCGGAGCCATGCAAAGTTTTCCAATCGCGCCCTCAGCCGTGCGATAACGATTTTCCGGCGAAATTGAAGGCCCGGTAAGCAGATGCCCTTTGCCATCATCAAACAGGTAATCAAGAAAAAATTCAGCCGCTTCTTTCATTATCGGATAGGCACGATACGTCAGAAATACCTGATTGCGGGTGTAATCATAATGATCCCACAGATGGAGGCTTAACCACGCTGCGCCCATTGGCCACAGCCCTGAACCAACTCCGTCAATCGGCACGGCATGCCCCCACGCGTCTGTGTTGTGGTGCAGAACAAACCCGCGTGCGCCGTACAAATTTTTAGCTATTCTGCGCCCGTCTTCGCGGGCATTTTCAAGCAAGCCAAAAAGCGGCTCATGCATTTCTGTCAGATTACAAACTTCGGCAGGCCAGTAATTCATCTCGGTGTTGATATTGATCGTGAACTTGCTGTCCCATGATGGCGCGAGTTTGTCATTCCAGATGCCCTGTAAATTCGCCGCCATCGTGCCGGGACGACTGCTCGCCATCAACAAGTATCTGCCAAATTGAAAATATAAAGTTTCCAGCCCCGGATCAGATGCACCAGTTTTTATGCGCTGCAATCGTTCATCCGTTGGTAAATCAGGGGTCGAAGTAGTGAGCCTGAAATCAACGCGGCGAAATATTTTTTGATGCTCGGCAACATGAGCCGCCCGCAGTCTGGGGTAAGTTTTTTTTGCCGCAGCCAAATATTGATCGCATTGAGCCGCAAAATCTTTTTGTTTGAAATTAGTTGCCGCCGCAAAAATTAAAGTCGCAGCGGTGGCTTTCTCAACTACAAACTCGTTGCCCTCAACCCGGGTTTTTCCGCCTTCGGGCATCACCTGTAACACGCCCTGAAATTTGACGCCGACTTTGCGTTCGTCAGGATGCCGTTCATCTCGCGCAATCGCTTCGCCTTCCAGCACGACGCGGTTGCCTGCCACAACCAGCATTTTCACATCCTGTTCACGCGTCAAAGTAGCCGCGAACGAAATGCGACCAGGTTTGTCGCAAGTCAGGCGCATCACGATCACCTGATCCACGGCGGAGGAAAAAATCTCACGGGTAAAATTCGCGCCGCCGGATTTGTAATCTACGCTGACAATGCCGGATTCCAGATCAAGCTCGTGGGCATAGTCGCTAAATTTTTCCTGCCCGGAAAATCGCAGGATCAAATCGCCAAACGGTTGATACGGAGGCAGGCGTTTGGGAATTGCAATAATATTTTTTTCGGCAAGCACCTCGGCTTCTTTGACCTTACCTTCCATCAACAAGCGGCGCACTTCCGGGATGCTGTGTGCGCCTTCCGGGTTATTGCGATCACGTTTTTCGCCTGCCCAGATGGTGTCTTCGTTAATTTGCAACCGCTCCGTTTGGACGCCACCAAATACCATCGCGCCCAATCGTCCATTGCCCAGCGGCAACGCCTCTTCCCACTTTATTGCAGGCTGGCGATACCACAAAACATTCATGCGCGGCGGCAAATCAGCGGTGCTGGCCTTGACAGTTAAGCGATTCGCCAGCGCCATACTCGCAGCAGTCTCGACACTTGTTTTTAAGAAATTACGACGCTTCATGAATTTTTATCTCGCTTTGAAAGCTCAGGATTCTACTTACAATTGCGGTTATCAGCCAACCTTATCGCAATTAAACCTCACCGCCAAAAATTTTTCTACTGCCTGGCACTTTTTGTCCCAAAACTCTGCGTTATTGAGGTGAAGAAAGATTGCTCCTCTTTTCGCCCTAATCTTTTCACGCCCCAATGTCACATAAATCAACGACCCAGATTTATTGACTGCTGCCCCATTACTGCTAACCCCATTTTTCCACCAGGGAGAGTTTATGTTTATGAAAAATTTTCGCTCACAAATGCCAAGGATTTTTTGTTTATTCCTTATTGCCTTCACCACTAACATTTTCGCTGATGGTGCGTCATGGACACACAAACCTGCGCAGGACATCAAATGGTATGAAATGACCGATGTTGGCACAGTGCTGGTCGGCACGGCGGGAAACCTGTATGCGCTTGATCCTGAAAACGGTAACGCGCTCTGGACGCGCAACGATTTGTCAGGCGTCGAAGAAACCGAAGTCCATCAAATTGAAAATACGCCGTTGCTACTGATTGGTGATCCAAAAGGCTACGCGCAGGCCAAAACAAAATTGCTCGCGGTTGATTTGCTGACAGGGACAACACTGTGGGAATCAGACAAAGTGCAGGGGCACGCCGTCGAGGTGGCAGTCAATTATGAAAAAGGCTTAGCCCTCATCCTCACCGTTAGCAACAATCACGCGACCAAAGACAAGCTGGATATTTACGCGGTTGATTATGGCAATGGTCAGGTTTTGTGGCACACCGAATACAGCGACAAAGTTGATTTATACGGCAAGGAAAAAGGCTCACGGTTTTTTCCGACGTTTGATTTAAGCGGCGCGAATCCACCGATTTTTGATGGCGATGCGGTATATATGACTTACGCGGGCATCCACAAATACAGCCTGAAAGATGGCAGCCTGTTGTGGAAAAATGCCTACGATGTGACCGAAGGCAAAATCAAACGCGGCAACGCACAGGCCAGAATTGATGGCGAGATGATTTACACTTCGGCCAAAGGCCAGCTTCGTGCTTTCGATAAAAATGCTGGCGCGTTGAAATGGACTTCTAAAGATTTTGGCGGCGCGATTGCTGAAATAGTCGTGGAAGGCAACAC
>JAYSTY010000363.1:0-6375 GCA_043719385.1 Blastocatellia bacterium | reverse complement strand
TCCAGGCGCAACGTCGTAAACGCCGTCACGACGCCCGGGTGATAACGCAAGCCGTAACTAAATGCCAGCTTCCACTCCGACCAGCCTGGCTGCCATTTCGGACGCAGCACATAGATCACGCTCAGCAAAGCTGTAACCGTGTTCGCCACCTGCGCGACGATCATTGTGAATGCGGCGCTTTCCAACGTCAGATGACCAGTCAGCCACAGGGTCAGATAGGCGACCGATTGAATACCGAAAAAAATCACGCGCGCCAGAGCAGAGCAGCGGAATTCGCGGGCACCTTCCAGAAAAGCAATCATCAAATCATAGAGTAACGCTAACGGAATATTGATGAGGTAAGCGTGTACCAGCCACATCACTTCGGGGCTACGGACGCCGACCAGATGCGGGACGATCAACTCTCCCAACCCCAACGCCGCCACGCCAAAAACCAGCGCAAAAAGCAACGAATTGGAAAACAGCATCGAGAGCATTTCCGGTTGCCGCGCCAGATAATACCGATGCGCCTGGGGTAATCCCATCCCGACCAGCAAAGCGACAACATTGGGCCACAGCACAATGACCGCCAGATCGCCGCGTCCCTGTGGCCCCAGCGCCCACGCCGTCAACAGGCTGGTAAGCACGCCGGAAAGCAGCGTAAAAGCATTGGCAAAGAAAATTATTGTGAAGTTTTTCTTCATCGGATCGAACTGCGCCGGCTCGAAAAGTTCAGGAAGATTATTACGATTAGTTTTGCTAATTCATCAATTTGCTCCTGTTTTAAATTTCCAGTGTGGACTGGTGACAGAATTAAAACCATCACCAACCGTGACGTACCACTCATACTCAGTATTTGGTTGCAGCCCTGACCAGTTGCCCGTCGCCACCGTGCCGGATGCGATGTTCGGATTCGCTTTGATTGTCGTGAACCCACTGTCCTGCAGATTGTAGGCCAGCGTGAATTGACTGGTCGCGGTTTGATCGTAAATATTCAAAGTGGGCGAATAAGTCTTCACGCGAAGCTGATTATTCGTCGGAGAAAATTCCAGCATCCGCAACCATCCATCGCCGCCATTCCGTAAATCCTGAAAATCCGCGAGTATCGTATGTACCGTTTGTCCGTTGAAATTATCCTGCCTGCGATTTTCTCCCGGCACATGACCGCACAGCAACAGTATCAGATTTGAATTATTTTTGAGCGCATCGTAAACGGCCTGCCCTTGCGGCGAAAATGTGCCATTCAAATTTAGCAGGTAATGGCTGACCACAATTGCGCGACGGTTGTTGTAGGTCTTGAGCAGATTATCAGCCCAACTCAAAATTGCGGCATCAGGCGTTTCATCATACTCAAGATACAACACGATAAAATCCATTCCGCTGGCGCTGAACAATTGAAAATGGTTGTCCTGATTGCTGCCATATCGTCCGCCGTAATAACTACGCTTGAAAAATCGCGCCGTGCCAAAAAACTGATTGTACAATTTGGTCGTACTGCCATCAGGATTGCCTAATGGAGATTGATCGTGATTGCCAACCGCGATACCAAACGGAACGCCTTCGCTCAATCCGGTCGTAGTTGAATTTTCCAACCCGCGCATGGCGGTATCTACATTATTCCATTCGCTCGTGTTATTGCCGTGTTCGACGCAATCGCCCAAATGTGCGACGTAGGCGATATTGCGAGCCGCACGTTGATTGACGATCCATTGCGTTTGCGCGGTGAACATAGCCGTCGTGCCACCATTAAGATTGCTGGCATAATATTGTGTATCAGGCAAAGCGATGAGCGAAAAATCCGCTCCCGCCGAACCCGCAACTTTGCCGTAGTAAGTGACAATCAAATTGTTGCTGTCAGGATCAGAAACCGCAACGCTCAGATTGGGCGCAGTCGAAATGTTGAGCGCATTGTTTGCGGGCGAAACCAAAACCGGGAGCGTCGGCGCTTGATTGCCAGTGAAAACTACGCCGCCTGTCCATAACCAGTTTGTCCCCTGAATCGTGCCGTTAATGCCGCGCCCGGAAGAATCAGTAACGGCTGTTCCGCCTCCTTCGTTCAAGCCCCAGCGTGCGATCAAACCAATGGCAGATGCAATTTGTTGGCGCATTCCATCTTTGATTTGTTGTTGCGGACGGGCGTAATTCCAGATACGAGCTTCGTCCAGTACGCCCGCGAAAAATCCTTGTGGAGCGCCCGTGGAATCAAGCGCTGAACCTAAAGCCGGCGGTTGAATACTGTCATTCCTCGGCAACTTGTTGACGATCAATTCAGCTTCCAGAATACCATTCAGAAATAGTTGCCACTGGCTCCCGTTGTATGTCACCGCCGCGTGATACCAGGTATTGTTGCGAAGCGTGGTGAGGCCAGCTATCGGGTGATTCGCGCCCGTGTCTTTGTCTTCAAAATCCGCGACCAGAACGCCATCGCTGGCACGAATGCCGAGGAAGTAATTCATATCAACATTCGATCCATCGTCTTCGCCCCGGCCTTTAGTGAACAGCGGAATTGCCGTCACGCCGCCGCCGCCGGTATACGCCGCGGCCCCCACGCCATCGCGCCTGAACCAGGTTTCGAGCGTAAAATTTGTGAGACCTAAAGAGGGCGCCGGCCCGAACGAAACATAGCCGTCTACGCCACCCAGGGACAGTGCTTTGTTGGTTTGGGACTGTGCCGACGAGGGGAGAAAAGTAATAAAGACTGTAATGATTAATTGTTGTGTGCGCGACACCATAAACTAACTCCTTATTTCCTTTTCCAGTTTGACGATGTAACCGACCTTATGTTGCAAATCAGATTGCACTGACAAATAAAGATTTCCCTGGTCGTCGGCAGTAATACCCTGCACATTGCCCAGCCTGCCGCCAAAGACAGCTATCGTGTGCAACCCATCCTGCGGCGTAAAACGATAGAGCTTTCCGGTCTGGCTGTTGGTGATGTAAAGCGTTCCCTGCTGATAAAAAATTGTTTCGGGAGAGAACCCCTCTTTGTGTTCGATCAGGCGATAGAGTTTCAATTCGGGATCGGCCATGTAAAGCACGTTCTCTTCATTGTCAGCGATGAACAGATTCCCGCGTTCGTCATAAACCATGCTCTCAGGCTTTTTGATTCCGGTGAGCAAAGTTGACACCACACCGCTTCGGCTGACGCTGTAAATAAGATGCTTTTCACCATCGCCAATAATAATGTTTCCCGAAGGCGCCAGCGCGATGCCTTCAGTTGAAACCAAGCCCTGATCTTTTCCAGCGAGCAAAAATGCTTTGCCTGTCGCGTCAATTTCCCACACGCCGCCCGCGTCATCATCGGTGAAAAAAATATTACCCTGATGATCCATCACTAAATCTTCCGGCGACATAATGCCGAGACTGGTATTGCAAAGCGTTTTGAGGCCATCCGGGTTGCACCAGCTTTCAATTGCTCCGCTGCCTTCATCGGCGAAATAAAATTTCCCCTGCCGCCAGAGAATTCCATCCGGTGCGCCGAAGCCGTCTTTATTGGTTGCGTAAATATTTGCTTTCCAGCCGTCTTCGACCAGCACAACCATTCCCTCTTTGCCAACGCCACAGGCAGTAAGAAAGAGAAGTCCAAGCAGTAAACTTATTGTGATTAGAATTCGCATCGCTTAATTTCCTTTCCCTAATAAATGTTTGACCGTTGCGATTCCGAATTTGGCAAGCGGTGGCAAATGCACCAGTGTGTTTGAGACTTCAAAGAGCACCGCAAAGAGAATTGCGCTGGTCATTGCTGAATGTTGCAACGACCAGTTCACCACGCGATCCAGCCAGCCTCCGAACCATTTGCGCGTGACAAATTGAACTAATGCCAGAATTGTGATTCCGGTTGCCGCACCCGCGATGATGTCCAATGGCGAGTGCATTCCGGTCATCACCCGCCCAAAGAGAATCACGAAAAATGTCCATGCCAGCGCGATTAATCCGACGCCCCGCGAAGCCAGCCAAATACCCGCCGCGACGGTAACAAAAAATCCGGCGTGATCGCTGGGGAAAGAGCCGAGGTCATTTTTGGCAATCTCGCCGTTCAATAAATCGCGGTAACTCTCCTGACTGGATTTATCCAGCGGCACGCGATAACTCAGGCGATGATTTTCAACCAGTTGATCGTCTGTCAGGTGATAGACCAGCTTCGATTGGATAAATGGACGCGGCAGAAAAACTGTTTTAGAGAGCGCTTTGGTGGTCGCAATTACAAACACACAGGCGATCAAGGTTGCCAGTAAAATCTTTCTGACGCGGCGGGTTTCTTCTTCTGTCTGCTGTCCAAACCACACGGCCAGGAAGCAGCAGCCGAGCAACGCCGCCTTGATGAATTCATTATCAACTGGCAGCGCAATCAGGTTGTCGACAATCCAGAAGCGCCCAACCAAACTATTGGCGAGGTGGAAAATGGAATCACTCACATTAATCACCGCATCCGAAAGCCCCGATAAAATCAAAGCACAAATAATTTGCTTAGCCATTGTGATGTCCTTCCTCTCCTTGAGATTTTTGCGCCGCTTGTGCCGTGTTGAGCGCCGCCTGGAGTTTGTTTGCCAGCGCGATGACGTGCGGCTCTTTGATCATGCTTTGGTGGTCGCCGGGAATGTCCACAACTTCGACGTTCCCAGCGGTCAGCAGCTTCCAGCCTAGTTGACTTTCTGCCGCACTGATTTCTTCACCAGCGCAAAAGAAAGTGACCTGGCCTGGATAAATTTGTGGTATGTAATTTTTCGAGGCTGAGTAATTCAGTTCTTCGATGTCACGTAATTTGGCGGACAGCGAACGAGTTGAGCCAGCCTGAAAACGTTGCTGGAATTTCCAGATGAAATGCAGGTATTTTCTTTTTTTGTAATTCGCCTTAACCAAAAAATAATTTACTTTTCCTTTGAGGCTCAGGGTGCGCAGGTTTGCCAAATGACGCTTGATTGCCTGCCGCTGAAAGGCTCGTTTATAGTTCGCCGCCAGTGCGGGTTCCAGCAATTTCAACCAGCCCAGCGGATAAGTATCAAGCATCGCCAGCAACGCCACCGGCTCGCCCTGGGACTGCAATTGTCGCGCCATTTCAAAAGCTACGGCTCCGCCAAATGATCTGCCGCCCAAATAATATGGGCCGGCGGGCTGAAGCTGGTGTACCTCTTTAATGTAATGCGCCGCCATTGCTGTAATGCTAGTGAGTGGAGGTTGCTGACCATCCAAGCCAATTGACTGCAAACCATAAAACGGTTGCTCGGGAGCAAGGTAACGCGCCAGGGCCTGGTATTCGAGTACATTGCCACCAACCGCATGCACACAGAAAAACGGTGGCCGCGCCCCGCTGGGCCGTAAAGCCACCAGCGAATTCCAGGCGGGTTGCCAGCCCTGTTGCCGCAGCTTGTCCGCCAGTTGTGCGATAGTTGGGGCCTGAAATAAGGTGGCGAGCGGGAGGCGTTTCCCGCAGACTTTTTCGATTTCCGTAAATAGCCGAACCGCAATTAATGAATGTCCGCCGAGGTCAAAGAAATTGTCATGCACGCCAATTGCTGGCACACCTAAAACCTTCTCCCAAATCCACGTCAGCCGTAATTCCAATTCGTCCTGGGGTGCGCCCACTTCCCTTTTCTGCTCGACATGCGCTGCTTCCGGCGCAGGCAATCTGTGCCGATCCACTTTGCCATTCGGAGTCAGCGGCATTTCGCTCAGGCTGAAAAATATTGCTGGCAACATGTAATCGGGCAACCGCTGTTTCAGAAAATCACGCAACTCACTGACAGAGACAGAATCTTTTTCTGCTGCAACATAGTAAGCAAGCAGGCGCTTATTATTTTCACTGCCCTCTGTCATCACGACGACGGCATCCTGAATAGCAGGATGCGCCAGAAGCGCCGTTTCGATTTCGCCCAACTCAATGCGAAAGCCGCGCAGTTTTATTTGCTGATCTTTTCTGCCAATAAATTCAATGCTGCCATCGGGCAGATAACGCGCAATGTCGCCGGTGCGGTAGAGTCGGGTTTCGGATTTCGGGTTTTGCGTTTCGGGTTGTAGATCATTGTTATTCGCGCCAGGCCGCGAAACTCGAAACTCGAAACTCGAAACAATAAATTTTTCCTCCGTCAATTCCGGCTGATGCAGATACTCACGCGCAAGACCAGCACCACCAATATAAATTTCGCCGTGAACACCAATCGGTACAGGGTTGAGATCACGATCCAGAATGTAAATTGTGGTATTCGAGATCGGACGACCAATCGAAATCGTCGTTGCGCCTTCCGGCACGGTTTCGATCAAGTGCCACGAAGCAAACGTCGTGCTTTCGGTCGGGCCGTACACGTGTAGCAAACGTTGTGGCGGCCCCTTCCTCAACACGTCACGCACGCAATTCGGATCGCACGCCTCGCCGCCAAACATCAATGTTTTCAGGGTGCT
>JAYSTY010000362.1:0-15452 GCA_043719385.1 Blastocatellia bacterium | reverse complement strand
GACTTGCCGAAACGATCCCCACAATCGCCAGCACGATTACCGATCCGATGATGATTTTTTTCTTTTTCGAGACAGCCATTAGTAACTCCAATAATGTTTTTTGGTGAGACAGCCTAAGCGTAGAGCTATACGTCGGAACTTGTTCTCGTGTTTCAAAAAATTGTGAAATAAGTAATCGGTAATTGTAGGTGGTTCAGAGGATTCGCACAAGCGCGAGGTTAGCGGTCGTTCAGAAGGGCTGTTAAGCGGGCGGCAATTTCTTCCGGCGGACTTTCATTAGAAATTGCCAGATGGATTTTTGCCAATTTGTAAATGGAATTTCGCTCCCGATAAAGAGCCTGCGCCACTGCTTCATTTGGTGCTAATGGGCGAACGGGAGCATCGGTTTGAATCCGCTGCCAGCATAACGCAAAAGGCACATCAAGCCAGACAGAGGTTCCGGTTGCCGCGATCAATTCACGATTTTCCAATTTGATGAAGGCTCCGCCACCGAGCGCGATAATGGTCAAAGAGTGGGCTGTGGCATTTTTCAAACACTCCGTTTCCAGCGCCCGAAAAAACGGCTCACCTTTTGTTTTGACCAGTTCACCGATGGAACATCCGACGATTTTTTCAAGCTCTTGATCAAGGTCAATGAAGCGATAATTCAGTTGCTCCGCCAGAGCGCGGCCCACGGTGGATTTACCCGAACCCATGAAGCCGAGCAGGAAAATTGTGCGGTGGTCGGTGGTCATGGGAGCTATTTCGCCAGGCCTGTCAACAAATCATAAAATTCTGGGAGCGAAACTGCGGCGGCGGCGGCGTCATTAATTTCAGTTTCACCTTCAGCAATTAAACCAGCGACGGCAAAGGCCATCGCGATGCGGTGATCGCCGTAAGATTCAACCCTTGCCCCCCGCAATTTTTGTTTGCCAATGATGCGAAGGCCGTCATCGAATTCTTCGACCTCAATATTCATACGCCGCAAATTATCAACTATCGAACGAATGCGGTCACTTTCTTTGACGCGTAATTCGTGGGCTTCGCGGATTGTCAGGGAGCCGTTGAGTTGTGTGGCGACAACGGCCAGGATAGGGATTTCGTCGATCAGATTCGCAATGACATCACCGCGCAATTCCAATGCGCCTGCGAGCCGGGATGAGTGGACGAGAAAATCAGCGACTGGTTCGCCGTGTTCGAGGCGCTCGTTTTCAATCGTAATTTGAGCGCCGAGTTGTTTGAGGACATCAATCAAGGCGATGCGCGAAAGATTGATGCCAATGTGACGAAGGCGCAATTCAGCCTGATCGGCAAGCAATCCAGCAGCAATAAAAAATGCTGCCGAGGAAAGATCACCCGCGACGGTATAATCGCCTAAAGCGCGTAAGGGACGCCCACCTGCCAATGAAATTCGGTTGCCTGCTTCGGTGGGATGAATATTTAATGGGACGCCGCATTCTCGTAACATAATTTCCGTGTGATTACGCGTCGGCGTTGTCTCAAGCACGGCGGTTTCGCCTTCGGCAAATAACCCGGCGAGCAGGACGCAGGATTTGACCTGCGCACTGGCAATGGGCGGCGTGTAGTCAATTCCTTTGAGGTTGCCACCGTGAATTTTTAGCGGTGCAAAATTATTTTCTCGCGCCGCAATTTGTGCGCCCAATAATTTTAATGGCTCGATGACACGTTTCATCGGACGGCGCTGGATGCTTTCGTCGCCGGTAATTTCGGTCGTAAATTTTTGGCCCGCCAGAATTCCTGCCAGCAAGCGAATAGTCGTGCCGGAATTCCCAACGTCAAGCATCCGGGTGGGAGCTTGTAAGCCATCCAATCCGACCCCCTCAATCGTAATTATTTCGGGATTACGTTTAATCGCGACGCCCAACGCCGCCAGGCAATCCAGCGTGCTTTGACAATCACGCGCCGAAGAATAATTGCGGATGCGGGAAGTCCCTGTACCAAGCGCCGCGAACATTGCGCTGCGATGGGAAATGGATTTATCGCCGGGTAATTTAAAGTCGCCCCGGAGGTTAGAAAGCGGAGAAATTGTGACTAACTTTTGTGAATGATTCGTCATTAGAAAATTGGTTTCCTTGACACTGGCAAAATAGCTGTGTTACATCCCAAACGGTTGGGAATTATTATTTTATGCTAAGCTTACCAACAAAGGAACTATCCTTTATGAACCTCGCCGAAAAAGTGGTCGAGATAACTATCGCCAGCTACCTGGAATTAATTGACGTGGTCACCTTGTCTGCCGATCACTTATCCAAGTTATCGGATTTTGATGATGAGGAACAATATCGGGTCAATCTGGCTGTGCGTGAATCAGTGGCAAATGCCATCGAACATGGGAATAAACATGACCGGGAAAAAACTGTTGAAGTTCGTTTCACCTTGACGGCGCGCTTTCTAAAAGTTGTCATCAGAGATCACGGGGACGGATTTGACCCCCAGGCTTTACCTGATCCGTTAGACCCGCAAAATCTTTTGAACCCGGCAGGGCGTGGAATTTTGTACATGCGATCTTTTATGGACGATGTGGCTCTGATTCGTCATCCCGATGGTGGTATGCAAATTACGATGGTCAAAAATCGTAATGCCCCCGCCACCTCGCCGCCCGTTGTTGAGGGGACGCAAGATGCAACTGGAAATTAGCGAACGACAGATCGGAAGTATTGTCATTCTTGATCTGCGTGGCAAAATCACCATCGGTGATGGCAGCAATAAATTACGCGATACCGTGAATCGTTTGCTCGAAGTCGGAGACCGGGAAATTATCCTGAATTTCGCAGAGACCTCTTATCTTGACAGTTCAGGCATTGGAGAATTGATCTCGCGCCACACCACGACAAAAAATCAGGGCGGTCATCTGAAACTGCTCAACCTCCCCAAAAAAATCAGAGATTTGCTGACCGTGACAAAATTGCTGGGAGTCTTTGAAACCTTTGATGATGAGCAGGCGGCGATTATGAGCTTTGGCATTATTGGCGCAGTCCCTGATCAACTTCATTGATTTTTACGTCTTCGCAAATAAGAAAAGGGCAGAGAGATTATCTCTCTGCCCTTTTCTGCTGTCTGCCTGATTTTGCAGGGTTATTTCTTCAATAAATCGCGGATTTCACCGAGTAATACTTCTGTAAGTGAAGGGCCAGCCGCGACCTCCTGAGCTTTCTTCATTTTGTTTACTGCCTTGACAACCATAAAAATTGCCAGTGCGATAATCACGAAGTTGACGATGGATTGAATAAAGCTACCATACCGAAAAGCGTTTTCTGGCTTGATAACTTTTCCGGCAGCATCCAGGACCGCAGGTGCTAAGGTATATTTCAGATCGCTGAAACTTGCGCCACCCATCAGATTTCCTATGACCGGCATGAGCAGATCGTCCACCAGTGACGTGATGACTTTACCGAACGCGCCACCAATGACGACGCCTACGGCCAGGTCAACGACATTGCCCTTATTAATAAAATCCTTGAATTCGCTAATCATTCCCATAATTTTCTGTCTCCTGTAGTTAGAATTTGATCGTTTTGTTTTTCCAGAATTGAGGTGTTATCACATTCATCTACTGAATTCTTTCTCCACCAAACCACGATGCAGGGTGATGCGCGAGCAATTCTTAAAGCGGTTGATTAAATTGTTTTTTAGAATCGCAACCTAAGAGCAGGTAAAGTGATAATAGAACTCTATCCTATCGTGGTCAAGGCCAGAAAGTTAGTTAAGTGAATGCGTTGATTGTAGTTAAACGTTTGGTCTAGGATGGCTCGACAATTTCAGACTGGGTTTCAGAGCGCACGCTTTCATTACCAGCATTATCAACGGCGGTTAGCTGATAGAAATAACGCTTGCCCACTTGTACCTGCCTATCGCTAAAGGTCGAAGTCGTGATCGGTCGGGCTGTAATTTTGCTCCAGGTTTTTTCGTCTTCGGAGCGATAGATGTTGTAGCCAATGACATCCGGTTCGGGATTAGCAGGCCAGAAAAGGCTCATGATTCCGCCTCTGGAGGCAATCGTAATTGAATTTGGCGCCGAGGGCGGGAACGTATCTTTTGGCGTTACCGACAACGCCAGGCTCTCGTTACTTTCAATTATTTCAGAGGCTGGTGCGCCCTCTCTGGGCAGGGTCAGCGCCCGCACCGTGAATTCATACGTTGTGCCGAATTGAAATTGTTTCTCAACGTAACGCGGTTCTTTCAACGGAGCTTTATTAACTTTGACGATTTCTTTTCCGGCTTTGCGATAAAGATTATAGCCCCGCACATTCGCAGGCTGTGAACCATTCAGATTCGCGGCGGGTGGTTGCCAGGAAATTTCAAGCTGCGTTTGACTAAGGGTAGATTTCAAACCCAAAGGTGGTTCGGCGACGATGCTTAATGGCGTGATGGTAGCGTAATTCGATAAATCTGCCGGACGATCCTGTAGATTGATTAAGCGCACCGCATAACGATTACGGGTTTGATCGTTAGTGATTTTGAAATCAATCGGGTCAACAAATGTCACCACTGAGGTTGTGGCTGGAAGTTCTGCTTCTTCCAGCGAAGCAATCAGCGCCGCCTTGATAGTGAAAGCTTCTTCGGTAACGCCCGGCGGATCATTGATGGTTTCGATCACGCGATAAATCTCAACGCGTTTGAGCTTGTCAGTGCGGGTTAATTTGGCAATGGGGAAAGTGAGAATGATGTTTGTGCCCTGTTGCGTCGCCGCCAGCTCGCTGACGATGAGCGGGGCTTTGGGAATGGGCGGAAGCGGATCGCCGACCTTGCCGCACGCTGCCAAAATCAGGCTCAGAGTAAAAAGCAGAAACGCAAATCGCCACCTCACAGACCTTCTTCTCCTTCAGGCTTGAGCGCAAATATGTAAGGAATTTTCATCGCTGGTCGCATCGTTTTACCTTACAAAATATAACGCGACAAATCCTCGTTTTTTACGATGTCGCTGAGGGTGTCGGTGACATATTTTTCGTCAATCATCTGATTTTTTTCGACTAAATCCGGGCCTTCAAAAGAAATTTCGTCGAGGACTTTTTCAAGGATTGTATGCAGGCGGCGCGCGCCAATATCCTCAGTAGTTTCATTCACCTTGAAAGCAAAATCAGCAATTGTCTCAATCGCTTCTTCTTTAAATTCCAGGTTGATGCCTTCGGTTTCCATCAGCGCCCTGTACTGTTTGAGCAAAGCATTTTTCGGCTCGGTCAGGATGCGTTTGAAATCGTCTTTGGTCAGCGGTTGTAACTCAACCCGAATCGGGAAGCGTCCCTGCAATTCAGGAATCAAATCCGAAGGCTTGGAGACGTGAAAAGCTCCGGCGGCGATAAACAAAATATGATCTGTCCGCACAATTCCGTATTTTGTATTGACCGTTGTGCCTTCGACAATCGGCAGAATGTCGCGCTGCACTCCTTCACGCGAAACGTCCGGCCCGTGTCCGCCTTCGCGTCCGGCGATTTTGTCAATTTCGTCAAGGAAGATGATGCCGTGTGATTCGACTCGCTCCAGCGCGATGCGCGAAACCTGATCCATATCCACGAGCTTGGATTCCTCTTCGGAGATCAAATATTCCATTGCTTCGTCAACCCGCATTTTGCGTTTTTTGGTGCGGTTGCCGAACATGCCGGGCATCATATCCTTGATATTGATGTCCATTTCCTCGATCCCCTGATTGCTGATAATTTCAAAAGCCGGGAAGCTTTTGTCGCGGACTTCGATTTCCACCATGCGGGCGTCAAGACGGCCTTCGCGCAACTGCTGACGCAGCTTTTCACGGGTGCGATGCTGCGTTTCGACCAGCGCTGCTTCGCTGTCTTCGAGTTGGTCAATCGTGGTTGCTTTGTTGGTTGGAAGTAACAAATCAAGCAATCTTTCTTCCGCATTTTGTTCGGCTTTGTCGGCGATTTCTCCCGCTTTTTCTTCGCGGACTAATTCAATCGAAATCTCGACTAAATCACGAATCATGGATTCGACATCGCGCCCCACGTAACCAACTTCAGTAAATTTGGAAGCTTCGACTTTGAGAAAAGGTGACGCCGAAAGTCGCGCCAGGCGACGTGCAATCTCGGTTTTACCAATGCCCGTTGAGCCGATCATGATGATGTTTTTCGGCATCACGTCCATCGCCATATCAGGTGGCAGTTTTTGCCGCCGGATACGATTGCGCAACGCCACCGCCACGGCACGTTTGGCCGCCGCCTGACCCACGACGTGTTTGTCCAGTTCCGCCACGATTTGCCGGGGCGTTAATTCGTCGAGGTTGACTTGTTCTTCAATTTCGCCAGAAAGATAAATAACCATAACCACGAGCCACTGCTGTTAGATTTCTTCAACGACCAGATTCAGGTTGCTGTAAATACAAATTTGCCCGGCAATGAGCATTGCTTCATCGGCAATCTGGCGGGCCGTAAGATCAGTATTTTTGACCAATGCCCGTGCCGCTGCAAGCGCATAAGGGCCGCCTGATCCAATCGCGGCGATGCCGTCATCGGGTTCAATCACATCGCCAGTACCGGAAATAATCAACGTCGAAGTATGATCGGCGACCAGCAACAACGCCTCTAAACTTCGCATGGTTTTATCGGTGCGCCAGTCCTTGGCCAGTTCAACCGCCGAGCGATTGAGTTGTCCGTGATATTGCTCGAGCTTCGTTTCAAAGCGCTGGAATAATGCAAAGGCGTCAGCCGTAGCGCCTGCGAAGCCGGCAATAATTTTGTCATTATAAAGCCGCCGTACTTTGCGGGCGCCGGATTTCATAATGGTATCGCCCATTGTGACCTGACCATCGCCGGCGATGACCGCCTGGTCACCGCGCCGGACAGCGAGAATTGTTGTACTACGAATTCGAGAGTTGTCGGAGTGCTTGGATTTTAGTGGAAAAGGCATATGCGGCACTATAGCGATGCGGTGAGAGCATTGTCAAGAAAACGAATTTCTTATGGGCTGGTTTGTGCCAGAGCAATCTTTGACATGAATCGGTTAACCGCCTAAACTCAGGGATTATTGTGTTCTTTGTGGGGCGAACTGTTTAAGTGTGCAGGTTCTCGCGCCACAATGTAAGGAGTTAATTTTGTCGCGTCCTCTAATTGGAATTACAACTCGCCTTGATCTCGCCCCCAATACATTTTATTTGCGTCGCTACTACGCCGAAGCAATTGCGGCAGCGGGTGGCGATCCGATTTATATTCCGCTGATCCCGGATGAAAATTATTTGCGCTCGCTCGGAGCCAGACTCCAGGGCTTAATGCTGTCGGGCAGTGATTCAGATGTTGATCCAAATTATTACGGCGAAGAGCCACACCAGAAATTGGGTGACGTGATCGAGGAGCGAGACAGGACGGATTTATTGCTGTTGCAATTTGCTGAAGAACGTAATTTACCTGTCCTTGGAATTTGCTTTGGCGCCCAGTCTTTAACTGTGTCGCGGGGCGGGTCATTGATTCAGGACATTCCTTCACAAATTCCGAACGCACTCAAACACAGCCAGGGACAGACTTACAAACCAATTCATCACATCAATATCGAAGCCGATTCACGGCTCGCGCAATTAGCTGGAGCCGAAATAGCGCGCGTCAACACCAGCCATCATCAGGCGATCAAAGAACCAGGTCGAAATTTATGGGTAACCGCACGCGCCCACGACGGCATTGTAGAATGCGTCGAAGATACGCGTCCTGACCGTTGGGTGCTGGGCGTGCAATGGCATCCCGAAATGGGTTGGGAAAAAGATGATTTATCGCAGGCGATTTTTAATGAATTTGTGCGGGTGACTACAAAAGGATAAGCTAAGTGAATGGCTGAATTCTTACTTCTTTAGTATGATCTTACGCAGGGAAATTTGTATGACAATAAGCAAAACGGTAAAACTTAGCTCCAAAGGACAATTAATCCTGCCGCGTGAAATTCGGGTCGCACTGAACTTGCAGGAAGGCGATGTATTGGTGGTCAGCCTCAGCGGAGACGAGTTGAAAATTTCACGCCCCGCCGAACTGGCTGCCAGTACGCGTGGACTTGTCAAAGGAACTTACGGAAAAACAAAAAAACAGATTGATGCTTATCTTCAGGAGGAACGCCGCGCTTGGGAATAAAAAACTTTGATCCATCTCAGGCTTCCTCACTGTGTTTGGACAGCGCCGCCTTGATTTATCATTTGGAAGATGTTGCTCCATTCGCTGATTTTACCGAGCGTATTTTTCGCGCTGTGGCGAGTGGAACAACCCGTTGTGTAATTTCGAGCTTGTCAGTGACAGAGTTATTAACCAAACCTTTTGCCCAACAGGATCATCGGGCCATTGCGTTGATCGAAAACTTCCTCCTCACGTTTCCGGGGCTTGAAATTATTCCTGTCAATTATTCTATTGCCCGTCGAGCGGCTGAATTACGGGCTAAATACCGTTTGAAAACGCCGGATGCCACAATCACGGCAACCGCACTTATGACGAATACCGAGGCGCTGGTAACTAACGACCAGCAATGGAACAGGCTGAGCCCTGAGAACATCAAAATCATAATTTTGAATGAACAAAGCTAATGAATAACAGAAGAACTATCACTTTACTTTCATTTGGTCACGCAGTGCTTGATTCCTATTCAAGTTTTCTCGTCCCGATCCTGCCGCTGCTGGCGTTAAAGCTTAATCTTTCACCCGCTCAGGCTGGCTGGCTGATTCCCGTGATGATGATTTCTTCGTCGTTGATGCAGCCGTTGTACGGCATTATTTCTGATCGTTATTTCAAACGCGCATTGACAGTTTTCGGGCCACTGATTGCCGCAATATTTATTTCCAGCATTGGTTTGGCGAGCAGCCTGCCGGTTTTATTGACTCTGGTAATTTTAGGCGGTATTGGCATTGGGGCTTTTCATCCCCAGAGCGCAGCTTTGGCGCATCGTGCAGCCTCCGACGGCTATCCCGAAAAGCAGGGAACTGTGATGTCGGTTTTCTCTTCGTCCGGCACTGTCGGTTATGCGCTGGGGCCGCTTATTATTTCATCTTGTGTCGCGTGGTTCGGGCTTGAGCATAGTTATTATACAGTGATTTTTGGTATCGTGGCCTCGGCCTTGTTATGGATGTATTGTCCGAATCTCGAAGTTGTAAAAAAAGCCGAAGACGCGCCTGGACTTGGCGAATTATTGAAGGCGGCGGCAGTGCCATTGACGATTCTTTATTTCGCGGTGGTCTTGCGCTCGGCAGCATCGGTCAGTATTCAAAGCTATTTGCCCTTCTGGTTGAAAGATCATGGCTTGGCCTTACAACAGAGCAGTTTGGTGATCACCGGCTTTATTTTCTTCGGCGGGATTGGCGGATTTTTTGGCGGAGCCTTAGCGGATCGGTTCGGAGCGCGGCACGTTTCGATGCTGTCAGTATTGCTCTCAACGCCGATTTTGTTGGGCGGATTCCTGACGCACGGAGCGTTAAGCTATATCCTGATCATGTGCGGCGGCATGTGTCTGAACCTGCCGTTGCCGATTTCGGTCGTGATGGCGCAACGCTTAGTCCCCGGCGGAGCGAGTACCGTTTCGGCTTTGGTGATGGGCTTTGCCTGGGGCTTGGGCGCATTGCTGACTCCCGTAGTTGGAAAGCTGAGCGAATCTTTTGGCTTAACGAATGCGCTTGTCATCGTTGCAGTTGTTCCGTTAATTTCAGCGGCTCTCTTCTGGTGTTTCCCGAAGGATAAAATTATTGCACGCAGAAAACTCGAAGTTTCGCAGGAAGCTTTTGTCAGTGGAGACTAAGAAGAAAGTTTGAAGGCTGAGTGATGAACGATGAATAAAAATTCATTCTATTCATCGTTCATTGTTCCTAATTCATCGTTCAAATTTATGGCATTTTGGAATCGTAAAAAAAGCAGTGACTTCATTTCACTAAACTTAAATAGTCCGGCAGAAGTCGAGCCGGAAAACAAGCCTGAACCCGCACCAGTTGCGGTCGAAGTTGCAAACCCTGTTGCTCCTGAACCGACAACGCTGGTACCAATTGCCTTTGTGCCAGCCGCACCGATTGAAACCATTGCACCTGCGCCGCCAATCGCCCCGTCGCCCCTTCTCCCCATCGCCCCGTCTCTTCTCGTCACTGAAGAAGAGGAGCAAAAAGGCTTCTTCCTCCGCTTCAAAAAAGCCGTTGCCAAAACCCGCGAGAATTTCACGGATCGCATTGAAGATGTTTTCAAAGGCAAGAAGCAAATTGACGCTGATACGCTGGAGCAACTGGAAGAAATTTTGATCGGAGCAGACATTGGCGTGCAGACGACGATGGAAATTATTGAGGATGTGCGTAAGCAGGTAGACCGTCAAACGCTCAAAGAAGTAGACGAACTCAAACAAGTCATCAAACAGCACCTGATTACGATTCTGAACAAGGCGGCGAACGCTCGCGGTATCGCCTCAGAAACGGCGATCCCCGATAATATTCAGCCCTACGTGATGATGGTCGTAGGCGTCAACGGTGTCGGCAAAACGACTACAATTGGCAAGCTCGCGCAGCGCATTAAAGCCGAAGGAAATTCTGTCGTCATTTGCGCGGCGGATACGTTTCGCGCCGCCGCTGCCGATCAACTGGCGATTTGGGCAGACCGCGCCGGAGTCCCTTTGATCCAGCAAAAACAGGGAACTGATCCGGCGGCAGTGCTGTATGATTCGCTCAAAGCTGCCAAAGCTCGCAATGCGGATGTATTAATTGTGGATACGGCGGGACGGCTTCACAATAAACAAAACCTGATGGCGGAATTAGAAAAAATGAAACGCGTCGCCGCTAAAGAAGTCCCCGGCGCTCCGCACGAAGTCCTGTTAGTAGTTGATGCCGTCACCGGACAAAATGGCTTGAGTCAGGCGCGAGAATTCCTGAAAGCTGCGCCTGTGACTGGCCTTGTGTTGACGAAATTAGACGGCACTGCGAAAGGCGGAATTGCAGTAGCGATTGCGAAAGAATTGAACTTGCCTATTCGTTATTGCGGCATTGGAGAGCAGGCGGATGACTTGATTGTGTTCGATCCACAGGTTTATGTGGATGGGTTGTTTGAATGATAGAATTATGCGGGAGGATAGGTTTATGAATGTACAGGAAATGTTTGCTGAAATTCCGAAACTCTCAATTGAAGAATTAAAGCGGTTGCAAACATTAATTGACCAAAAATTGCGGATGGAAGCGACGCCGTCAAACATTCGTGATTCAGTCAAACGGTTACGCGGCATAGCGAAATTGGAGCAGCCTTTGCCAGATGACTGGGGTTGGAAAAAAGTTAAAGAAGGGTATTTATTGGAGAAATATTCTTGAACTCACCACTACCAGATTATTCTCCCTCAGATTTTATGGACTTGCTCGCCGCTACAAATTAATGATTGAGCGCCTTAAAATTACTGTGCTAACTATTTTGCTGTTCAATTGTTTGGCATTGATTGGATGCAATAAATCCAAACTTGCAATAGCCTCAAAGCCGCAGGAAGTTCCAGCAACGGATTTGAATGTGGGTACACGGCCATCTGCTACGCCGGCATCTGCTACGACTCCAGATACGCCCATTCGCAGATTTGATTTTAGAAATTTCACGTACTACGAGCCGAATTATGGTTATCTAGGTAAGAAAAAGGGGATTGGGTATTTAGGACGTTCGCAGGCGAAATATAAATTAACCAATGGAGAAGAACCTGAAATTCGAGATAAAAACGAAATTTTAAAGAACTCCCCTGCCTCTTTTGTGTCGGTAGATTACGAGGATTTAACAGGCGACAATGTTGAAGATGCACTGATTGTTTTAAGCATACTGACGGGTGGTTCGGCAATGGCTAACAATCTTTACGTTTACACTTGGGATAAGAACCATCCGCGAGAAATTATTTCTTTCTCGGCAGGTGACCGTGCTGATGGTGGGTTTCGTAGAATGTATGCTGAAAATGGCGAGTTAATCATTGAGCTTAATGCTGGTGATGAAAAGTCTCCTGAATGTGATGGTTGTCAGTCCACCAGATTTTTACGTCTTCGGTACAAATGGAATGGGCACAAATTTATCAAAGTGAAGCAGGAAATATTACCTATAAAATGACCGATCTCGAATACATCAAACTCACCCTCGAACTTGCCGCACAAGGCAAAAGCTTAGTCAGCCCGAATCCGCTGGTCGGTTCCGTCGTCGTGAAAGACGGCGAAATTGTTGGGCGTGGCTTTCATCGCTACGACGATTTCAAGCACGCGGAAGTGTGGGCGCTGGAAGAGGCAGGTGAGCGAGCAAAAGGCGCGACGATTTATGTGAATCTGGAGCCGTGTTCGCATCATGGCAATGGTAAGCGGACTCCGCCTTGTGTCGAAGCCATCATCAAATCAGGCGTCCGTCGCGTCGTCGCTTCGATGGTTGATCCGAATCCGAAAGTGAATGGACGCGGCTTTGCAATGTTAAGGGCAGCGAGCATCGAAGTATCTTTCGGAGTCATGGAAAAAGAGTCGCTGCAGCTCAATGAAAAATTTGTGAAGGTGGCGCAGACGGGATTGCCGTTTGTGCATCTGAAAACGGCGTGTTCATTGGACGGCAGAATCGCTACGCGAACAGGTGAATCGCAATGGATCACAGGCGAAGAATCGCGTGCGGCTTCGCAAGCGTTACGTGCTGAGTACGATGCGATTTTGGTTGGGATTAATACGGTGCTGGCGGATGATCCGCTGTTGACTGATCGTTCCGGCAAGGCTCGGCATCGCAAATTAATGCGTGTGGTGCTTGACGCTGCGTTGCGGATTCCGCCGACTGCAAAGCTGGTCAAAACTGCGCGTGAATTTCCGTTGCTGGTATTTGCTGCCGATGATGAAATTGTAGATGGCAGCGGCTTTGCGATTTACACCGACTGGGGCAACACGATTGAGGAGCGGCAAAAACTGCTGCAAAGCCTCGGCGTCGAAGTCGTGCGCGTCCCGGTGAATGGTGCGCAATTGCAATTATTGTCAGTGCTCAAGGCCTTACCTGTGCTCTCATTGACGAGCGTGATTGTCGAAGGCGGAGCCGCCGTCGCTGGTTCATTTGTCGAGCAGGAATTAATTGATAAAGTGACTTTTTTTCTAGCTCCGAAAATTATTGGCGGACTTGAAGCGAAACCTGCGATTGGTGGCGAAGGCTTTGCAAAGCTGACCGATGCACTGGAATTACGCGATTTAAAATTAATGCCACGCGGTAAAGATTTGGAAATAACCGGATACGCCAATCGTGGCATAAATTTTTAGTTATGCTACTTCAGGAAAATAAATGAGTCGGTATCGCGGACGCTGGGAAACTTTCTGAGCAATCGCCATCAAAGGCGGGCCTCCCGTGCGGGGGCGAAAGTTAATAGCGTGGCAATTGCCAGCAATGATGGCGAATTTAAAAAATTATTCAACGGAAAAACCTGTTGGGTCAATGGTTCCATGGGCGCAAACACAATTAGCACAGGCGACACAACAGGCTCTGGCGGCGGTAGCAAATGATGTCGTCAAAGGCTTGCTCGAAACGGTCGGCATGCGCAGCCAGTGGGGAGCTGAAGATACTGAAAATTCCCAATGTTCTGTCGTGCTTGAACTTCCTGCTGAAGCCGATCCTGAATTTATCGCCAAAGCCATTGACCTCGAAAATGTTGAAGCCTGGTGCGATGAAAATAAAAAAGTTCATGTAGCGATTGGCCCCTGGTATTCAACCAAAGATGTAGACCAGGTTGTATTGTCCGTCACCAAAGTTGTGCATGTTTTGTTGGGGATGTACGGAACGGGAACTCAAACGTAAAACGAAAATTAGCGCCAAAATGAAGCCTCTCCGTCATCTAATAAACTGAAACGTTTTATTCCTGCCCTGATTTCAGGCAACACCGCATAAAGTTTATCGCCCGGACATTTTGTTCCGGCACAAACGCTCATCACTTTTGCATCGTTGGCGTCACGATGTCCGGCAATGACGGGTAATTTTAAGCGCGTGCTGGCGTGATAAGTAATAGCTTCCGAGTTCAACCTGAGCTTAGCGCATTCTCTATTAAGTAATATTTCCAGGCTTTGCCGCGCCTTTGGGGTTGGCTCTTCAGTCATAAAATTGCCGAGCATGGCGATTCCGACTGTGCCTGTATTAGCGCAACTAAAATGTGAGCCGATGACATTTTCTCCGCCGGCACGACCTTCATAAATTACGCCATTTGGATCAATCAAAAAGTGATAGCCCAAATCTCTCCAGCCATTTGTATACGCATGGAAATTCCAGATGCAACGCACCATTGCAGGCCAGTCTTTGGCGTCATTGGCAGTTGCGGTGTGATGCACGATGAGGTGCGTGATTTTGCTGTGCTGGAGTTTTGGCCTGATATTTGAAACGTCAGGACAAGCCCAGAATTTTCGTCGCGTGATTTTTCCACCAGCCTGATCATTCAAATCCGCTAAATCATTTTTTGGCGTTGCTCCCGGACTGATAAATCTGAATTTAATATTCTTCAGGAGTGGAGAATTTCTTTTGCCATCTCTTTCCATTTCGACGCGGTATTGGATGAATTTGCTGGTGGGCGGAAAGAAAAATAATCCGGCCTGCGTGCGCGGGTCACCGTCCAGACTCGAAAGCTGCCATTCACTCCAATCATTGTTGTTGGCAGAGGATCGCAGACTGACGGTTAACTTTGCTTGCGGAGTAATTACCGCTGACCATTTTGCCGAGAGCGCGAGGAAGGGCGCAGGATTGTCGAGCGTGATGGCGATGGGGGCGGAAATCAGCGAGGCAGTTTGCTTTTCTTTGGCGATGCCTAAGCCTTGCTTTAAAAATTCAATGTCCGCTGGAGAAGAGGATTGAAGGGGTCCCGTGAAATTAATATTTTCTTCGCTGGTTCTGAACTTTGGCGGAACCTCTACGACCAAAGACGGTTCAGGTGCTGGCGCAGGTTTTACTTCGGGTTGCGGTTTCGTGTTGCAGCCAAATGAGAGGAGTGCAAAGGATAAAACCAGACTGCAAAACAGAAGCCTGCTAAAAAGATTTATGAAGCAGTGGCGTGGTTTGCCCGGATTAGGTTTAGGAGAGGAGTTTGGTTTTAGCATGGTAATTTGCACGGATAATTTACCAGCAACAACTTGACGAGCAAAACCAGGCGGGAATTATTTATCGTAGTTTGGGATGATGTCTGGTTTTTTTGATGCAAATAAAAAAGGACTGAGGTTGACCTCAGTCCTTTTTCGCTGCTTAAGTTTTAGCTCAACCCAATTAAAGAACTACAACTTCTCTGGGACCATTGTAGTACTGGCAATCAGGCATGAATTGCGGAACATCTACACGTGAGCGACCAACCTGTGTTTTATGCAGGGTGCGGATGCCGCTGAACGTGTTTTTGTTCGAGGTCATTAACAGTCCAACTGCTGCCGTGACGTTGAAGCGGATCGTTCCCACTTCACCCTTCGGAATCAAAGCACCCAACTGTCCGCTGACCTTTGGATTGGTCGCGTCAATGAGCTTCTCGGAGAAGCAACCACCGCCAAAGTAAGGCGAGAAGCTGCGCAGCGCTTCGTG